>JAFZVR010000101.1 GCA_017617725.1 Prevotella sp.
CCAGCAGTAAACGTTACGCCGTAATCTTCTCCTTCATATACTCCGTTACGTGTTATTTTGTCACTTACTACCGAACTTCCTGTTACCTGTATGCTACCTATCCACAAAGGATAAGCTGTTTCCGATGTGATGGTTGCCGATGTCAGTTCTTCTGTTTCTTCAGCTATGGCATTAACCAACAGTTTATTTGTGGTGTCGTACTGATATGGAGTGGAAGACGACAGATACATATCTCCGAAATCGACACTGGCAAAGCCTGAAATGACGGTGGTTGCCACAGCCATCTGTGCCGTGCTCAATGACAAGGAAGCAGCATCAGCAGCACTTGCCTTTGCAAAAGTCAGAGTGGCCTCAGGGTTCAGGCTGACAATCTTGCCAATCTGATTGTTTGTACCTGTCACCTTAATTGTGAGCTCGTCCAATCCACTCGTAATCTCTCCACTATAGTTAATGCCGTACAATGTCAGAATCTTGTTATCGGCATCAAACAATGCCGTTTCGCCATAATCGGGGAAAGTACCATCTTCTCTCACCTCTACGTCTCCAATCCAAATAGAAGGCTTTGCAGTATATGCCACATTCAGCGTCGCCTCATAATCGGGCATCACGAATGAAGACTCAAACGTACTACCCTCTCCAACGTTTTCAAGATTGACAACAGTAGGATCTCCTCCTTCTGTCGTAGTATAACTCAAAGAGACAGAGGTAATAGAATAATTGTCGTCAGATTGAAGCATTACGTTTGTTTCCTGGCCAGGGACAAGATAAAATATACCATTTTGATAGTTTGACAATGGTTCATACCAACCATCTGGTCCTCCTTCAACTACATGCTCCATATCGATGGTCAACTTCTTCGTATAGAGCATGGCACCATTATCAGTTAAAATGTCATAATCTTCAGTCTCCTGTTGTAGTTGGTAGTTGTATGGTGCAAATCCTGTACCACGCTGCATATAGCCGTTTCTGGTTACAGCAGCAGCTTCACCATTCTTTGTCGATGTCGTTACAGTGTAATAATAGTAATTATTGCTGAAAGAAGCATTACCTTTGTCACCGACAATGGCGCCAGCACAAGTAAAATAATTATCATCATCGTAATAATCAATACTGCTAATAGTTGTGTTACCCGAAACCTTGTTATTGCTGATAACTATGGAATATTCATCACCACAATGACCGACAATACCTCCAGTAGGATTATCCCCCTGGTCATCACCATAATTGCTTGAGCTGGTGATGGTCGTGGGATTAGTGGCAGTGCCTGTCACTTGGCATCCGCTGACAGTAGCTGAACCATTGTCTGAACCATAGGCAAAGGCCACTATACCGCCTGCCAAACCGCCAGCTACTGAGGTTGCCGTTATTGTGGAACCGCTAACAGTACAATTTGTGATACTTCCGCCATATAGGCTTCCAACAATACCACCACATGATGGCTGTGAAGCCTCACTCAATATGCTACATGAAGTGACGGTACAATTGTCAATGGTACCTTTATTCAATATTCCTGCAATAGCACCATTGTCCATGTTTCCATTTCCAAATGTGCAGTTCTCTAGTGTCAGATTCAACACATAACCTGGAGCAGGCTCATCATCATCATCATCTCCTACCTTACGGAACAAACCTGCATAATCATCTTCGCTGCCAGCCTCGTACAACAAGTTGCTAATCTTATGACTAGCACCATCGAAATGGCCGATGAAAGGCATCTCTGGAGTGCCTATTGGTTCGAAACCTTGCAATCCTGCGCAATTAATATCATCACCAAGTTCGACATAGCAATCTGATACCAGTTCGCTAGCATTGTACAAAGTGGCAAAAGTCTCCAATTGTGTGGGTGTCGAAATGATATATGGAGAGTCTACGGTTCCTTCCCCTCCAAATATATTTGTTGTAATAAGAAGAGAAGTCATTACGTCACCAGTGAATGTGGGCTTCCAGTATAATCCAAGCTCAATATCGTAGAAATCAGTCTCTAACGGCATGTTTGCAAAGCCTGATATAGCTGCATCTGTTTCGTTCCCTGCAACAGTCAGCGAGTGGGTAGCAGTGTTATCTCCTGCACGATTCACATATAGGTAGTTTTCTTGTTGACCGGTATATGTAATTCTATTTACTGTATTTGTACCACATATATCAATCCAGAGTGGATTCTCATTGTCAGTATAAACAATATCACCGTTAATTACTGCATCCTCTAAATATAAAGTATTTCCATCGTAAACCACTGTGGGATTAGAACTGTCAGTTCCATCGCCCATCACATCACCTGCATTGGCATTTGTTACCTGAACGCCAGCAACTGATATGGGGAAGTTCACCAATTCATTTACCGTCAAGGTAAAGTTGCCGAATACGTGCTTCTGATTGTCGTCATTATCGTTTAGTACGAGGTAGTCATAGCCATTGGCAACAGAGTTACTCAATTTTACAGAGCATGTTGTCTCGCCAACGGCAGAAGTCGAAATGAGCCCAGTTGTTCCGTTGTAGACAGGGGCCACACCAGTAGCGGGGGTTTGGGTTTCTGTAATGATCAAATCCTCGCTGTGGTCAAATGCAGGTACAATTGTGGGAGGGGCTACAGGAGTGCCAAGGGTTGTAGTGACGGAGTTCGTGGCTAAACCAAAAAGCTTTGCCGTCTTCGTCTCACTCTGTCCGCCACCGGCTGTAATATAATACGTCATGGTGCAAGGACCTAATAAAGGCTGATCGTTGCCGCTTACATCATAGACTGCATCGGTAACATCTTGCAGGTTTTCATCCACATAGTCAATGGAGTAATGTATTTCTTCATCATCGTTACCTGTTTCATTACCAAAACGAAACACTATATTATTGCCATCATTGTATGAAAAAGGTCCAGGACAAACGAGCCACTGAATGAGACATTCACTCTCAACGTCGTGATCTAAGTACAGATGGTTATTGTAGGTTGGAGTGATTGCAGTACCACCATTTGTAAACAAGATTCCATTCCACCCGCTTTCTTTAATGATTGTCAAAGAGCCGGTATTGTTTTCATCCGTTGTGAAGGTGATGCCTTTTCCATTATAAAAACTTGAACCGTTGCCCAAAGTAATGGTGTTAGAACCCAGCAGACGAACAGTAAGTTGGAGTTCGGCATCCCAATATCCATTGTTAAAGATGAAAGCATTATCATCGTATGAACACGTCAAATTGGCTCCGTTGAGCGTTAGCACATGGGTATCGACATCGTAAGTTATCGTGCCATCGCCCAACACATCTGTGGTGTTTTCAGGAACTAATACCGAATGAAAGTTGCTCTCCTCTGTTCCATACTGGACGTAGAGCTCATAATCTGCCCACACACCTAACGGCATGAGTAATAGTGTAAACAGCACTAAAAACTGTCGAAGCCTTCTTGTAAGGCCTAGTTGATTAAGTAATCGTACTTTCATAATTTTATAATTTTTAATTTTATATTGTTTGCGTGTTAATTAATTCGCGTGCAAAGTTACAAAAAAGTGGGGAAAATACACCATTTTAATTGTTAATATAATCAAAAACTTTTAGAATGCTCGATTTCTCACGTTCCGCCCGTCGATTGTTTCGGTGAATCTATGGGGTTGCTTTGTGACCGCTTCCAGCACCCTCTAAGAGCAACACGGCCTTTCTCTGTGAGCGATACGGCGTATCTCTGTGAGCGATACGGCGTTTCTCTGTGAGCGATACGGCTTCTCTCTCTCATTTTGATACTGCAAAGGTACAACATTTTTAAGGCGATTCCAAATTTTTCGCATTTTTCGGCGACAAAATGCCGTTTTCGTGTTGGAAATCGGCCAAGTTGATTTTTGATGGCAACTTTTTCAGTAAAGCGTCAAATTTCCCCAGTTGTGATAGTCAACCATATCCGTATGGGTAGGACACGATAAACCTCGATTTTTGACAGTTGACAGTTGACAGTTGAAAAGTGAGCCAATATCAATCTGGGCTAAAACTTCCA
>JAFZVR010000012.1 GCA_017617725.1 Prevotella sp.
CCGTGAATGCCTTAATGGTTTCCTTATAGTCCTTCGTCAGTTTCGCTTCCACGTCCCAGAAAGGATAGACACTTATGCCTATCATATCCCAGTGGGCACCATACTTCTTAAGTCCGTCGAAGATAAAGTCATAACGTTGTGGATCGCATCCCGCATCAAGATGTACTATCACCGTAGCATCGGGATACACACTCTTAACAGCTTTATATCCAGCCTCAGTCAAGCCGGCATACTGCTCCATATTCTCCTCCGCACGTCCCATAGGCCAGAGGAAACCGTGTGTTGTCTCATTACCCACCTGCACCCATCGCACATCGATATGGTTATCTTTCAACAGCTGCAATGTCTCACGAGTATGTGCCGCCAATGCATATTGCATCTCACCATAGCTGAAATACTGCCAAGCAGCAGGTATCGGCTGTTTACCTGGGTCGGCCCACCAGTCGCTGTAGTGGAAGTCTATCATTATGGCCATATCATAGTACTTAGCACGTTTCGCCATCTCCAATACATCTTCCTTGCTGGAGAATCCGCCTCGCGGATTCACCCACACACGCAGGCGGATAGCATTGAGCCCCAGCTCCTTCATCAAGGCCGTATTCTCACGTATCTCACCTTTATTATTATACAGCTTCACACCGTATGCCTCCAGCTCCGTTGTACCGCTGATATCAGCACCCAACCAAAACGGCTCTTCCGTCTGTGCCGCCATAGCTGTAGCAACCAGCAGCACACAAGTAAGTAAAAAGTTTCTCATTTCCTGCATGTTTTTTAAGATTATTGTTTCCGCATACTGAACTCACAGCCGCAGTATTGTTGGTTATAGAAATCGTATTCCTTGAGGAGTTGGTTGCGGCGCTCATAGAGTCCTCCCTTGCGCCAGTTCTGTGCCCAGAAACGGGGAAAACTGAGAGTCGAGGGTTGAGAGTCGAGAGTTGAGAGAGCACGCACTGCGGTTTCCGCTGCAATACCTGCGGCATTGATCTGCTCTATACGTTTCCAGCGCGATGATGCGAGAGTGGTAGTAAACCACTCTAATCCGAGTTCCCTTGCCTGCATAGCAGCAACCGTAAGCCGGTAGGTGAAGCATTGCTGGCAGCGGCGTCTACATTCTGGTTCACCCTCCAATCCACGCACCTCCTGCAACCATCGCTCATGGTCGTAGTCACCGTCAACCCAATTCAATCCGAGACTTTCTGCATGGCGCTTACTCTCGTTCTTACGAATGTCATATTCCTCCCTCGGGTATATGTTAGGATTAAAATAGAACATGGTCGGACGTACACCATTCGCCAACAGCCATTCCACTATGGCTGACGAACATGGAGCGCAACAGGCGTGCAGCAGCACCTCCGTTATTCCTTCGGGTTTTATTATTGCCGGACGTTTCACTCTGCGAAGATACGAAAAGTATTGCGCACTACAAAAGAAAAAAATACGAATTTATGAATTATGAATTAAAAATTATTACTACCTTCGCACTCAGAACAGGCATTCGGTTCACCTCTATGCAGCGTGATTAAAAGGGAATCGGGTGAAAATCCCGAACTGTCCCGCAGCTGTGAGCCGCCATTATGGTGACAAGCGATGTGCCACTGAGATGGGTTATGGGTTATTGATTATGGGTTATTGATACCTGACTTTCAGCACCCAAATGCATATCGGGAAGGCGCTTGTTAACTGGCGGCAAAGTCAGAAGACCTGCCGAAAAGCCTTTACTCTGCGTACTGCGAGCGACGGTGACGCGAGGTCATTGATTATGGTATTAAGAAGTTACCACTGGATGAGGACAATACTGTTCCTCACTCTTGCATGTATTCTGCCCTGTAATGCATTGGCTCAGCCGATGACAGACAGCATCACCGGTAAGACTCACTCTCTTACCGGCATAGATGTTGTGACGTCCTACAACCGCAATGTTCATGCCGCAACTCCACAGCAGGAAATCAATAGCGGCAGGATGTTGACAATGGGAATAGAGAGTCTCAGCGATGTACTGAAGAACATGGCTGGTGTGACGCTTCGCGACTATGGCGGTGCCGGAGGCATGAAAACGCTGAGTGTAAGGGGCATCGGCAGTCGTCATACGCAGGTGATATACGATGGTTTTCCAATGAGCAATTGTCAGACAGGCGAGATAGACCTCTCACGCTATTCGCTGAACTACACAGACCGTATATCCCTTACTATGGGTGACGGCGACCAACTGTTTCTACCTGCCCGAAGCATGCTCGGAGCAGCAACATTAACGGTTGAGAGTCGAGGGTCGAGAGTCGAGAGTCAAGGGTCGAGAGTCGAGGGTATAGAGTCGAGAGTCAACACCCAACCCCAACTCTCTGTAGGCTCCTGGGGAACGGTCAACCCTGCCCTATTCTACAGTCAACAACTCTCGCAAAGGGTAACGGTGACTGCTATAGGTGAGTATTTCTATGCCGACAACGATTATCCCTTTACACTCCGAAATGGTACCATAACCTCTCACGAGCATCGTGTGAACAGCCGTATGAGTAGTGGTCACGGTGAGGCAAACGTCTTTTGGAAAGTGTCAAGGATCTCACAGCTACAGGCGAAGACATACTACTACGACAATTCACGCAAGCTGCCAGGCATAGTACGCTATTACACACAGGAGAATGATGAACGGCTCCATGAGCGTAACGCCTTCACACAATTGCATTATATCAACAGAATCACTGATAAATGGCACCTGCAGGCTCATGCCAAATGGGACTGGGCAGACTCTGACTATGAGAACAACAATCCTGGAAGTGTAGCTACGAGTGCCCACTACAAGCAGCAGGAAGCATACACCTCCGTATCGACCCTCTATGATGCCACCTCATGGCTCTCGACAAGTGTTGCTGCCGACTATATCTATAATCATCTTCAGAACACTGCTGCGGCACTGCACGGACCAGACCGTCACAGCCTCTTACAAGCCGTAGCAGCACAGGTACATATTCAGCGTCTCACTGCCACAGCAAAGCTCTTGGCAATGGAAGTGAGTGATAAAGTCACCAACCAGCCATTGCGCCATACCAACAGATTACTACCGTCAATGAGTGCATCATACCAGCTCCTGCCATCAGAACAACTCTATGTTAGGGTTATGTGGAAACAGGGACTGCGGATGCCATCGTTCAATGAACTGTATTATTTTCATTTTGGGACAACAGAGCTACAACCCGAGAGGGCGAATCAGTGGAATGCAGGTATCACCTGGCAAAGCAGAAACTACAGACGTTTCCAGACAGCCTTCACCGTTGATGGCTTTGTCACCGATGTGAAAGACAAGATTGTTGCCATACCGTTCAATATGTTTGTTTGGCGCATGATGAACCTCGCAAGGGTGAGAACAACAGGTGTTGACATCACTACCAACATAAACTATCACCTCAACAAGAAGCATAGTTTCGAACTGACCGGCAGCTATTCCCTGCAACGTGCAGAGAACAGGACCGACCACTCATCACCGCACTACGGGAAACAAATAGCATACATTCCGCAGAGTACATGGAGCATCGCCATAGGGTGGCAGAATCCATACATCAACGTCTCTGTAACAAATAGCGGTATGAGTGAGCGATGGGCAACCAACGAACACTATGACGACACACGAATGGGGGGATTTGCAGAAACAAGTATCAGCCTATGGCGAGGATTTGATATAAGGAAGATACACTGCATATTACGTGCCTCTGTTCTTAACGTCTTTGACCGGCAGTATGAGCTTGTCGCCAACTATCCAATGCCTGGCCGCTCTTGGAAAATTACAGCGCAGATAGAGCTTTAAGAAACTCACAACAATAGGAATACTCAGTTACTAAGAATAATTTTAAACCATAACAACAATGAAAACAAAACATTTATTTTTTACATTGCTAAGCGCAGTGGTGCTCGCATCAGGATTATCCTCATGCGACGACGATGACAACGTACAAAAGTATGAACCGGTAGCTGTTGGTGACCTTATCATCGTGAACGAAGGTAACTACTATAACAAAATCAATGGTAGTATGGATTTCCTGGCGTACGGCAAGAATGGCAACATCCAGCATAATGTCTTCAAGACGCTGGCAGGTAGAGAGTTGGGGGGAACGCCAAACAATGCCGTAGCTTGTGGTTCTCTGCTCTTCATCGCCTGCACGGATGAAAATGTCGTTGAGGTATTCAATCTCAATACCAACCAATCTGCCCAGATTAAAGTCAATGCTCCACGCGAACTGGCTACCGACAAAAAGTCGGTATATGTATCGTCATACGAAGGAAAGGTAACAAAAATCGATGCCTCTTCATTGACTGTTGTCAACACGTCAGATGTAATCGGCAATTATCTTGAAGGCATTGCCGTAGTGAATGGTTTTGTATATGTATGCAACGCCTACAACAAAACCACAGACCCAGAGACTGGTTATGACATCTACGACTATAAGACTAATGTGGTGAAGCTGAATGCTGGCGACCTCACAAAGGTTAAAGATATCACCGTTGCAGCTAATCCTAATATTATCCTGACAGACGGCAATAATGTATATGTTGATTCATGGGGAAACTATTTTGATGTACAACCAACAGTACAACGTATTAATGCATCCGATAATGTCACCCCTCTGACCAGTGCCAACTGGATGGCATACAACAAAAACAAGCTGTATCTCATCGAGCAGGCCTACGACGAGAACTGGCAGTCAACATTCAAATACAAAACATACGACCTGACGAGCAATACTGAGAGTATCTTCCTTAACGACATAGACAAGACTATCTTCTATCCTGGTACCATCGGTGTTGACCCTATCTCCAGTGAAGTCTTCATCACATCATATATCCCAGGCGACGGTGGATGGGCAGACTATTCTGCAAACGGTTATCTGATGCGTTACAAAAATGACGGGTCATTCATCCAGAAGTACGAAACAGGAGTTGGTCCTTGCACCCTCGTATTCTTAGCTCACTACGAGCTGAAAGAAGTACAAGAAGAAAATTGATGGTTGAGAGGTTACAGTAAAAATAAGAAGGCTTCCTGTGGGAAGCCTTCTTATTTTATCTTGAGAGATTAGCATCTCTATTACAACTAGTATTTCTATGAAACCTAGTCCTTAAGCAAAGATAAATGTTCTAAGTGCCCAGTAGCTGATGATACCTGCCACATAGCCCACGAAAGCAATCCATGTGACGTTTCTCATATACCAGCCGAAGGTAATCTTCTCCAGACCCATGACAACAACACCTGCTGCAGAACCGATAATCAGCATAGAACCACCGACACCAGCACAGTATGCCAGCAACTGCCAGAAGACACCGTCAACACCAAAGTCTGTACCTGCAGCACCCATCACATACATCTTCATTGCACCTGCAACGAGTGGCACATTGTCAACGATAGAAGAAAGGATACCGATAGCACCTGTAACGAGATAGTGATTGCCAACCTCTTGGTCAAGCCACTCACCCAGATGTCTCAGCACGCCAATCTCTGACAATGTGGCAACAGCCATGAGAATACCGAGGAAGAAGAGGATCGTTGCCATATCAATGCGGGTCAACATCTGAGTCACACGCTTTGCCATTGGGTCATGCTCTTCCTTACGACGATAGATAATCTCTGTCACTGTCCACAGAATAGCAAGTACAAGAAGGATACCCATGAATGGAGGCAACTCCGTGAGTGAATGGAAGACAGGTACGGAACAGAGACCACCTACACCGAGGCAGAATATCAGTTTACGCTCCATCTGTGTGATATAGCTTATCTCAGCCTCACGTTTGTCTTCCGGCACTACGAGCTCACCTTTGAGGTGCATCTGCAGTACGAATGTCGGTACAATGAACGCGATGAACGAAGGGATGATGATTTCCGTGATAACACCAAGTGCTGTAATCATCTTTCCGTTCCACAACATGATAGTGGTAACATCACCAATTGGTGAGAATGCACCACCGGCGTTAGCAGCAATGATAACAAGCGAAGCAAACCAGATACGGTCCTTCTTGTCAGAAACGAGCTTACGAAGAATCATAATCATCACGATACTCGTGGTGAGATTGTCGAGAACTGCAGACAGAATAGCTGTCATGAAAGCAATTTTCCACAATAGAGCACGCTTTGTCTTTGACTTCAGCGCTCCACGTACCCAATTGAATCCTCCGTGCTGATCAACAATCTCCACGATTGTCATTGCACCCATCAGGAAGAACAGCGTTGTACCTGCTTCTCCGAGGTTCTTTTCAATAGCCTCACCAAGTTCCCATCCTTGAGGAAGTATGCTACCCAGCATACCGGCATGACCTAATGCCAGTAATGTCCAGCAAACAACACACATGAGAATGGCAATTGCGGCCTTGTTGATTTTAGTCACACTTTCAACGGCAATGAAGAAATAGCCGATCACGAAAGCTGTGACAATTAGAATTACAAAGTTTACCATAAAAATATTTAATTAGATTTGTACATAATCATGCACTTTTTTAACAACCCTCGTAAGGGCGTACAAAGGTAATAAACAATTGACAAATAGCAACTACGCAGTGATAATTTTTCATGTAAACGTTTGATTTTTCAACTTTAATGACTAATTTTGACGTCGACAAAGTAAAAAAACAATCATTTCTATGGAAAAGAAACATATAAATGTGGTATGCGCCATTGTGAAAGACGGCGATAAGTTCCTCTGTATGCAGCGATTACGCTCACACAAAAAGTATGAAAGCGAACTCTGGGAGTTCCCAGGCGGAAAAGTGAAAGAAGGCGAGAACGACTACGAAGCTCTTATACGCGAGATAAAAGAGGAGATGGATTGGGATATCTTCGTGGGCAAGAAACTTGGAGCAATTGACCACGAATACCCTGACTACACCATCACCCTCACGGCATATCTCTGTCGTGGTGGAGAAACAGAATACAAGCTGTTCTCACACCTTGATGCCAAATGGCTCACACGCGATAAACTCAATACTCTGCGTTGGACAGATGCAGATAGAAAACTCATTGACCTTCTTTAAAAACTCAAGCCTTTAAAGACCATACTGCTATACATATGGATGATGCGATAAAGAGGATGCAGCAGCTGGTTGAGGAACTCAACAGTGCTTCTGATGCCTACTATAATGGTCGTGGTGAAACGATGACCGATTACGAATGGGACGCTCGTTTCGATGAACTGCAACGACTGGAAGAGGAAACGGGAGAAATACTACCCGACTCCCCCACACAGAAGGTGTCAGAAGACAATGTGGAGGGACAAAAAGAGGAACACGAATACCCTGCCCTGTCATTAGCAAAGACAAAAAAAACTGCCGACTTAGTAAAATGGGCAGAAGGCAGACAGATATGGGTATCGTGGAAACTGGATGGTCTGACGCTGGTAGTGACATACGATGGAGGTCGACTGACAAAAGTCGTGACGCGAGGCAACGGACATATCGGCACGAATATCACTCATCTGGCAGCAGCAATTAAGGGCATACCACTAACAATAACAGACAAAGGACATCTGGTACTTCGAGGTGAGGCTGTCATCTCGTATGAAGACTTCAATAACTTCCTTCTTGAAAGTGGTGAAGACTATGCGAACCCTCGTAACCTTGCATCTGGCTCATTAACTCTGAAAGATATCGAAGAGGTGAAACGCAGACATATCCAATGGATTCCGTTTACATTAGTCGAGAGTCGAGGGTTGAGAGTTGAGGATAGTTTCGGCAAACGCATGGAGTGGCTCGACAGCTTGGGCTTCAATACCGTTGAACGAGAATTTGTAGAGAATCCAACCACAGAAAACGTACAAGCTGCTATCGATCTTTTTACATCTATTGTAACCGACAATACCACCTCTCTACCATCAACACTCCCCCTAAGGGGGGGAGCCGGAGGGGGGCTCTTCCCTGTTGACGGTCTCGTTATTACCTACGATGACACCGAATATGCACAGACAGGCTCTATTACAGGGCATCATGCCACACGAGCCGGTTTGGCGTTTAAGTGGCAGGACGAAGCGGCAGAAACAGAACTCATCGCGATAGAATGGTCATGCGCGGCAAGTACTATTTCTCCAGTAGCAGTCTTCAAACCCGTGGAACTGGAAGGAACAACGGTAAAGCGTGCTTCACTGTGTAATATCAGCGAATGTGAGCGACTGGGTATCGGCGGTAAGGGTACACGCCTGTCTGTAATAAAGGCCAACAAAATTATCCCCAAGGTTATTAAGATTAACGAAAAAGTTGGCGAACTGGAAATACCGACGGAATGCCCCGTATGCAAGCATGAGACCGCAATTGTGGAGAGTGAAGTGAGTGGTACACGGAAACTTCACTGTACCAATCCGTCCTGTCCGGCAAAACAGTTGAAACGATATGCACGATTCGTATCAAAAGAAGGTATGAATATTGATGGCATCAGCGAGCAGACTCTTGCACGATTCATTAACATGGGATGGATAAGCGAATATGCTGACATATACCACCTGCGGAAACACATCCGCGAAATGGCATCCTTGGAAGGCTTTGGAGAACGCTCTGCTGCAAATATCATACGCAGCATTGAGCAATCCCGACAGGTGGAAGCACAACGGCTGCTCTATGCATTGAACATCCCAATGGTAGGTATCGACGTTTGCAAACGCCTGTTAGGTGCCTACCCTATCGCTGCCCTCATTGAGACGGCACGAAAAACCACAGAGCCCGACCACTTCGCACACATTGACGGTATAGGACCGGAGAAGTCCGCATCATTCATCCGATGGTTCCAGGAAGAGACTAATTACCAGACAGTGAGCCGCTTGATGGAATGTATCGAGATACGCCAGTCACAACAGCAACGAACAGGAAAGAAATGTGAAGGACTGACATTCGTCATCACAGGTGATGTGCATCACTATAAGAACCGTAACGAACTGAAAGCATACATTGAAAGTCAGGGTGGCAAGGTGACAGGTAGCGTAAGCAGCAGTACTTCGTTCCTAATAAATAATGATGTAACGTCAACATCTGGTAAAAACAAGAAAGCACAGGAGTTAGGCATAGAAATTATCTCAGAAGAAATATTTCTGGAGCGCTATGGTAGCGAAAAATCAGAACACGAGCAATTAACACTATTCTAAAATGAAGAAACTGTATATCACACTGATGATACTGCTGTCTATGGTTTTGACAGTACAGGCACAAGATTCCACAGCCACCACCAGGTGGGTGTTCAAACCGTTTGTAGCAGGTAATTTCTCACGATTATTCGATGCTCCCTCTGGTGAATCCGCAGTTAAGCGCGTGGGATTGGAAGCTGGTATGGAGGGACAGTATTTCCTGAACAAGTCGCTGTCGCTTTCGTTTGGTGCAGGCTTTGCCTACGACCGTTTTCGTGAGGACATATCGGCAGAGGTGGCAGAGAACAAGAGCAAAAGCGTGTCGCTAACGCGAAAGCCAATGCTACGCAGCCTGTATATCTTTAAATTCCCGCTTCTGATGCACATTCATGCGACCAATCACCTGTCACTGAAAACTGGTGTGGAACCGTGGATTATAAGTAATGCTGTGATATATCCTGGTAATGCCATTTCCGTAGATCGCTTCCAGTTGGCTATCCCCGTGGGAATCGACTATGATTTCGGTGCTATTGAAGTGGGAGTAAAATACACCATCGGCACAGAGAAGATTGCAGGCCATCTGCCAAACAGCCTTGCACTCAGCATAGCTGTCCCAATAAAAATGTAGCTCCCTTTATCCATTGAAAATCCCCCTCTCTTAAAGTTCCCCTCGCCTCTCAAAGTTCCCCTCGCCTCTCAAAGTTCCCCTCGCCTCTGGGAGAGGGGTTAGGGATGAGGCTGGGGTTAGGTACTTAGAATGTCCACTTTGCTGCTAAAGTAGGAATGACATAGAACTTGTTATTCTGTCCGTTGTCATTCCACACGAAGTTGTTGGACATCTCCACCTCCGTACCAAGCGACAGATTGAACCCCTTCATTCCTTTCAGAGCATTCATATTGAACCAGAACTGAGGCTCCGTAAGGAAGATAAGTTTTCCGTTTACATCCGGGTTATACCACAAATCACAGAAACCGCTGAAAGTGCAAAGTCCTTTGGCAAAGGTCATACCCCATACTTCTGTGAGCTGGAAGCTGTTGAAGGCATGAGCCTGATAGTGGCGGTTCTTGAAATAGTACTTATACATGAGCTGTACTGAAAGAGTCTTGGAAAAGTCTCCGCTCGCCCAATTCCACGCGCCACCAGCCAAAGCTGCATGCTGGAAGCGTGTTGCCTGCCACGTTTCCTCGTGGGACGACAGTCCGCCATTATACTCCACATGTGCTGCCCAATGTTTGTTCTTCGTGATATTGAACTCTCGTGCTATCTCCCAATAGGCTCCAGACATACCGTCACGCTGGAAATCAAGATCAACAAACGTGAATGTAGAGCCCCATTTGTCTGGCTTGAACATCTGTATAGTAGCTGTTACCGTAGGACGTGACGACAATTCATCGTCCATAAGAGAGCCGAAGTCCTTGTGCAACTGTATTTCTTGAGCAGTAATATTTGCTGTCCCAATGAAAAAAGCTGCCACTATTAGGGTGGTTAGGGAAAAAATACGTTTCATTTTTTCAGTCGTTTTGAGTTAATAAAATATTAAGAGACCGCAAAAGTACATAAAAAGGGCGGTCTGCACAAATAAAACCTAAAAATATGAATTATGAATTTTGAATTATGAATTAAAAAAACTACCTTTGCAGGCATGAGAATTGATATTATAACAGTGTTGCCGGAAATGCTGGAGGGTTTCGTAAACGAATCCATCCTGGCACGTGCACAGAAAAAAGGGCTTGCAGAGATTCATCTACACAACCTACGCGACTATACCACCGACAAATGGCGGCGTGTTGATGACTATCCATACGGTGGCTTTGCAGGGATGGTGATGCAATGCGAGCCAATTGACCGTTGCATCTCCGCACTGAAAGCAGAACGTGACTACGACGAGGTGATTTTTACCAGTCCCGATGGTGAGCAATTCAACCAGCATGTGGCAAACGAACTGTCTATGAAAGGCAATATCATCATCCTTTGTGGACATTATAAAGGTATCGACCATCGCATACGCGAACATCTCATCACACGCGAGATAAGCATTGGCGACTATGTCCTCACTGGTGGAGAACTGGCTGCAGCAATCATGGCAGACGCTATTGTACGTGTTGTCCCAGGAGTCATCGGCGATGAACAAAGCGCCCTCTCCGACTGTTTCCAAGATGATATGCTCTCTGCACCTATATATACACGGCCTGCTGACTATAAAGGATGGAAGGTGCCAGAGATACTGCTCAGCGGCAATGAGGCAAAGATAAAACAATGGGAGTTCGATCAGGCAATGGAACGTACCAAACGACTGCGCCCCGACCTGTTGAAAATTAAGAATGAAGAATAGACCAAACGACAAATTTCCTAAACACCCAAACGACCAAACGACAAATTTCCTAAACGACCAAATATGAAAACAGAAATCACAAAGGGCATCTACTATATCGGTGCCGACGACCGCGAGCTCGACCTCTTTGAAGGACAGTATGAGACTCCTGAAGGAATTTCGTATAACTCACATGTCATCATTGACAACAAGATAGCTGTGTTTGACACCATCGACGAGCGCAAAGCAAAGGAATGGAAACAGAACCTTGCAGAGGTACTGGGTGAGCGTAAGCCCGACTATCTCATCGTGGAACACATGGAACCCGACCACTCATCACTCGTCAAAGAGATGATTGACACATATCCTGATATGAAGATTGTATGTTCGGCACCTGCAGTGAAGATGATGGCACGTTTCTTTGGTGCTCCAGTACCCGCTGACCGCGTTATTACCGTCAAAGACAACGACACTCTGGAACTGGGCGAACACACTCTGCAGTTCTTCACCGCCGGCATGATCCACTGGCCGGAGGTCATCATGGCTTACGAGCAGAAAGATGGCATTCTCTTCTCTGCTGACGCCTTTGGCAAGTTCGGTGCACTGAGCTATGACGACCCAGAAGGATGGGCTTGTGAGGCACGCCGCTACTACTTCAATATCGTTGGAAAATACGGAGCACAGGTGCAGACTTTACTGAAGAAGGTTGCAGGACTAAATATCAAGAAGATTTGTCCGTTGCATGGTCCCGTCCTCGATGAGAACATCGAATACTACGTCAACACATACAATACCTGGAGCGCATACGAGCCAGAGGATAAGGGCATCTTCATCGCCTATTGCTCACTTCACGGCAATACGGAAAAGGCCGCACTTAAGCTTGCAGAAATTCTTAAATCAAAGAGTGATATAAAAGTGAGTGTCAGCGACTTACGCCGCGACGACCTTCACGAGGCTGTTGAGGATGCATTCCGTTACGACCGTGTTGTCCTGGCTGCACCGACCTACGATGCAGGTGTGATGCCTATAATGGCAGACTTCATCCATCACCTCGCAATCAAGAATTACCAGAACCGTCGCGTGGCAATCATCGAGAATGGCTCTTGGGCACCTGCTGCAGGAAAGAAGATGCGTGAGGCGATGGAGGCAATGAAGAATATCACTATTATTGAGCCTATCGTCACTGTGGAGTCCACTGTCAAGGCTGACACCATAGAGAAACTCAACACCCTCGCAGATGCGTTACTATAACCAATAACCCATAACCACTAATCCATAACCCTCAACCCATCAAAACTCCCCCCCCTATGGGGAGGGGTCGGGGGGAGAGGCTCCAATAAACCATGTTCAGTAAAGAAACATACATTCAGCGCCGCCAGACATTGAAAGAACTTGTTGGCAGTGGCATCATCATTCTTTTTGGCAACAATGAGTCACCGTGTAACTATCCGGCAAACTCCTATTATCCTTTCCGTCAGGACTCATCATTCCTGTACTTTTTTGGACTGAAACGTGACGGACTGGTGGGTGTTATAGATATTGACAACGACAAAGAATGGCTCATCGGTGACGACATCGACATCGAAGACATCGTCTGGTACGGCTCTGTTGACAGCGTTGCAGATATGGCAGCACAGGTAGGTGTGACCAATACTGCCCCGATGAAATCTCTCTCATCAATTATTTCTGCCGACAGGCTTCCCCCTCGCCCCTTGGAGAGGGGGTTAGGGGGTGAGGCTCCCATCCACTTCCTCCCACCCTATCGCCACGATACAAAAATCCAAATCATGGATTTGCTGGGCATCCATCCTTCCAAACAGAAAGAGGCTGCTTCACTTGCTCTCATCAAGGCCATCGTGAAGATGCGCTCAACAAAGACACAGGAAGAGATTGAGGAGTTGGAACGTGCGGCGGAAATAGGATATAAGATGCACACCACCGCTATGCGTATCACTAAACCAGGATTAACGGAGAAGTATGTCGGTGGACAGGTCGATGGCATTGCCCACTCCTATGGTGCACAGGTCAGCTTCGCCACCATCTTCTCACAGCACGGTGAGATTATGCACGGCAACCCGTCAATGGCAGTATTGGAATCCGGAAGACTCGCTCTATGCGACGCTGGTGCCGAAACCATCAACCACTACTGTTCCGACAACACCCGTACCTTTCCTGTCAACGGGAAGTTCACACAACGTCAGCTCGATATCTACCGCATCGTTGAGGAATGTCACGACTACGTACTTCAGGTCGCTAAGCCCGGCGTGAAATATATGGACGTGCACCTTGCCGTCTGCCGTCTGATGACAGAACGTCTGAAGGAGCTTGGATTGATGAAAGGCGATGTTGACGAGGCCGTTGCTGCCGGTGCCCATGCGATGTTCCTGCCTCACGGACTGGGTCACATGATGGGTATGGACGTTCACGACATGGAAGGACTGGGACAGATCTACGTAGGCTTCGACGAAGAGACACGCCCAAATCTCGAACAGTTCGGAACCAACTGTCTGCGCATGGGTCGCCGACTGGAGGAAGGCTTCGTTGTCACCGACGAACCAGGAATATACTTCATCCCAGCCCTTATCGATGACTGGCGTAAGAGCGGTCACTGTGCAGAATTCCTTGACTTCGACCTCTTAGAAACATACAAGGATTTCGGAGGCATCCGCATTGAGGATGATGTCCTCATCACAAAGGACGGCTGTCGCTTCCTCGGTACCAACCGCATCCCATATCATCCACAGGACATCGAGGAGTTTATGTTCTATCTATTTGACTAATTGTAATATCATCTCTGTAGAAGCCTGCATCATTGTTGCCACACGTGGGAAAACCCTATGATGTTTTAGGGAAATCCTCCTGCGAAATAGGAAAATCCTGTTTGGCGGTAAAGTCAAAGCTCTTACCTTTGCCATCGTAAAAAGCCGACAACGGCAATTGTTTAACAATCAAAACTGAACTATTATGAAGACAATGACAAAGGTGATAGCAGTTATCATGATGATGACCATCACAACAACGGCAAGCGCAAAATCGCATAACGATAAGTACAACGGTATCGCAATAAAAATCGAGGTGGGTCATAAGCCACATAGCAACTATGACCGCTCATGGCACGGTAAGCCCGCATCGCTGCATGCACGTCCTCACAATCACATAAGCGGTGCTATGCATACCTTCACCTTCCAGGTAAGCCGTCACACGGCAATGAACAAGAATGTCGTACTGAGAGCTAACAGCCTACACGGAGTGAAAGTCGAGAGCTGGAATCCACGCACACGCATGCTCACAGTAAGCTATAACGACCGCATTACCAACAGGGCAGAGATCGTCAGGATGATGGAATAAAAAACAGCGGAGGCAGGATGATAGAATAAAAAACCAGCGGAATCTCCGCTGGTTTTGTTTGTATGTTAATTACATTCCGATTGGTCGTACATTGTTCCACCAGTTATAATAGTTGACGTTCCAATAATATTTCCCGCTGGGAGTCTTAAAACTGCTGTCATAGATATAATATGTGTGATATGGCGATCCACCCCACACATATAAACCACCCATATCGAATGTCCGACTGCCGGAACAGAGAAGGTTTCCATTCTCATCTTTTATAGTGACAGATATCTCGCTCTTGGTGATTTCTGCTGCCATATCCCCATTGTTGGTGAAGTAGCCATACACCTGACAACAACCGTCCTGCACCGTCACCTTTGTTGTTGTGAACTTGATGTCTGCACCGGCATAAGCCTTCTGTGGCAATAGCATCAATACTGAGAAGATGCTCAATGCCATCAACTGTACGAATAATGTTTTTTTCATGTCTTTTTTAATTTAGTTGTTTAGCCGTTTGAGAAATATCTTTCAGTTACTTTCTGGTGATTTCCACATCGTCCTTACCACTGATCTCTGGTTTGCAGTTTTCAGCAAGGAAAATCTTCTTAACCCACAGGGCATTGGAGAGATTGAGCTTCTCGAGCTTCGTCTGGTAGTGCAGGTCAATTTCCTCTAATGGAGTATTACCTACAGACAGAATGGTAAGGTTAGGAAAGAACTTCAGAAAGTCGTAGTTTTCGATGATATTACTGCGACCACCGGTATCGAGAATAAGCCTTGTCGCCTTCTCTGCCTCACAATAGGTCACAAGACCGTCACCATCAACATCAATGTCCTTAAAACAATGTGAGAAGATGTTATCGTCTTCTATCTTAACGACATATCCTGCGTCTTTACATTTCTGACAAGGTCCTTGATACTGTTCGTGCTGGTGCTTCTCACCTTTACAACACTCATGATTCTGCGCCTGTGCTGCTACCACAGCTGACAGAAGTACTGCTAATGATAAAAGAATTCTTTTCATATTTGTATTTGGTTTTGTTATTTAACTGTTATTCCTCGTGCTTCCATTTGTTTCTTGCGACTTTCAAGTCGGGCTCTCGTTGCTTTTCGCATGATATCCTCCTTTGTGTCACCTTCTTCCACCTTGATAGTGCAAGTGCCGGAATATCCACTGTCATCCTTGAATACAGATGTGACTGTCTTAGCCTCGTCTTTCACCTGTCCTGTTCCGCCACATACATGACACTGCCACTGGTTGACTTTACTTCCATTGCACTGGTTGCAAACGTAGTTGCCGGCACCTCCGCACTTCCAGCACACCTTCGTGCCTGTGCCCTTACATTCTTCACATTCGGGTGTTCCTACGCCGCCACACCATTGGCATTCGCGCCACTCGTCTTTGA
>JAFZVR010000102.1 GCA_017617725.1 Prevotella sp.
CTACGGCTCTCGACCCTCGACCCTCGACTCTCCACTAGTCATGATCGAATACTCCAGCCCCAACACCAATAAGCCATTGCACCTCGGTCATGTACGTAATAACCTTTTAGGTTGGTCGCTGGCGCAGATTATGGAGGCTAACGGCAACCGCGTAGTGAAGACGAATATCGTCAACGACCGCGGTATACATATCTGTAAGTCGATGCTCGCATGGCAGAAATGGGGCAACGGTGAGACACCTAAGTCTTCAGGTAAGAAAGGTGACCACCTTATCGGTGACTATTACGTAGCATTCGACAAGCACTACCGTGAAGAGGTGAAAGAACTGATCGCTAAGCTCGTTGAAAGCGGTTTACCCGCTGATCAAGCTGAGGAGCGTGCAAAGAACGAGGCACCACTCATCAAGGAGGCTCACGACATGCTTGTGAAATGGGAGCAGGGTGACCCAGAGGTTCGTGCCCTGTGGGAGAAGATGAACAGCTGGGTATATGCCGGCTTTGACGAGACATACAAAGCTCTTGGTGTCAGCTTCGACAAGATATACTATGAGTCAAACACCTACCTCGAAGGAAAGAAGAAGGTAGAGGAAGGCTTGGAAAAAGGTCTCTTCTTCCGTAAAGAAGACGGTAGCGTATGGGCAGACCTCACCGATGCCGGTCTCGACCAGAAGCTGCTCCTTCGCAGTGACGGTACGAGTGTTTATATGACGCAGGATATCGGTACTGCCGATATGCGCTTCCGCGATTTCCCCATCGATAAGATGATCTATGTTGTAGGCAACGAACAGAACTACCACTTCCAGGTGCTGTCGATACTCCTCGACCGTTTGGGCTTTAAATGGGGTAAGGAATTAGTACATTTCTCCTACGGTATGGTGGAACTGCCAAACGGTAAGATGAAGAGCCGC
This sequence comes from Prevotella sp., assembly GCA_017617725.1. Classification (GTDB taxonomy): domain Bacteria; phylum Bacteroidota; class Bacteroidia; order Bacteroidales; family Bacteroidaceae; genus Prevotella. The sequence goes on from JAFZVR010000102.1 coordinate 908, forward strand.
GAAGGAACAGTCGTTGATGCCGATGACCTCATAGCATCTATGATTGACAATGCGCGTAGCCTCAGTGAAGATAAGGTGAATAAGCTCGAGGGCATCAGTGAGGAGGAGAAGCAGGAGATAGCCCGTATCGTGGGTCTTGGCGCACTGAAATACTTTATCCTGAAGGTTGATGCTCGTAAGAATATGCTCTTCAACCCAGAAGAATCTATCGACTTCAATGGTAATACAGGTCCATTCATACAATATACCCATGCGAGGATCAGGTCTATCTTGCGCAAGGCGCAAGAAGCTCCGAATACTCTGAATACTCCGAGTACTCTGAATGAGAAAGAGACTGACCTCATCCAGAAACTCAGCGACTTCCCTGCAGCAGTGGAGCAGGCTGGCAAGGACTATTCGCCAAGCGGCATTGCCAACTACTGCTATGAACTGACGAAGCAGTTCAACCAGTTCTACCATGACTATAGTATTCTCGGTGCAGACACCGAGGAACAGAAGCAACTACGACTCACTATAGCACGTAATGTTGCCAAGACAATCAAAAACGGTATGGCACTGCTCGGCATAGAAGTGCCAGAGAGGATGTAAAAATACTACTGGGCCACAGCCCCACCCCTAACCCCTCCCCTCAAGGGAGGGGGATTTTGATGGAACGATTTTGAGGAGGGGGGATATATATAGTGCTAATATGAGAAGAAGGTTTCTTTTATCATTTTATCTATTTGCCTTATTACCATTTTCAGTTAGTGCACAAACGTATAAAGACAGTACGGATGTGTTTAACCAGCATATGAGACTGAGTGAAGTTGTGGTGACGGGTCTAACTGGAGCCAGTAAGATGCGAGAGATGCCGACACCAGTCAGTGTGGTGTCGTTGCGCGAAATGCAGTCGACAGTATCGACGAATATCATAGATTTGGTGGCACGACAACCCGGAGTATCGCAGATAACAACAGGTGGTGGAATATCAAAGCCAGTGATTCGTGGACTTGGATATAATCGTGTGGCAGTGGTCAGCGACGGTATCCGACAGGAAGGGCAGCAGTGGGGCGATGAACACGGAATAGAAATCGATGCTCAAGCTGTGGGTTCGGTAGAAATCCAGAAAGGTCCTGCCAGCCTGATGTACGGCTCTGATGCTATGGCTGGCGTAATCATTTTCCATCCGCAGCCTATAATGCCGTTAGGACAGATGCGTGCGGAGGCCAGTACGGAATATCACACTAATAACGGACTCTTCGATTACTCTGTGAACTTTGGAGGAAATAAGTCAGGTTTCGTATGGGATGCACGCTGGAGCCAAAAGATGGCTCATGCCTATAAGAACCGTCGTGACGGTTATGTGCCAGGTTCACAGTTTCAGGAGCAGGCGGCACGTACGATGATAGGCTTGAATAGAAAATGGGGTTTTTCTCATCTGATATTGGGCTATTATCATCTCTCACCAGGAATCATCGAGGGTGAGCGCGATGAAGTTACAGGAGAGTTGGAATCGGCATGTTCTGACAGGAAGACTTACGGACATACTCTTCCGTTCCAACATGTGTATCATTATAAGGCGGTGGTTGACAACTCTATATATCTTGGCAACGGAACACTTAAAGCCCTTGTGGGATATCAGCAGAACCGCCGACAGGAATACGAAGAGAGCAGGGACGAATATGGGCTATATTTCCAACTACACACACTTAATTATGATGTACGTTATCTCTTTTCTACAGCAGACAACTGGAAGTTTGCCTTCGGAATAGGAGGAATGTACCAGCGCTCGTTGAACAAAGGTGATGAATATCTTATCCCTGCATATTATCTTACGGATATGGGAGTATATGCCACAGCCAGCAAGCGGTATGGTCGATGGAATCTCACAGGCGGACTGCGTGCAGACCGTCGTCAGCTGCATAGCGAGGAGCTCATTGATGATGGTGAGGAGCGTTTTACGGCCTTTAACCGTCATTTTGATGGTTTTTCAGGCAGTATCGGTGCTGTATTCAATGTCACCGACCAATTCAATCTGAGGGCCAACGTATCCAGAGGTTTCCGTGCTCCTAATATGAGCGAACTTGGTGCTAACGGTGTTCATGAGGGTACTATCCGCTATGAAGTGGGTAACAATAACCTAAAGGCGGAGAACAGCTGGCAGTTTGATATCGTCGCAGACTACTCTTCCTCTTTCCTTTCTGCCCAATTAGCTCTTTTTGCCAACCGCATTGATAACTATATCTATACTCGTCGTACAGATGAAGTATTCGATGATGAACATACCACATACCGTTATGATGCTGGTGATGCCCGTCTTATGGGTTTTGAACTGTCTGTTGACATGCATCCAGTACACTGCCTGCATTTTAATAACACCTTCTCTCTGGTTGATGCTGTACAATTACACCAACCCAAAGAGAGCAAGTATCTGCCATTCACTCCAGCCCCACGTTGGACGTCAGAAGTAAAATACGAACTCCTACATGATGGACGAGTGCTCAACAATGCTTACTTGGGATTGAATATTGAGTGTTATCTCAAACAGAACCACTACTATATGCAGGATCAGACAGAGACGGCAACACCTTCATACACGTTGCTGAACGCATCGGCTGGTACAGACATTATGCATAAAGGAAAAAGGAGGGCATCGTTATACCTTACGGTCAACAATATTTTTGACCGTGCTTATCAGAACCACCTCAGCAGACTAAAATACACTGATATCAATAACCGTACACAGGAGATGGGTATCTACAATATGGGCCGTAATATCGTGCTGAAACTTGTTGTTCCTGTTGTATGGTGAAAGGAAAAGAAATGGAAAAGTTAATTAACCCGCCAGATTATCGTAACGACACTGTATTACCTCTACCGCAAGAGGTATCAGCCAATGCTTGGGCAGTGGATGCTGCTTGCAGTGGCAATCCTGGTCCGATGGAATATCGTTGCATAGACCTTGCAACAGGAATGCAGGTGTTCCATTTCGGTCCTATGAAAGGTACAAATAATATCGGGGAGTTCCTGGCTATCGTACATGCCCTTGCCCTAATGGAAAAACAGGGAATAAAAGATAAGGTGATATACAGTGACTCTGTGAATGCTATGCTGTGGATAAAGAAGATGCAGTGTAAGACGAAACTGGAGCGCACACCAGAGACAGCAGAATTATACAGTATCATTATTCGTGCAGAGCAATGGCTGCGTACACATGTTTTCCGTGTGCCTATTATAAAATGGGAAACGCAGAAATGGGGTGAGATACCTGCTGATTTCGGTAGGAAGTAATCACATTACCGTCAAATTGCCCTTTACTATACACCGTAGCTTCCGCAGGGAGCTGCGGTGCTTTTGTTCCACCCTCCACACGGAGGGCGGTATTTGTCTCAACACGTATCTCGTCCCATAGGTCAGCATCAAGGAAGCTTTGTATAGTCTTGGCACCACCCTCAACAATGAGTGACTGCAGCTGTCGCTCATAGCAGTCGGCAAGTAACGAGTCAATATCTGGTACGGTCGAGAGTTGAGGGTCGAGAGGCGAGAGTTGAGAGTTTTCACGGGCTATCACATATCGCACAGGGTCTTTTCCGCTCCATTCCCTGACATTCAATTGTGGATGCTCGCGTTCCCATGTGGTATGACCGACTACGATAGCGTCTTCCTCAGCACGTAACTGGTGAACGAGCATTTTTGTATATGGCGATGAAATGGCAAGAGATTGTCCATTATCATCTAAAAAGCCATTCTCTGTCTGTGCCCACTTTAAAATGATATAAGGGCGATGCTTCTCGTGGAAGGTGAAGAACCTGCGGTTCAGATTGCGGCATTCTTTCTCCAAGACGCCTACCGTTACCTCTATGCCGGCTTCGCGCATGCGCTCTATGCCACGACCTTGCACCTTTGAGAAAGGATCGACACATCCCACAACAACCCTCTTGACCCCTTTCTTTATTATCAGATCGCAGCAGGGTGGTGTTTTTCCATAGTGGGCACAAGGCTCCAATGACACATAGATAGTGGCATCCTTCAGTAGCAGTTCATCCTCTGGACGTACCGAAGCAAAAGCATTGACTTCTGCATGCCCCTCACCACAGCGAACATGGTAGCTTTCACCTATGATATGGTTGAGGGTTGAGGGTTGAGGGTCGAGAGTAGCCTCACCCGAGCCCTCCCCAAAAGGGGAGGGGGCTGTGATCACTGCTCCCACCATAGGGTTGGGACGTGCGAGCTGTCGTCCGTTTTGTGCCAGCTCTATGCAGCGACGCATATAAAGTTCATCTTGTGTCATTTTCATTTGAACTAAAGTACCGCAAATTTAGACAAAAATATCGAAACGAAGATAGTTGATTGAATAAAAACATTTATTTTTGCATGTGAAACTATTAAGTATTAATGTTATGAAACTACGAATAATCCTTTTATTGACTATTGTCATCTTTGGACTAAATACTATTGATGCACAGACATTGCGTGGCAGCAACGGTATGTCGATAGGTAAGATAGAAAGTGACGGTACTGTACGTGGCAGTAATGGTATGAGCATAGGAAAAGCTGAGAACTGTAACCCTAAACACGCCGCAGCGTGTTTCTTTTTCTTCTTCCATAACCAATAACCCATAACCATTAACAGATATGCTCTGGCAACGATTAACACCACTCTATGATGATGGCGAGGCGAAAGCTATCGTCCGAATGGTCATGGAGGAACGGTTCGGACTGTCGTTTGCAGATATCCTTTGTGGCAAGACAGACTCGCTGTCGGATGTAGAACGTCAGGAGCTGGAGCAGATAATGTGCAGACTGGAAAAAGGTGAGCCAGTGCAGTATGTCCTTGGTACAGCCATATTCTGTGGACGACAGTTTCATGTGGCACCAGGAGTGCTAATCCCACGACCAGAGACAGAAAAGCTGGTACGAGGATGGGGAGCTATACCCTCGACCCTCGACCCTC
>JAFZVR010000103.1 GCA_017617725.1 Prevotella sp.
CCATAGGTGCTAAGATTGTTGCACGTGAGACCGTGAAACAGGTTCGTAAGGACGTTACGGCAAAGTGTTATGGTGGTGACGTAAGTCGTAAGCGTAAGTTGTTGGAAAAGCAGAAACGTGGAAAAAAACGTATGAAGCAGATTGGTAATGTTGAAGTTCCGCAGAAAGCATTCCTTGCAGTGTTGAAATTAGATTAAAAAATAGAGAAAGAGAGGACGTTATGAAAGAAATGCCTATAACGACGAGAGATGTCGCACGTGAGTTGGCAAGAAAGTACAGTACAATGACGCATAATGAGCTTGACGTGCTGGAGAGTATTCTTGTTCCCATGCGTTATGGTAAGGGTGAGATGATTCTTCGTGAGGGTGAGGTGTGTGAGAATATCTACTATATTGAGCGTGGTCTTGTTCGCCAGTTCTATTTTAAGCATGGCAAGCAGATTACGGAACATTTAGGTGAGGACCACACCATTTTTATGTGTATAGAGAGCTTGTTTAAGGAGGAGCCAACTCGTATACAGGTTGAGGCTCTTGAGCCAACTCTCGTATACGCCTTGCCAAAACGTAGACTTGAAGAGGTGGCTATTCGTAATGTGAATATTCAGATGCTCTATCGTAAAATTCTTGAGGAAAGCCTCATCATTTCTCAGGTTCATGCAGACTTGGTACGTTTTGAGACAGCCCAAGCACGCTATCAGATGATGTGTAAGCGTTGGCCGCAGGTGGTACTTAGAGCTCCGTTGGTCTATATTGCAAGTTATTTGCAGATGACGCCGGAGACATTGAGTCGTGTTAGAGCAACAACATTGATGTAATGATATAATTAGAGCAGCCTGATTCAGGCTGCTCTAATTGTTTTTAGTATGTTTTAGAATAGCATCTTTGGCTGATAGAGGAATCGTTTGATACTCTTCTTTGGAGTCTTCTCAAATTCGTCTTCCCTAATGCGAATCTCTGAGACCTTGGCATAATTAGGGATTATCTCATTGAGTTGAAGCTTGTTCTGTTCCATGATGCTAACAATGTCATTATTGGTTAAACCTAATGTCTTTGCCTCATCATAGTCGGGGTATACTAATGCAACCAGTTTCTCATCTTCTTGGATTACGACGCTTTCACTAACCATGGCCAAAGAATTCAGTTTGTCTTCAATCTCCTCAGGATAGATGTTCTGTCCGTTAGAGCCCAGAAGCATATTCTTTGAACGACCTTTGATAAATACATTTCCGTCATAGTCCATCAGTCCGAGGTCACCGGTATGATACCAGCCGTCCTTGTCAAGTGTCTCCTCTGTTGCTTCATCGTTCTTATAGTATCCAAGCATTACATTTGGCCCCTTAGTAATAATCTCACCTGGGATAGTTGTAGGATCGGAGCTAAGCACTTTTACTTCTTGATGATAAGCAGCCTGTCCACAGGAACCCTGCACGAAGGTTTTCCAGTCACGATAACATATGATAGGTGCACATTCTGTTGCGCCATAACCTACAGTATATGGGAAATCTATTCGTTTCAGGAATGCCTCCACCTCTTGGTTCAGTGCGGCACCACCGATGATAACTTCGTATGCATTACCACCGAATGCTTCATATACTTGTTCGCAGATTTTCTCGCGTACCTTTTTATTGATTACAGGCATATTGAGGAGCAGACGCATGCGATTGTTCTGGATTTTCGGAAATACACGCTTGCGAATAATCTTCTCAATAATCAGTGGCACGGCAATGATGATTCGTGGTTTTACATCAGCAAGAGCCTGTGCGATAATCGCCGGAGATGGTACACGTGTGAGGTAATAGATATGGCAGCCTGACAGGAATTCGTATGTGAACTCAAAAGACATACCATACATATGGGCCATTGGCAGCATACTTATGACATGGTCGCCTGGCTTAATGATTTTGCCGAGTACATGCTGTGCAAAATCGGCATTGCTCCATATTGCACGATACGGAATCATTACTCCTTTGGAAAAGCCTGTTGTACCACTCGTATAGTTTATCAACGCCAGTTCGTCAGGATTTTTCTCTTTGTAGTAACTAACGTGCTCTTGACGGAAATACTTGGGATATTTCTGTCCGAACATTTCGTTGAGGTGTTCACGTGCATATGTCAGTTTATATGTACGTGACACGAGGAGCGAATAGTCTGGAATATAGATAATACCCTCAAGGGATGGCATCTTTGTAGCATCAATAACTGTTGATACCACATCACCGGAGAATAGCAATTTCGCATCAGAATGGTTCACAATGTTGTGAATCTGGTCTGCTGTAAACTCATGGAGAATAGGCACAGCTATTGCCCCATATGTCAGTGTGGCAAGGAAAGCCACAGCCCAATGACTACTATTACGTCCACAGAGTGCAATCTTGTCACCCTTCTGTACACCACTGTTTTCAAACAATATGTGGAGTTTCTCTATTTTGCGAGCTACATCGTGGTATTGTAGTGTTTTTCCTTTGTAGTCCGTCAGCGCATCAAGATCCCAATTGTCAATGATGCTTTTTTCAATTAATGCGTTAAAACTTGGAATTTGTTCCATTGCACAACTTTTCTTAATTTGTGCAAAGGTAATGCCTTATTTGCTCACTTGCAAATCTTTTGTGCATATTTTATTATAAAACTGCACAAAAGTGCGTTTTTTGTGAAATTACTTCTGTTTTTGAACAAAAAGTACGCTCAGATATCATTTTTTTCTACGGATGGAACTAACTTTCAACTCGTAGTTTGATAAAGGTATCGTTTAATACTCTTCTTCGGAGTCTTGGCAAATTCTTCAGCATGAAGTCGAATAGCAGTAATCTTAGAGAATGGAGGCAGGATTGTATTTAGTTCAATGCGGTTCTGTTCCATAATATTCTGCACATCTTCATTAGAAAAGCCCATTGACTTAACCTCTTCCATATCAGGATAGACGAGTGCAACTAATTTATCATTTTCTTGAATGATGATACTTTCGCTCACCATCGCCATGGAATTAAGCTTGTCTTCAATCTCTTCAGGATATACATTTTGTCCATTGGCTCCTAATAGCATATTCTTAATTCGTCCACGAATAAAGATATGACCGTCGGCAGACATTGTTGCAGTGTCACCAGTATGATACCAACCATCTTTGTCAAGCACCTCATCAGTTGCCTCTTGGTTTTTGTAGTAGCCCGTCATAACATTCACACCGCGGGTAATAATTTCACCAGGAATGTTTTCTGGGTCATTACTTACAATCTTTACTTCCATACCGTCGACAGGTGTACCGCACGATTGTGGAATAAAGTCCTTGTAGTCGCTATACGATATGAGTGGTGCACACTCTGTTGTACCATATCCCACGGTAATAGGAAATTCAATTGCCTTGAGGAAGGCTTCCACTTCCTTATTTAAGGCAGCCCCTCCCACGATAATTTCATACATGTTTCCTCCAAAGGCATTGATTACCTGTTCACATATTTTCTGCTTCACTTTCTTACTTATCACTGGCATGCTGAGCAGAATTTTCACTTTATGGGTCTGAACGATTGGAAAGACGCGTTTGCGAACAATCTTGTCAATAATCAAAGGTACAGCCACGATAAGTGACGGCTTAACGGTGTTGAATGCTTCTGCAATGAGGCTGGGACTCGGTAGGCGAGTAAGGAAATACAGATGCATACCATGGGAGAATCCAAAGATGAATTCAATGGCAAGACCATACATGTGTGCCATTGGTAAAATACATACCAAATTTCCATGTGTAGGCACTTTGTCACCTAAGCGATTCAGGCAAAAAGTGAGATTACCCCAAAGAGTACGATAGGGTAGCATCACACCTTTGGAAAAGCCTGTGGTGCCACTGGTGTAGTTAATCATAGCCAAGTCTTCAGGATCGTCAACATAATAGCTGACGTGTTCTACACGGAAAAATTTAGGATATTTCTTTCCGAAGATAGCATTGAGATGCTCGCGTGTATAGGTGAGCTTCTCGGATCGTGACATTACAAGTGAGAAATCTGGGATATATACAATTCCCTCCAGATGTGGCATCTGTTCGGCATCAATCGTAGGGGCTACCACATCACCCACAAAAAGCAATTTCGATTCAGAGTGGTTAACAATATGGTAAACTTGGTCAGGTGTAAACTCATGCTGAATAGGTACTGCTACGGCTCCGTATGTCAATGTCGCAAGGAAGGTTACTGCCCACGAAGAACTGTTGCGTCCACAAAGAGCAATCTTGTCTCCTTTTATGACTCCGCTATTTTCAAATAAGATATGTAGCTTTTCTATTTTTCGTGCAACATCATGAAATTGTAATGTCGCACCCTTATAGTCGGTTAAGGCATCGAAATCCCAATTGTTCTTGATACTGTTTTCAATATACCTATTAAAGCTTGAAACTGTCTGCATTTTGCACAAATCATTATTATTTGTGCAAAGGTACTATAATTTATGCACACAGCCAAACTTTTTGTGCTGTTATTTACTCATAATGCATCGATTTAGCAGGATGAATATGAGATATTAGGAAACTTGGAGCAATAAGTACAAAAATGCAGATGACGAGGGTTGCCATATTGAGAGTAATAATCAATAGAGGGTTTATCTCCACAGGTACAGTTGTTACATAGTATTTTGACGGGTCGAGTTTAGCGAAGCCTGTAAAGTGCTGTAGGACAATAATACCCAGACCAAGGATATTACCCAAAAGAAGTCCTTTGCCGATAATGAAGACTGCCAGCCATAAGAAAGTGTGACGGATTTGTCTATTGCACGACCCTAATGCTTTTAAAATACCAATCATCTGTGTACGCTCAAGAATGATAATGAGCAGTCCGGAGATAATAGTCACTCCTGCTACAGCAATCATCAATGCCAGGATAAGCCATACATTAAGATCCATCAGATCAAGCCAAGAGAATATCTGTGGATTCTGTTCTATGATAGTTTCTGAGCCGTAGGTGCCGCCATATGAATCGACGGTATTCTCTACCTTATTATATATGGTAGCTGCTATCTGGTTCAGGTTGTTGAAATCGTTAACTGTAATCTCGGCACCACTATATTGATCGGGTTCCCATCCGTTGAGTTTATTGGCTGTATGCAGGTCTGTCAGGCATATAACATCGTCAAATTGCTTAAGATTGGTCTCATAGATACCTGTGATGGTAAAACGACGTGTACGTACTCCTTGCTCATTGATGAAATAGGCGAAGATGCGCTGGCCGCATTTCATCTTAAGCTTATCGGCAATGGTCTTGGATATGACAATTTTTTGTTTGCTTGATGTGTCAGAGAATGTAGGGATGAAGCCCTCAATCATATTCTGATGGATAAAGGTGGTGTCGTATTCTGGTCCCACTCCTTTCAGCATTACGCCTAAGAAATCGTCATCGGTTTTCAGTAGTCCCTGCTTAATGGCGTAACGCTGTACGTGCTTCACACCCTGTGTCTGGTGTAGCGTTGCCATCATGTCTTGCCCCATCTGTATTGGGTATTGTTCAGCAGACTGCAATGCCATCATGTCTGCTACAATGATATGACTTCCGAAGCCGATTACTTTATCGCGGATGGTATGTTTGAATCCTAATACTACGCACACACTGATAATCATCACAGCCAACCCCACTGCCACACCAAGTGTGGCAATGCGGACGGCTGGGCGCGACACTTGTCGTTTGTCGCCCTTATATGAATAAATTTTGTGAGCTATGAATAAAGGGAAATTCATTTCTTAAGTGAAGCTCTTCACTATTCACTCTTCATCCTCTACTGCTTAGAATTTATAGTCTAAGCCAACACCGATTACGTGGTTAGTACGACTATATACATCTTTACCAGGAGCGCCTGTTCCCAGATAATTGTTGGATTTGACAGTGTAGTCACTGTATAATGAGCAGAAGTAGCTAACGTTAATGCGCATCTTCTCATTGATATTGATGGCTCCACCAGCTCCTACGCTATAGCTGTCGCATGCAAAAGAGGTATTGCTTTGATATGTCTTTGACAAACCGTAGTCAGTGCGCTGACCACCGATGCTAACAGTGAACATCTTATTGATGTCGTATTCTACACCAGCGAGAATCTCATGGGTACCACGAGTCAGTTCTTTCTGGCGACCATTGGCCATCTTAGTGCTCTTGTCATCGAAGAAATGGTATTCCACAGCTCCACGCAGTTTCGGTGTGAACTCATACTGAGCAGCAACTGTAAGCAACGCAGGCATATCGTAACGTGTCTTAGCGTCAGGCATATAGTCACTGATTTTTGCAGCCATTTCTGCTCCCATAGCAGCTCCTATACCTGTTAACGTAGCCTCATTACCAAATTGTTCTGCCATTGCTTTGATGTCTGTTTTCTCGCCAGCCATTGTGATATTGAGAGCTCTCGTATCGTTTTTGGTTGTAATCTTAGTGCGGAACTCATATTTAGCACCGATAGTAAGAGGACCCTTATGAAAGTCGAAGCCAATAAGCGGTGCAAAGCCCCATCCACGTTGGATAACATCCAGATTTAAGTCCAATAATTGTGGTATAACCATGTTAATGTCTTGTCTAGGTGTCGCTGTCACATGACCGCGGTTATATCCGTCATAGTAATTGGCTCTGAATCCAACAGCTGCTGACAGACAGTCTGCTATCTTGTATGTGAAGTTCACCTGACCACCATAGATATACTGCTTACCTTTCACGTTGGAGTCAATGGTGTACAAGTCTGGTGTTATCATACCACTTGTCTGCTGGTAAATCTTACCCATCGTCATTACATTGAACATAGGGATGCCTTCATCATATTCTACAAAGCCACCACTGCCAACGATACCAATCATTGTTGATACAGCCCAACGACCTTTTTTGTATGACGCAAATAAAGCCGGAACGATTGGTGCTGATGCCTCGCCCTCAAATTTATGAGTCTCATCACCGTACTGCATTGCGAACAATGGACTCTTGCTGGTTGTTGTGATGTTACGGTATTGCCAGGGCTTCTGGAAATTGAGAGACATCTGGAATCCTTCATATCCCCATGCTAAACCGGCAGGGTTACTGTAAGCAGCATCAATCTCCGTTGTTGCACCGCGTGCAAACATTCTGTCGAAGGCGATGTGATAGTTCGTGTTGGTCATTAAACCGCCAGCATACATAGCTGTGCTCATAGCCGCGGTAAGAATTATGAATGTAATTCGTCTTCTCATATTGGTTGTTGTTTGGATGTGTTCGTTATTCCGTATCTTTTAATCTTTAATCTTTTAATCCACTCGTCCAGGATAAGCCTCCAATGCCTTTTCCAGTACTAAGAGTGCACGTTCCAAATCTTTCTTCTTCAGTACGTAGGCAATACGTACTTGATTAATGCCGACACCAGGAGTAGTATAGAAACCTGCTGCCGGAGCCATCATAATAGTTTCACCCTCGTAGTTGAACTCTTCAAGACACCATCGGCAGAATTTTTCAGAATCGTCGACAGGCAGTTTTGCTACAGTGTAGAACGCACCCATAGGGATAGGGGAGTATACACCGTGTATACGGTTGAGGCCATCAATAAGGCATTTCCTTCGCTCCACATATTCCTCATACACATCGCGATAGTATTCCTCTGGTGCGTCAAGTGATGCCTCAGCTACAATCTGTCCTATGAGTGGCGGAGAAAGACGTGCCTGACAGAGCTTCATTACGGCTTCTCTGATTTGTGCGTTCTTGGTAATCAAAGCACCAATACGTATACCACACTCGCTATAGCGTTTTGAGACAGAGTCTATGAGTACCACATTTTGCTCTATGCCTTCTAAGTGACATGCCGAGATATATGGACTGCCAGTATAGATATACTCTCGGTATACTTCATCGGAGAAGAGGTAAAGGTCGTATTTCTTAACCATATCACGAATCTGGTTCATTTCCCTACGGGTGTAGAGATATCCTGTGGGGTTATTGGGATTACAGATGAGGATGGCACGTGTGCGCTCGTTAATCAACTCCTCAAACTTTTCAACCTTTGGTAGAGAAAATCCTTCTTCTATGGTTGTTGCAATGGTACGTATTACAGCACCTGCCGAAATGGCAAATGCCATATAGTTAGCGTATGCAGGTTCAGGGATGATAATCTCGTCACCAGGGTTCAGGCAACTAAGAAATGCGAAGAGCACGGCTTCAGAACCTCCAGACGTGATTATTATATCATCTGCAGAAACATTGATATTGTATTTTGCGTAAAAGCTAACAAGTTTTTCCCGATAGCTTAGGTAACCCTGACTGGGCGAATATTCCAAAACGGTACGGTCAATACTCTTTAAAGCATCCAGTCCGCATTGTGGAGTAGGGAGGTCTGGCTGGCCTATATTAAGATGATAAACTTTAGTTCCGCGTTTCTTTGCGGCAGCTGCCAATGGTGCCAATTTCCTAATCGGTGACTCCGGCATTTCCTTTCCGCGTATTGATATCTCTGGCATTTCTTTATTATTTTTTTTGTCCAGTCTTTAGAAACAGTCTGGTTGTTATTTCAACAAATACATATTACGCCGCGAAGTTACGAAAAATAAACGGTAGGGAGAAATAAAGAACGATTTTTTCTTTATTTTCTTTATTGTTAATTCGTTTTTCGCTACTTTTGCATGAAATTTTAATGATATATCAATTATGAGAAGCAGAACAGCACAGTGGTTTGAAACCAAAGTTCGTTATGATAAGACCATGGAAGATGGTCAGCCTAAGAAAGTTATTGAAAGTTATGTTGTAGATGCTCTGTCATTCGGTGAGGCTGAGGAGCGTATTACAGAGGAGATGTCATCATATATCAGTGGTGAGTTCGATGTGAAGGCTATCACACCAGCCAGCTATGGCGAGGTGTTTTTCTCAGAGAATTCCAATGATGACCGTTGGTACAAGACAAAATTACAGTTTATTACTATTGACGAAAAGACAGAGAAAGAGAAACGCACAAGTGTGTATTACCTTGTGCAGGCTGCTACCATCAATGGTGCTGTGAAAAATATTGATGAAGTGATGGGTGGCACAATGATTGACTACGCCATCGCTGCTATCAACGAAACGAAAATCATGGATGTTTTTGAACACAAAGCTAAAACAGGGCTGTCTGAATAATTGGAGTACTCTGAATAATCTGAATAATGTACAACGTTAAAGATAATCTTAAAGAGGTGCTTGAGAGCCTGCCTGGTGGAGTGCGTCTTGTTGCGATTAGCAAGTATCACCCCAAGGAATATATTATGGCTGCCTATGAGGAGGGACAGCGCATTTTCGGCGAGAGCCACGAACAAGAGCTTCGTCAGAAAGTGGAGGAGCTACCGAAAGATATAGAGTGGCACTTCATTGGTCATCTGCAAACGAATAAGGTGAAGTATATTGCTCCATATATCGATATGGTGGAGGCGGTAGATTCTCTGAAGCTCCTCAAGGAGATTGACAAACAGGCAGCAAAACATGAGCGAGTAATCAGAGTATTGTTTGAACTGCATATTGCTGAGGAGTCAACGAAATACGGGCTTACCCTTGAATCGTGCAGGGAACTACTTGCAGGTGACGAATGGCGACAGTTGAAGCATGTACAGATATGTGGCCTTATGATGATGGCTTCGTTCACTGATGATAAGGAACAGATTGCCAGCGAGTTTCAAACGGCTCAGGATTTCTTCGATGAGGTAAAGACAACTTATTTTGCCGATGATGAAGCTTTTTGTGAACGTAGTTGGGGTATGAGTGATGATTATTCTATAGCCCTTCGTCACGGTACAACAATGGTGCGCATCGGTACTCGTATCTTTGGTCCGAGAGTTTATTAAAAAAGAAGAGCTTCGTGGTTGCGAAGCTCTTCTTTTTGAAAGTCCTTGGAGTCTTTAGAGACCTTATTTTATTACAATCTTCTTTCCGCCTTTAACGTAGATTCCCTTTTGTAGGTTAGTGTTCTGCGGCATCAATTGGCCAGCGATAGAGAAAATCCTCTGATCGCGTGTCTTGGACGCATTGATGGTCTGGATGCCGTCAACGATGTCCTGTAGGAAATTAAATTCGATGGTACCAGCCTCAATATCTTCCGTTATGTTATAGAGCGGTGTCTCAAAGACAGTGTTGTTCAATTCGAAAAGTTCTATATTGGTGACGTTCTGCGAACCAGGATATGGGTCGCCATAATGATTGTATAGATATTGTTCCTGTGACCAAGGCTTTTGGTCTGTGGCATATTTGTCGCGATCTTTCTCCTCTCCGAATACTCGATATGCATTGATAACGAGTCCGTCTGCAGGTATTATTGTAAGTCCGGGTTTGTAAGAAGGCTCTGTCTCATTATCACCACCAATGAAGTTTGGATAGTCACTCATTCCAACACTGGTCTTCGGATGATTTGCATCCTTGTTGTTATAATCAATATGGTGAACGATGAGTCCGTGACCAGGTATCTGACGAGACCAGCCTGTGCCTACAGTCTTTTGCTTCAGGTCGAAGTCGTAGTGGCTACCGCGAATATTCTGGAGATAGAGAAACTCTGTGGTACCGTCCTGAACGATTTTCTTAACCTCATTTGGCTGCAGTGTTACATGCTGTGCTCCATCGAGAGTTTCGTAAGTTTTCCATTCCATCGTTTCCATTTCCCAAGGGGTATATGGAGTTGGACAATATCCGTTGTCTGTATATGTGCCGCCGTCCATTATATCCCAGTATTCCATTGATACATTATCGAGCCAATAGTTGTTTGTATAGTGGTCAGGCAATCCCATTGTATGCGAGAACTCATGACAGAATAGTCCTGTGCCGTTTATACGTTTGTAAGGCTTAGCAGAGAATTTATAGTTGGGATAGTAATTGAGCTCGTTATTGATGCCGTAGCGTGACACCTTCTTCCCGTCGAACTTGCCGGTGATGCTTGTTGTTCCAGATTTCGGCCATATACAGTTAGATGAATTTCCAGTGATACTTTCTGAATAGCCTGCATAGATAATGTAAACAAGGTCAACAAAAGTATCATTATCTGAATCGTATTCTTCAAAGTTTACGTCATTATCAGCTTGGGTACAGGCTTCTGTTATCATCTCATTGATGTGTGTCATATTATCTTTCACCCCTGAACCATAGTAGGTAGATTCGTTTGAGAGACGATATGGACCGTAAATGTCGAATTGCGGAGTGAAAAGCCCACCACTCATATCTGAGAAATACTGACGTACACTACCATAGTTGCGGTCTTCGCGATTACCACGATTCTGGATTGTCTGAACACCTTCTTTATTGAGGTAATCATTGAAATTATCGTAAGGATCATTGACGGTGAAAGGGCAATCAGGGAAATCAATGAGGATAACCAGTGCCTTTGGTGACCCCATGTGTGGAAAATAGTGTGGTGTAGATTCTCCGATTGGTATGCGACGTTGAGCATGCTGCTTGGTAGTGCGCTGTACCATCTGTCGGAATGCAACCTTGTCTTGTGCAGCTACGAGCTGTTGCTCTGCTGCAGAACGCTGTGCCTTCTCATGAGCCAACTGTGTGGTAGCTTCGAGTACTCCATCAGCATTGACACGTGCTACATAGTAGTTGTAACCTACATGAGAGAGCAGAACTCCGTCAGATGTCACTGACCAGTGGAGGTTTTCATCACCAAAGGTCATAACTGTCAATTTAGTACCGTCAGCCTGTGTGATTACTGTCGGTGTGGGGTCAGCTTTTACAGCCCATACCATGATGGTTGTAAGGCAACCCAGGAAAAGTAATAATGTTTTTTTCATATCATTTATTTTTATAGTTTCTCTAATTCTCCTCGACTCTTCACTCTTCACTAAACACATACTGTCCCTTTTTCTGAGTCTGGCGTCCAAACTCAATTGCGTGGGTGGGACAATGGTGGTAGCATGTGAAGCATGTCAGACATCTGTCGTTGTGTAACCATATAGGGTATTTCTTATCGCCTTCCTGCCTCATTTCAATGTCGCGAACAGGACACACTGATTCGCATTTTCCACAACTTATACAACGCTCTGTAGTAACGTGGAAACGCTTGTCGGTGACAAGCTTTTTGACAAAATATGCTCCTACAGGACCACTGAAGAAACAAGGTATTGGACCTCGATGTAGATTTATCTCTTCAGCGCTTGTTGGGTATGTTGTTGTATATTGTTTTAACAGGGTCAAATAATATTTCAGGTCTTCTGCTGCCTGCTGTTTTTTTCTATGTTCCTTTTCTGGCGAATCCACATCCATAAATGGCAGTCCGACATATGACTCAGGCATAATGAGTGTGTATGCAGCATTAAGATGCCAGCCGCGAATTTGTAGGTCGGAAGAGAAAATCTCCATAGTGCGACCGATAGAGTCACCAGCAGTACAGAGGGCAAAAATAAAAGTGTTCTTTGTGACGTTTTTTATTTGGAGCTGCTCTATGAAGCGACGTATCAATAAAGGTGGTCGCCATCCATGTACTGGGAAGATGAAGCCTAATGCCTCACCATCGGTGAGCGTGTATTCTGTTTCTTGATCCATGATCTCAGGCACATACAGTAACTGGTCGCACAATTGTTCTGCGACCTGATGCGCTGCCCAGCGCGTGTTACCTGTTCCTGAGAAATAGAAAATCATATTTAGTTGCTCTTTACCTCTATTGTTATTGGTTTCGCCTGTTCTTTCATCCACTCTTTCAGATATGCGAACCATTCCTGTGCACTGTGAAAACCAAATGATTCTTTGTCGCTGGCAAACAAGAGGGTGTAGCTTATATCCTTTCCGTCAGAGTGAAGTATAAAACCGTAGTTGTCTTTGTTTGCTGGAACTTCTGCTTTACGATAGGCATCAGAAACATATACAGCCAGTCCTACCGTTTCACGCGGATGAGCGATGGAGTCCTTCGCTCCTGCAGGAAAGTCTGTTCCCCAGCATGCACGCAGGCCTTTATGATTGCTCATCTCCTCAGAGTCTTTCACATTGATTATACCTGTGGAGAAGTCTAGTTTGCTGATATCACGATTAAAGTGCACATCGACATTTATGTCCCGATGACCTGCATAAAGAGTGTAACGGATAACATTGTTGACACGTGGCATGGAATTACTTATCTTCCATCCGCGATTCTCTATTTCCACAATGGTACGTAGAGGGCCTGTGGCAATGATACGCTGGGTACGTTCTTTTACATCGTCGGCCATAGTGGGATTCTCACCGTCCCAGCCTCTGAAGGCCCCCAACCCATAGGTCTGGCCAACCCACAGTACGTCGTCACCATATCCGGCTTCTTTCTGCTCTGCTGTTGTATAGAACTGAGTATCTTTTAGTTCCAGCTGTTGGTTAACCTTTCCATACATATCCAGCGTCTGTCGTTTGTCGAAATAAATACGAGCAGCAATGAGTTCACTTTCGAAAGCAATACCATGATGGTGTAGCAGGTGATATGGATCCTTTAATTCACTTGTAGCACTTATCTCAGCGAGGTATAGGTCATGCTTGTTCTTTTCCTTAACCTTTGGGTTCCTAAGCATCAGTTCTGCAAAGGTCCGTGTAGGGTAGTTGGGCTGTTCACCATCGTTGTATAGAGTGATGGTGTATGTTCGATGCTCTTTCTTTCTCAGGTCGGTTAAAAAGCATAGCTCGTCATTAAAACCATTACGGTCTGTATCATCAATCTGACTTGCAACCTCTGTGCCGTCAACAGTTACTATTGCGCGTTGAACATCCTGTGCCTCATCTAAGGCTATTACCACAGGTTGGTCCTTTCGCTCACATGACAACGGATTGGATACTTCCACTGTCATCGTTTGCTGTGCAAAAGATATACAGGGGAAGAGGAGTCCTGTGATGATTATTTTATAATTCATAATTTATAATTCAAAAACTCGTATAGCCAATATGTAAAACGTGCACGTACGCTTTACTACATTGTACAAAGCTAATTTATTTTTCAACAAATTAAAGTTAAATTGACTTTATTGAGGGGTTAATTTAATTTTTTTAGCAATTTTCTTGCAATTTTTAAAGGATTTTACTACTTTTGCAATCGAATGAGAAAAGTATATTCCATATTGCTGTTAAGCTTGATGCTCTGCGTGGCTTGCCAGATGAAGTTGCGCTCGAGTGATGAGGATCCCCAGTCACCACTGATGGAGATTGTGCGCTATGACCGTTTGGAATATCGTTATCTCACTACAGGTGATTTCTCTGCTTTGCAAGAGATGAATACCGAATATCCCATTGAAACGCGAACTCTGATAGAAGATGTTCTTAAGCTTGGAACAGCCACAGATCCGGAAATAAACACTAAGCTATTGAAATTCTATCAGGATACGACATTGCAGGCACTTATTGCAGATGCTGAGACAGAGTATGCTAATATGGAAGACCTGAACAGAGATTTGAATAGTGCCTTTACACGATTGAAACGATGGTTCCCAGATTTGGAAATACCACAGGTATATTCGCAGATTTCTGCATTAGACCAGAGTATTGTCGTGGGTAATGAAGTCATTGGAATCTCATTAGACAAGTACCTTGGTGAGGACTATCCTCTTTACAGGCAGTTCTATTCGAAGCAGCAACGAAAGCAGATGACACGTAATATGATTGTACCAGACGCTTTAACGTTCTATCTTATCAGTGTCTTTCCTATTAGTGACTTTGATAATCGTCCCCAGGAAGAGCGTGACTTGCATGTCGGTAAGCTGCAGTGGATTGTTAATCAAGCATTGGAACGTAGGGCTTTCCGTAGTCCTATAGTTATCAAAATAGATAATTTCATGCGTCGTAATCCGCAGAGTTACGACCAGCTCCTACTTACAGTTGACAGTATTTGACAGGTAAGCATTCAGCTTATCTGTAAACTCATGGTTCTTCAGTCCCCATTTCGGCGCTATAAGGAGCTCTTCTGGTGACTGACTGACAAAACGTTCCAGTACTATGTCTGGACGTAGAAGTCGGATGTAACGTGCTACAAGACTAATATATTCATCAACAGTATAAAGGCGGAATGGTTCCTGTTGATAGATTTCAGCCAATTGAGTGCCACGAATGACCTGTAGTTGATGAATCTTCAGAATGTCGATTGGAAGGCTGGATATAATAGGTGCTTGCCGAAGGCTTTCTTGCTCGTCTTCACCTGGTAATCCGAGAATTATATGTGCGCCAGTGATAAGTCCGCGTGAAGCCGTCATCTCTATCGCACGTCTGGAACATGCGAAGTCATGTCCGCGATTAATGCGTCGCAGAGTTTCGTCGTTGGCACTCTCCACTCCGTATTCCACCATTATTAAGGGTCGAGAGTCGAGGGTCGAGGGTGGAGAGTCGAGGGTCCCCTTAATCTCCACCAGATAATCCAGGAGCCCCTCCGTCACGCAGTCGGGGCGTGTGCCTATGACGAGTCCTACTACTCCTTCTACACTCAGCGCTTCTTCGTAGAGTTCTTTAAGGTGGGATAGGGAAGCATAGGTGTTCGTGAAAGCTTGGAAATACGCGAGGTATTTCATGTCTGGATATTTCTTGTGGAAGAATGCTTTTCCTTCTTCAAGCTGTTTCGTTACCGACAGGTTTCGGTGGCAATATGAAGGATTGAATGAGGCATTGTTACAATATATGCACCCACCCGTGCCGCGTCTGCCGTCACGATTGGGGCATGTGAAACCTGCATCAATCGTAATCTTCTGTACACGATATGGCAGTTGTCGCCTTATCCATGTTCCGAAATCATTATATAGCTGTTTCATGACGGTGCGAAGGTAACAATAAAATCGGAATAATCTCGTTAAATGTTTATAGTTTAATGTATAATAGTTTGTCTTTTAATATATTTACGTTTATGAAGTGTATATTGGCGATTATGAGTATATTAGGAATGAGTTATGGAACTATGATGGCTGCAGAACCTCTGACATTGAAGGATGCTATCTCTAAGACATTCAGGGCAGAAGTTGTCAGTGGAATACGTCCATTGGAGGCAACAAGTGACTATACGCGCATTAGTGATGATGAAAAGAGGGTGGAGAGTTATTCGTTTAAAACAGGCAAACGGGTGGCAGTACTCTTCGACTTGGAAAATCTCCCGACCCTCGACTCTTTTGATGATTATGTCATCTCGCCAGATGGCAAGCGGCTGCTTCTTCAAACGAATACGCAGGCTATCTATCGCCATTCTTTCACTGCAGAATACTATCTTTGGGAGACTGACAGTAAGACCTTGACTAAGCTGTCTGCCAATGGTCCCCAACAGGTACCGACCTTTTCTCCAGACAGTAGGAAGGTTGCCTTTGTGCGTGATAATAATATCTTCATAACCGACGGTGTTAATGAACTGCAGGTGACAAGCGACGGAAATAAAAACGAGATTATAAACGGTATTCCTGACTGGGTTAACGAGGAGGAATTCTCCTTTAATAATGCTATGGCGTGGAGCGCTGACAGTCGGAGTCTCTCGTGGTTGCGATATGATGAACTGGATGTGAAAACATATGCCCTGCAAATGTTTCGCGGAGAGAATCCCGCACGTGACGAATATGCTGATTATCCTGGAGAATACCGCTATAAATATCCGAAGGCAGGACAACAGAATTCCACTGTGACAGCATGGACATACGACCTGCAGCAGAATAGTATGCGACAATTGAATGTGCCTGTTGACAGCGATAGTTATATGCCACGCATAATTGCCGTTAAAAACCCGGCATCTGCGGTTGTCGTTGCTACAATGAACCGTCATCAGGATATACTACGCTATTATCGTGTCAGTACTCTTACTGATGAGTGTTGCATGCTTATAGAAGAAAAGGTGCCGTGCTACGTTAAGGAGGAAACAATAGAGAATACTGTTTTCACAGATAACCATATCATTCTTCCGAGTGACCGTGATGGCTACACTCATCTCTACCTGTATGATAAGGACGGTACACTAATCCGACAAATGGAGAAGGGTGAATATGATGTGACTGCTGTCTATGGATATGATGAGAAGCATGACTGTGTATATCTGCAGGCAGCACTGCCATCACCGATGGAGCGTAGTGTCGTTCGCGTAGACAGTCATAGCCAACAGGTTATTACGCCTCAAAAAGGCTGGAACGGAGCAATTTTCTCATCTGATTTCAACTATTTCATCTCCACATGGAGCGACTCATCACATTCTTATGTATTCTCACTTTGCAATAATCGTGGTAAGCAACTGAGAACCATTCTCGATAATGATAAACTGGAAGCACAGATAGAGGAACATAACCTGCCACATCCGGAATTCTTCCAGTTTACAACTTCGGAGGGAGTTACGTTGAACGGTTGGATGATGAAACCAGTTGATTTTGATGCCACGAAACGCTATCCTGTCATAATGTATCAGTATGGTGGTCCTGGTTCACAACAGGTAACAAACTCCTGGCGTATAGGTAGTATGGCTGCCGGAGCTCTCTTCGATGCATACCTCACACAGCAAGGTTTTATCGTTGCTTGTGTTGACGGCAGGGGAACAGGAGCCCGTGGTGCAAAGTTCGAGAAGCAGACATACCTGTGTCTTGGTGAGCTGGAGGCTCGTGACCAGGTCGAGACGGCGTTGTACCTTGGTGACCTGCCGTTTGTAGATAAAGACAAGATTGGTATTTGGGGCTGGAGTTTTGGCGGTTTTAATACATTGATGTCAATGAGTGAGGGACGTCCTGTGTTCCGCTGTGGTGTAGCCATTGCTCCACCTACAAACTGGAAATATTACGACTCCGTATATACTGAGCGTTACATGCGCACACCACAGGAGAATGCTGACGGATATGCAGTCAATCCGATACAGCGTGCAGAGAATATGCATGGCACACTGTTGCTCTGTCACGGTCTTGCTGATGATAATGTACATCCTCAGAACATGTTTGAATATACAGAGGCGTTAGTGCAGGCAGACAAGGATTTCCGAGAGCTCATCTATACCAACCGTAATCACAGTATCTACGGCGGTAACACCCGTCATCACTTGCTCCGACAGGTTGTCAACCACTTCATTGAAAACTTAAAGTAGAACCCTCGATCTCTTCAATTCTTAAACTCTTCAATTCTTAACTCTCGACCCTCGACCCTAAACCAATATGACCTACGCTCTTTCCATCCTGCTTCCAACATATAACGATGTCTGTGTAGACCTTGTTAACGCTCTTCATGCCCAGGCGGCCACTATCGATAATCTGCAGTTTGAGATAATTGTCGGCGATGATGGAAGCACCGACTTGTCGGCTGTGGAAGAGAACAGGAAGATAGAGAATCTCCCGAACACACGCTATATCGTCAGTCAGGAGAACAGAGGACGGGCTGTTATCAGAAATATTCTGGCAAGACAGGCTAAATACAGCCGCTTGCTTTTCATTGACTCCGATCTCACAGTCATTCGACAGGATTTCATGTTAAAATATCTGCAACAGCCTGACGAGGGCGTTGTATATGGAGGATACGAAGTCTGCAGTGGGGGAGAGGACCTCACTAACAACCTTCGTTATCTATATGAGATATCGACACGTGACAGTCATACTGTTGAGAAACGTAAGCAGGCTCCATATCGCGATTTCCATACGGGTAACTTCCTGGTAAGCCGTAATATCTTCCTTAATCATCCGCTCGATGAGCGATTCAGACACTATGGACACGAGGACGTGCTGTGGGGAAAGCAACTTAAGGAGCAAAACATTCCAATCCTGCATATTGACAACCCCTTAGGTTTCTGCACCTTCGAGGATAACAGTCACTTTGTGAGTAAGACAGAAGAAGGACTGCGTACCCTCCACTTGTTCAGAGACGACCTTCAAGACTATTCCCGTTTGCTGACACTTGTCAACCGTCTTGACAGCCTCGGGCTGTCAGCTGTTGCCCGCAGTGCCTTCCAACCCTTCCGCCGTCTCATGCGTCGTCAGCTCTGCGGGCGCCGCCCATCACTTCTTGTCTTCCGCATCTACCAATTGGGTTACTATCTCAGCATATAGTTATTCCAGCGGAATCTCCAGATGCTGTACAGCCAAGGGCAGGTCCTTCTGTGAAAGGTAGAACATATAGAGGATGACGGGCTTCGTACCTCGGTTCTCACCGTGATGGATGGTGCCCACCATCTCGACAACGGCCTCGCCCTCATGTACCACTTTCTCATTACCGTCCAGTCCGATGATGGTAAGCTCACCCTGCACCAGAATGCCGTAGTTCATCACGGGATGATGGTGCCAGCCCAGCTTTTTACCGGCTGGGAACTCATATTTCACAGCCACCAGTTCAGGGCGCCCCTTCAGATAGTCGGGCAGCTCCACTCCGTCCCAGCTTTTGTCGGTGCGAATCAGCTCTACACTCTTCACAGCCTGTGCGGTATTGTCGTTATGTGCTTTGCAGCACGTCAGGGAGGCTACTGGGAATGTAAAGTATGTATTTGGGAAAGGCTCGTCCTTCAATGTGAAGTGCCACCACTCGGTATCGAAAGACTTGAAACCGTGACGGAGCATCGCCTGACGCAGTATCATACGGTTCCGGAACTGCTCGGCGGTTATGGAACGGCCTGCCGGAGACTTCGAGTTGTCGCCTGTATATTCGCCCGTTTCCGGATTGCCGCAGAAGTCGGGATGACTCTCAGGACCGAACCAGTCGAAGGTACCACCCATATCGAGTTCCTTCTCCGTAGCCATATCGAAGAGTGTCAAGTCAACGGTGCTGCCGCGTGTATGACCGCTCTTCAGACAGATATAGTCCTGAGGAAAGAGCACACTCTTGTCGAGGTAAGGATAGAAGTACGCCTTCATCAGCGTATCGGGGATATTTTCGGCCCAGCGCACGAAGTGGTCAACGCCTTTTTGTGGACGATAGGCATCATATATCTTCAGGCGATAGCCTTGGGCTTTCACGTCATCGCTTACAGCCTTCAAGGCTGCTGCGGCCTGCTTCGTCAACAGCGCCGTCGGCTCCTCGTATCCGTCGATGCGCGTTCCCACGAAGTTGTATGTGCCGAAATAGCGAATCTCCAGGATGGCATCGGGCACCACATCGGTAATGTTTACAAACTGACTTGCGTCATCGGTTTTCTGTGCCTGAGCACTCACGACAGTCATTATGGCGACTGCAGCCATTACTAAAAACTTCTTCATCGTCGTTTTATCCTATTTTTTTCAACCACTAATCTCACTAATTATACGAATTTTTCCCTGTACTTGGCGCACATATCAGCGGTGCGGAATTTCAGTATCCTGACCTCATTTGGAAGGTACTTTGTGGTCAAATGGCCAATCTCGTTGCAGAAAGTGGGGGTAACAAGGGGCAATTGTCACTACTTGTGAAAGCCTAAAAATCCTCTTCGTCGTCCCAATCCAGGGAGAAATCGCGGGAACGGGCGGGACCAGAGCTGCCTTCGCCATTGTAAATCATTTCGACGCCGGTATTCAGATCTCTGACACTGCCGGCTGCTAGGGGCAGTTCTGGACTCATACTCTCTGCAGCCGATTTTGGTATTATATATTTCTTTTTCATATTGCTTCTATGCTTTATTTCACCACGACTTTGAAACCATTGTTGATATACACTCCCTTCTGCGTCGGCTTGCCGCTGAGCTTGCGTCCGTCGAGGGTGTACCAGGCATCAGCCGAAATTTCACTCTTCACGCTTAACTCGTCACTTATCGAAGTGGTTTCTCCGAAGGTGATGTCGAATTCCGTTAGTTCACGGGCGAGGGATGTGTCGTCACCAATCTTGAAGTAGGCGCGGCAGGCACCGATGACGGGATTGCTGGTGGCGCTGGGCTTCGGGTAGTACAGCTCATTTTCGGCACCCATGAAGAGGATGCTCTTGTCGGCGGTGGTGAACTCGATGGCTTTATAGGTTCCGAGGAAGCGGATGCGATTTTCATCGTCAGTATTGTTGTCGAAATTGTTTGTTTCATTGCTGATGTACACACCGCTGAACACGGGATTGACGATGTTGTGTGCGTCATCGTCCACATAGCTATCGTCGGCATTCCACTTAATAATATAAGGTGTGCCGGTAAGCAGTTTGTCAGCAGGATGGTTGAAGTCCAGGTGTAGCGTCAAACCGGCGATAAAGGCATAATCGAGCGGATATGCTATAGCACCTTCGAGGACACTGCCTGCGAGGGTCACATCGAACGGCAGGCACAGCGTATTCCACGCGCCATCCTTGTAGAGGGTGCGGCCGCTGAGGGTTACTTCATACAAAGCGTAAATATTTGCAAAGTCGATGGCTTCGTTGTTATTGCCATTATCGACCAGCACGAGGTTGTTCATCATTGTCCAGCCGGCGGGGATGCCGCCAGCACTGTTTATCTCCCAGTTGTACATGTATTCTTCTTTGACGAAGGTGCCGGTGGGAGCCACATTATCCAGCCAATCCACAGTACAAAAGTCTGCCGAAATATCTGTGGCGAGGCATTTCACGTAGTTCAGGCTGGTGCAGCCCGCGAACATAGAGGAGTAGCAACCCTCTGCCAAAGTTGCTGCTGGCAGTTCGGGTGCAGTTGTCAGGTTCTTGCAGTTCATGAACATGTCGGCATAGCAGGAAGGAGCCAACGTGGTTGCCGGCAGCGCAGGGGCTGTGGTTATGGCTGTGCCGGAGAACATATCGCTGTAGCACCATTCCGCCAAAGTGGTAGCAGGCAGTTCAGGTGCCCTCGTGATGTTCGGAGCATCGGCAAACAATCCATCATAGCAATAGTCTGTCAGCGTGGTGGCAGGCAGCACAATGTCCTTGGTGGGATGGTTCAGGATGGCGGTATTAGGCTCGTAATCGCTCCGCTGGAAAAGATGGAAGAAGGTATAGGTCTCGGTCAGCGTGGTGTTTGTGGCAAAGCCATCCTTGTCAATCAAACTCATCATGTTTCCATAGACATAGCAAGGATTGGAAGGCTGGAAATGGAAGCCTGACCATGTGTTTTCTCCTTCATTACACGTCCCGTTGTCGCCGCGGAAACTGATGACATCGTTGGCAGCAAGGTCAATGGGGTTATTCCATGTCACGTTCGTCCATCCTGTACCATTCAAGTTGTATTGGATAGGGTTAAATGTTGCGCCTTCATCCAAATTCACGGTAATCGTTCCGTCTTCCAGCGCCTCGAATGTCAGCGGTAAATTGTCGGGATCCAATAGCTCAGCCCTTGTGTAAATGACGGTGACCGATTCGTAAGTGTATGAAATATGTCTGTTAATGAGTTTGACCAATTGACCGCCATCAAACGTATAGCTGACATCGTCGGTGATGGAAGTCGACAGTTTGCCGAGAGCACCGCTGGGAGCCAAAGGATTTCCCGAATCATCTACGAGGTCGATGCCATCGCTGGTGAGGTAATTTGAACAATTTTCGGCAAACTTGGCATCCGTATCAAAAAGATTATCTGAGGATGATGAAGCCAACCCCATGCCGGGCAAACATGCCTGTCCAGCTTGAGAGGCATTTTTCCAACCGGCGTTCATCATTGACTCATAGGCAGCGTTCGAACAGACCGCGATGCCCTTGTTTTCACTTTCTCCAACGAGATCTGGCACTAACGCACTGAAGATTCCACCCTTGAAATCATGCAGGCAATCTCTTACGGAGGCGAACACCGTTTCGCTATTTGTCATGTCCTCTGAATACAGATAATAGAACGACTGCTGGCCATTGGGCACTACCTCGCCGACATATAAGGTCGAGGTCTGTGTGATTCTTCCAGTTTGTTCTACAACGTTGACCACCGAATTCTGTGCCCCTGCCTTCAGAGGCATCATGGACATCAGGCACAGAAGCACCACGAATGTCGCGAACATCCCTTTGGTAATTGGTTTCTTTGTCATATCTTAGAATGTTTATGTTGTTTACAAATAAGCGGTATTAGCCTTAGCGATTGGCTATTAGTTGTAAGTTACGGCCGCAAAATTAAGAATATATTTTTAAATTACAACACAAAACATTTATAACTTGCGAAAGTTGAATTATTCTACACAGCAGCAGTACTGCAATAACATAGTTG
This sequence comes from Prevotella sp., assembly GCA_017617725.1. GTDB lineage: Bacteria > Bacteroidota > Bacteroidia > Bacteroidales > Bacteroidaceae > Prevotella. Next base: position 22,905 of record JAFZVR010000103.1, read on the forward strand.
TGAGCCCATAAAAGCATAGTAACAGGAGTGTTGTTACTATGTTTTTGTTGAATTATTGAATTTCATTCGACCTTTTGACTTTGTCTTCCTCTGTGACTTTGTCTTCCTCTGTCACGACTCGACCAAACAAGCTAGTTTGATGGTTCTCACTGCTCCATCGGTTCTCGCCACACCATAGCTCAAGGCATGCTTGGCTCTGGCTGTTTAGCTTAACGAAAACGTTCGTGTCAATCAGTATGATTCGTGTTCGAAGTGTATTATTGTGAAAGCGAGCAAAGGTTGGTTCCTTCGCTCGCTTGATGTGTCTGTTTAAGTTGCGCAAGCTTTGCTTGTCTTGTAGATAAATGGAGTTCTACTTGATATATTTCTTGCCGTTCGTGATGTATATCTGACCTGGACGCAGAACTGTTACCTTGCGTCTGACTTAGACTAGAAAAAGTTTACATATTTTTTTTTTGACAGATTTTTATCTTTGTGGTCGTGTTATGCCAATGGTAAAAGATAGTTCCTAAATGTTTAGATATTAATTAACTAAATAGTTCAATTATGAGTAAGCAATTTACTTCTATTGTGGTATTGGCAGCAGCCCTGCTGTTTGCCATATCTACTCATGCACAGTTTGGCAATAAGGCTTCTGCTCTGAACAGAGGTGCTGTCGCTGCCAAGGGCGGATTCAATGTCCGTCAGATTGCTGTTGATGGCAAGCCTGTTGACATCTACTCTGTCGACGGTAAGCTGGTACACAGTAAGGCTACAAGCCTCGATGGTTTGAAGGGCCTCTATATCGTGAACGGTAAAAAAGTCATGGTGAAGTAATATAAAATGGCGGGAAAGTTTGGTGGCTTCGTGGAAAAGATGTACCTTTGCAGCCGCTATCACGAGATGATAGCATGAAATTCAAGTTAAACAATTAAAAAACAAACAATTACAAATGGCAACAAAAATCAGATTGCAGCGCGGCGGTCGTAAGGGCTATGCTTTCTATCGTATCGTAATCGCTGACGTTCGCGCACCACGTGATGGTAAATTTACTGAGAAGATTGGTACATACAATCCTAACACCAATCCAGCCGCAGTAGATTTGAATTTCGATCGTGCTCTCTACTGGGTAGAGACAGGTGCTCAGCCTACAGACACTGTTCGTAACATTCTCAAGAGTGAAGGTGTTTATCTCATGAAACATCTCCGCGGTGGTGTTAAGAAGGGTGCTTTCGACGAGGCTACAGCACAGAAGAAGTTTGATGCATGGAAAGCTGACAAGCAGAACGGCTTGAACAAGGTTGCTGAGGCTGAGGCAAAGGCTAAGAAAGAGGCTGCTGCAGAGGCTCTCAAGGCTGAGAAGGCTGTTAATGAGGCTATTGCTAAGAAGGTGGCTGACAAGAAGGCTGCTGCCGCTGCTGCAAAGGCAGAGGAAGAGGCTGCTGCTGTCGCTGAGGCTGCTACAGAAGAGACCGCTGAGGCTCCTGCAGCTGAGGAAGCTCCTGCTGAGGCATAAGCTCTTTCGCTTCAGACAAAATAAAAAAGCAACCTGTACGGGTTGCTTTTTTTATTTCTATGCTCTCCTTGTTTTTTTTCAGGTTATTCTATGTAAGTTTTATCTCATGAAATAGTCTTCGAGTTCTTTAGCGGCTTTGCCTTCTTCGTTTGGCAGATCCTTTACGATATGCCCATGTTCCATAAGTGCTATCCGCGTTGAGATATCTACAGTGTGTTGCAGATTGTGGCTTGAGATGATTATCGTGGCGCCAGACTCTTGGGAGTAGTCAACGAGCATGCGCTTCAATACATTCTGTGATGAGGGGTCAAGGAAATTGAACGGTTCATCGAGAATGAGAAGCTGAGGCTGTTTTATCATAGCTGCAATGATACCGATCTTTTGCTTGTTACCAGCAGAAAAATCGCGGATATATTTGCCTTGATTCAGAATTTCGTCTGCCATCAGGGCGCTGAAATAGTTTAGTCGCTCGTCGAGAGTCTCCTTGCTGATATTATTAACCTTTGCAATAAAGTCAAAATATTCTTCAGGAGTAAGGAAGTCAATTAGGAACCCGTCATCGATATATGCACCAGTAAATACTTTCCATTCCTCGGAGAGGGCAGGATTGATCTCGACTCTCGACCCTCGACTAAATACCACTGTTCCCTCATCTGCCTTCAGCAGATCGAGAATCAGTCGGAAGAGGGTTGTCTTTCCGGCACCATTGTTACCTACCAGTCCTAAGACTTCACCTGATGCAATGGAGAATTCGGAGATTTCGACAGCTGTCTTATCTCCGAAACATTTTTTCAGATTATTAAGTGCAATAGTCATAATCTTATCTTAAATTCCTACCGTGACAGTGCTTGAACTTCTTTCCACTACCGCAAGGACATGGGTCGTTGGGTCGTGGCATCTTGTCCTTTACCACTGGAGTGTGGTTGACTTGTCGTGCGCCCTCGCGAGTATCCTGCTGTGCTGCAGCCTTCTGACCTGGGTCTGTTAGGTCATCCTTCTGCTCATTGTAACGCTGGCTGCGCTGCTCAGGAGCAGCCTCCTGAACATTGTCCTGCTGCATCTCCGGAATCTGTCCGCGCATGAGGATACTCGTTGTACGGTTGTTCATGTCGTGAATCATATTGTCCCAAAGCTTCACACTCTCAAGCTTGAAGATGAGCAGTGGGTCTTTCTGTTCGTAGCTGGCATTCTGTACAGAGTGCTTGAGCTCATCAAGCTGACGTAGATTCTCTTTCCAGTTGTCGTCAATGAGGTGGAGAAGGATAACCTTTTCAAACTGTTTCACAACACTCTTAGCCTCAGTGTCGTATGCCTCTTTCAGGTCGCAAGGGATATTATAGACACGTTTACCGTCAGTGACAGGAACCATGATACGCTCATACATAGCACCCTGGTTCTCATAGATTTGTTTAATGACAGGTGCTGCAACGGTCTGAATACGTTCCATCTTACGAGTGAAATTACTCATAGCCATCTGGAAGGTACGCTCGCAGAGTTCCTCACGATTACCATTGAGGATATCCTGCTCGCTGAATGGACACTCCATAGCAAGGACTTTGAGGAATTCCTCCTTGCAGCCTTCGTAGTCGTTATTGTTGATGATGGCAACGACACGGTCCCAGATGACATTAGAGATATCCATTCCGATGCGTTCACCAATGAGTGCGTGGCGACGCTTCTCATAGATAACGGTACGCTGCTTGTTCATCACATCATCGTATTCGAGCAGACGTTTACGGATACCGAAGTTGTTCTCTTCAACCTTCTTCTGTGCACGCTCAATACTTTTGGAAATCATAGGACTCTCAATACGCTCACCTTCCTTGAAACCAAGACGGTCCATCACGGTTGCAATACGCTCAGATGCAAACAAACGCATGAGCTTGTCTTCCAGCGATACATAGAAGACAGAACTACCTGGGTCTCCCTGACGACCGGCACGACCACGCAACTGGCGGTCTACACGGCGGCTCTCGTGACGCTCAGTACCGATGATGGCAAGACCGCCAGCATCTTTTACCTCGTTGGTGAGCTTGATGTCGGTACCACGACCAGCCATATTGGTAGCAATAGTCACAGCACCAAGCAGACGCTCTTCCTCACGGATGTCACCATCAGGGAGCTGGCCTTTCTTGTCATTTTCGCGTAACTCATTCTGGTAGCGGTTTGCTGACTGCTTGTCGCAGAAAGCCTTACCGTTAACGGCTACCCACGCCTTACCGCGAGTGCTTTGTCCTGCCTCGG
>JAFZVR010000104.1 GCA_017617725.1 Prevotella sp.
ATGCCTTCTCCTCAAGTGTGAGACGTGAACACAAATCCACAGCACGCTCATGAGCTGAGAGTGATGTATTCTGATAAGGATACTGCTGGGCATAGCAGCCCATTACTGCCTTTCCTGAAGGCAAAACTCCTGAAAATAGTAGAGCTAATAGAACTTTCTTCATTTTAATTAATGTATGTACTTTTTACCGTTTACGATATAGATTTTTCCTTTTTCTAATACCTTGACACGCTGTCCGAGTAGGTTGTAGGTGTTTAGCATTGAGAGGTTAGGGGTAAGTGTCGGAGGCGTGATGCCTGTCTCTCCAACATTAACCGACTCCCTAAGCGCTGCATGAACACCCCAATAGGCTGGCTTCTTTGTGAGATTAGAATTGAAAAGCAGAGGATTCCTGCCAGTACGCCATGTGAGGTCATCAGAAAGTCCCCATATCATGAGCGACTTGCAGTTATCGTGCTTCATTGCTATGTGTGCAAGGCTATAAAAGCCTAAAGCCTGTTTTTGGAGATTATCCTCCGACTTATCGTCAATACCGAGGTCAAGCTCCGTGATACGACACTCAAAGCCTGCATCCTTGAAACGTGCGATGTTGGCATCAATAGCTGCTGCGTAATTGAATCCTGCATCCATGTGAGCCTGTAAACCTACTCCATGAATAGGAATGTTGCTATTGCGCAGACGCATAGCAAGGTTGTATAAAGCCTCACTCTTGCCCCAGCCCTTTGCCTCTACGCCATAGTCGTTGAGGATGAGAATAGCATCAGGGTCATATTTATGCGCCCAAACAAAAGCGGAGTCAAGGAAATCCTCGCCTATGCCTGTTGCCCATACAGAAGGACGAAGGTCATAACCGTTAGGGTTAGAGTAGATGGTCTGCTGATTGTCAGATAGCACCTCATTAGCTACATCCCATTCTGCAACCTTTCCCTTCCAATGCGTTACCACATTCTTGATATGATTGTGCAGAATGTTGAGCAACTGCTCTCTGGTGTAGTTCTTGGTGTTCTTTGTACCATCGGAGGTAAGCCATGAAGGCACCTGAGAATGCCATGCAAGGGTATGACCACGAACACGCATTTTATGACGCTTGGCAAAATTCACGAGACGATCTCCGTCGTTGTAGCTGAAACTGCCCTGATTTGGTTCAACGGCATCAAACTTCATCTCATTCTCGCAAACTACCATGTTATATTCCTTTGCAATAAGGGCAGAGCGCGACTCGTTGTCGTTATCCACATTTATCTTCCATACAGGAACACAAGTGCCGATGAACGCACCTTCCTTTTCTGCATACTTACGCAAAGGGGTTACGTCTTGCTTTTCCTCTGCAAGATCAGGCAATACGTATTCCTCGGAAGTCTGTTCCTCTTCCTTATCCTCCACATCGCCTTGACCAGAGTAGGAGAGGGAAGTGACACGTGCCACAACCTTGAAACCATCATCTGTAAGTTGTTGCTCCACCTTCCAGCTATATGCTTTTGGATAGATGATGTTAAAGTCCCATGCTACATCCTGATAGGCAGTTTTGCTCTTTGCAGTTAAGAGAACAAACTCATCTCCTTCGTGGAGGTCAGCATCCTTCGTAAGCTGAATACGAAGACGAGGCTTCTGTTCTGAAACAGAGAAATCCTGATCTATATTATAGTATGACACAGAGCCTGCCACCTCTACCTTATCATAGCTCTCAACAGAGGCAATCTCGCAGTCAATACGTGCCGTCGGACGAAGAATGAGCGTCACATCCTGATTCTTGGCATAGTTAGCGAAGGTCAGAGTGCCTATGCCGTCATCACCAGGCTGAAGAATGCCATATACGTTTGTGGTAGAAGCGATATTACCAGTTCCTCCACCTATTGCATCCTTCATTATGTTAAGACCTACGGCATTTGTAGTTCCTGTGCCGCCTGTCAGTTTCTTTGCCTTTGCCTCTATAGCATCATTATTGATGAGCACACGACCGCCCAGCACCCTGATACCACCATTAATGATATTCTTGTTGCCCGTTATGCGATATGTGCCGAGACCTTCTTTAACTAAGCCCACCTGCGTGTCCATATTGTCATCAACAGGAGAGATACGTCCGGCAAGAACAGCATCATTGTCAGAATAGCCCAATACATAGTACGAGCTGTTTCCTGATTTTGCCTTCGCATATCCGTATATCTGACTTCCCTCTTCTGTGTCAAGATGTCCGATTCGGATACCGCGAGTGCCTGATTCTGCAGCCATCGTCGCACCTTTATGCAGGGTCACTTTGCTTGTAGCCAACGTACTGTTTGCCTTTCCCTCTGCCATGTCCTTAAAGGCTGCATCGGGGTTGAAGGTCTTGCCGTTGTGCATCCACATCAAACCATAGAAACCGTTTGATGCAGAGAGATTCTTATATGGCCATATATGAACATCGCCCTTGAACTTTGACCAGTCAGGACTCTTTTTATCCTTATCTCCGATATATGTGCGCTCACCTCCGGAATATATATCTATACGTCCCTCACCCGTCACCGTACTTGTGATATATGTGTAGCGTGCGGTCTTTAGGATGAGGTTCGAGCCTTCAACCATACGGAGAGGCGTAGAGAAGGTAACGTATGTAGATGACGTGTTCTGCTTGCAAATATCCTTGGTAATTGTACCCTCGATAGTGAGGGGAGTATCGGCGTGACAGCCTAACCAAGCCTTCCCAAAGGGAAGGATGTTAGATAGTAAAGCCAATAAAAAGAATCTCTTAAACATAACGTTATTTACAATTTACCATGTATATTTTCCCAGTAGCGATAAAAAGTAACAAGCCCCTCCCCCTCGGGGGAGATGGAGGGGGGCCTACTTTATCACCAAAGCACCATTCACAGGAATCGTTGGGAAGAATCCCTTCTTCATTATAGTATTCGTAACCTTCATCTCCTTGACAGAGCCTTTAGGAGTTACGCCCTTGATGCCCTTGTCGCTATCACTATAAACGCTTACGGTGCTTCCGAACGCAAACAAGTGCATAGGGATTGAAACCTTAATTGGTTCCTTCTGTCCGTTTACGGCTACTATATACCACTTACCTTCCTGACTCCTGCGTGCAAGTACGATATACTTACCTGGATAACCGTCGATAAATAAGGTTTCCTCCCATGTAGTAGGAACCTTCTTCATAAAATCAACTGCCCATGCAGGTGCATCATTGAGGTTGTTTGGTGCCATGGCGAAATGCTGAACAGGGCTCTGGAACAATACTGCTGTAGCGAGGGCGAACACATCAGATGTTACACGATGACCACCCCACATCTCACTTGAGTTCTTAGGATTATAGTACCAGTTGAGTGTTGAGCCTCCGAAATCCATGCTACCCACTACATTACGGATGAATGGAAGGAAAGTAGCATCCATAGCCTCACGGTCGCACTCGTTCTGACCAAAGTGCAAATTCTCAGAAGCACGTACAGCCTCACTTGCCACATAGTTAGGGAAGAGATACTCCCAACCTCGTGGAAGGGTACAGCCATGGAAAATAACGAGAATGTTATGTTTCATAGCATCCATGAGGATATCACGGTAAAGCTCCATGGTGCATTGCTTATCACCTCCGAAGAAGTCAACCTTGATACCACGTATTCCGATGCTCTGCATCCACTCCATCTCTTGCTGACGGCGATAAGGAGTGCTCATGCAGTTGCGTGGAGTCTGAGGCGCATCATTCCAGATACCGTTTGAGTTATACCAGAGATAGAGATATACGCCCTTCTCCTTACCGTATTTTGCAAGCTCTGCGATACGGTCACGACCAATCTGTGTATCCCACTGAGCATCAATGAGAAGTGACTCCCAACCCATAGCTGCTGCAAAGTCGATATACTGCTTCTGTGTGTCGAAGTTACAGCTCTCGTCATTTGCAATAATCCATGACCAAGCACCACGGCCGTATGAATCCTTCACCTTGTCGCGAAGAGAGGCAATAGTATTAGCATCCATCTGTATAGGATTATGAGCAGCAAGTACATCCCATGTGATAGTTGACTCTACAATATTCTTGAGGTTGTCAGAGATAGTGATTGTGCGCCAAGGTGTTGTGTCAGGCAAAGCCATCTGAGCACCTGTAGAGCCATATCCGTTGTTCTCCTTCTGACTTGGGAAGGAAATCTGATAGTTTCCTGCACCCTTGTTCTCAAGTTTACAGCCTGGATATCCACCTGCTGAACCTGTCTCAGAAACAAGAATCCAAATATTCTGTTCCGCAGCACCCGGAGCCTTGAAGAGACAAGGGAAGGTATAGCCGAGTCCCCAACCATTCTTACCCATCTCCTGATCAGCGTCATAATGAGTCTCATAGCTTGGTGTTGTGCGTGCAAAACCTGTCATCTCACCCATCTGTGGGCACAAGAATGTAGTTGTGCCGTCAACCATAGAGAAGGATGTAGCCTCGCTATTAACCACCACGCACATAGCCTCTTTCTTTGACTTCAGCAGCTCATATTGGAAAGCGATGTTATTGTTACTTACGTTGAAGATAACTTTCATCACATCCTTACCTTCCTTGTTTGCGAAGGTATATACCTGCTGATTTGCCTCGTAATGGTTATTCTTACGCTTTATATTATATAAGGTGTAGTCTACCACAACAGCCTTCACCTCAGAGGTGTTCTTGAGGGTAAGATCCTTTGTGAAATCACCAATATTCGTATTCAGACCGAGATCTGACTTTCCGATACAAGTAGTATTATTATAATTTA
>JAFZVR010000105.1 GCA_017617725.1 Prevotella sp.
CTGTTGGAAACGGATATGCCGATGTATAGTAAGATGGAGTTGGGGGCAAGGCGTGTTCGTCGCGATATGATACCCAAGTTGGCAGAATTGTATAATGTCAATGAACATGAGCTGATGACCCTCTGGCTGGCTGATGCGGTATATGCCACATTGAAGGCAGAGGATAAAGCTTTGCAGTTGGATGCCATCGACTTGGCAAAAGAGTATTTCAAGAACGATGGGGTTCTGTAATATGAACTTTGTCTGTTTTAGAAATCGTGTTTTCGCATTCTCACAAGATTGCAAAAACGTGCAGAAAATGGCGTCGAACTCAAACCGATTGTTTTCGCATTGTTTACGCAGACATGAAAAAAGCACTTGCGAGAAACTCGTAAGTGCTTGATTTTTAGCGTGGACCAGCCAGGGCTTGAACCTGGGACCTCCAGATTATGAGTCTGTTGCTCTAACCAACTGAGCTACAAGTCCAGTGCAATTCTTATTTTGCGAGTGCAAAGGTAATCAAATAATTCTTAATTCAAAATTCATAATTCATATTTCTTGTTCGTATTAACGTTTTTTTTCTTACTTTTGTATCGTTGGAATAAAGTATGATATGAAAAGCGTCGAAGTAGATCTCACATCACAGGAATGTTTATTTGAGAAGAAGCAGGTGGCAACAATCGGCTTCTTCGATGGTGTGCATCGTGGTCACCGTTACCTCATCGACCAGCTGCAACCAGCTGATGACGAAGAGACAATGGTGATTACCTTCGATCGTCATCCGCTGCAACTACTACATCCTGAGACATATCCGAAAGTATTATCGTCACTCGATGTGAAGTTACTGCTGTTATCATATACGAAAGTAGAGAATGTGGCAGTGTTACAGTTCGACAAAGATTTGGCTGCACTCTCAGCACGTGACTTTATGGAACATGTCCTACGTGACAAACTGAACGTCAGCAAACTGGTCTTAGGATATGATAACAGGTTCGGAAAACGGACAGAAGGACACGAAGAGCGATTCGAAGACTATGTGGCATACGGTCGAGAATTAGACATTGAGGTAGTGAGGGCACAGGAATGGACCAACGACGGTCAGAAAGTGTCATCATCTGTTATACGACGTTATCTACAAAGGGGCGATATCGAACATGCCAACGAATGCCTGGGATATAATTACACGATAGTTGGCACGGTCGTTGAAGGCTATCACGAAGGCCGTAAGATGGGGTTCCCGACAGCAAATCTGGACACCACACAATGGGGACAGCTGCTGCCTGCACCTGGGGTATACGCTGTGAACGTGAGACTAAAGAACTCGATGACCTGGCGATGGGGAATGATGAATATAGGCATCCGTCCCACATTCGGAGGGCATGAGCAGACACAGGAAATCAATATCTTTGACTTCGATGAGAATATCTATGGTGACATCCTACTGGTGAAATTCCTTAAACGGATCCGTGAGGAACAGCGCTTCGACAGCCATGAAGCGTTGGCTGCACAATTAGAGACAGATAGAAAAGAAGTAGAAAAGATGAAAAATGAAAAATGAAAATCTAAAGTTGAACAATGCATAAGATAATTAGAACTTTATGGGATGTACTGTGGTACATCATAGTATTTCTTCTGGTACAGCTCACCGTAGAGATGGCGGCAGCACTTATATACAGTCATGTGGAAGCACTGTCATTCACTCGTGTTGCACAGGATATGGTAAACGGACAGATAGGATGGTTGCTTGCCGTCACATCGGTAGTGAGCAGTCTTATTACGATTATCCTCTTCACATGCTGTCGCTGGGCACCAATATCACGCCAGTGGCTGCTGGCACGACCTTGGGCAACACTCTGTTGGGTTGTGCTACTGACTATCGGCACCATTCTACCAGCAGAATGGCTCTATGAGAAGTTACAGCTGCAGATGCCAGAGGAAGCCATTGCATTGTTCCAGTCTATTATGAAGGAGCCTTGGGGATATCTTGCCATCGGCATCTTCGTTCCTGTGGCAGAGGAACTGGTGTTCCGTGGTGCAATATTACGCACCCTACTTAACTTCTTCAATAAGGATATCCACTGGGTGGCAATAGTCCTATCGGCTATTATCTTTGGTACTGTACACATGAATATGGCTCAGGGCATCCATGCAGGACTAATAGGCCTGCTCATTGGTTGGATGTATTACCGGACCAGGAGTGTTATCCCTGGTATCGTACTCCACTGGGTGAACAACTCCGTAGCGTATGTGATATTCAATCTCATGCCGAATGCTAACGACGGTAAATTCATTGATTTGTTCCATGGCGATGAGCGACTGATGTATATGGGACTGGGGTGCTCGTTGATGGTGTTGTTGCCATCACTCTTCCAACTGGCGATAAGAATGAAGTGTGAGGAGTGAGGATAGAAAAACGAGAAATGAGAAGCCCACTGATATCGCAACATCAGTGGGCTTCTCGTTGTTTTATGTGTTAAAATTTGAGAGAAATCGAAACTTCACAGTTTCATGATTGTTTTAATAATTGTTGTTTTATAGAGAAAGCTTGAAAATATTCCTTATTGCTGTAATCCTACTGTCTCCTGCTGAGGGATGGTAGGCTTAACAATTTCTTCTACCTTAGAACTGTCGTTCTTCACTGCTGCAACGGATGGTCCTACTTGAGTTTTGTTGACCTCCGGCACAGGATTAGGCTCGTCATCGAAGGTTACCTGCATAGCATTGCCAAGGGTAAGGATGATGGCTACCACTGCTGCTGCACGGAACAGCGGTCTGAGACGCTGTTGCAGTGAGATAGTACGTGCTGCCGGCTTCTCATCAACCATAGAAAGAATCTTTTGGTCGAAGTCCTCACCAAGAACCTCCATCCTTTTCTCCTCGTGTTCATATACGAAGAGACTACGATAGCGCTGCAGATGGGCTGGCACTTCTGTCTGGCAGAAGAACGCACGAAGAATCTCCTCCTCTTCGAGAGTAGTCTCACACGCCCAATAGCGTTCCAGCAGTTGTTCGATGTACTTATAGTCCATATTCGTCGAGTTTCTGAAATCTTTGTTTGATGGTTTGGCGCGCACGGAAGATGTTCACCTTGACTTGTTCTTCACTAATCTGCAGCGCTGCTGCCACCTCTTTATAACTTTTTCCTTCGAAATCACGTAGCTGTATGCAGCTTCGTTGTTTCTCCGGCAGAGAGTTGATAATGTCTCTTACGAGATTAAGCTGGTCGCGACGGATTGCTTTTTCCTGTGGGTCGGCAGTACGTGTACGTGGCTCCTCCACTGTTGTCATCTCAAGCGATGGCTGTTGAAAAGATGCCTTGCGCGTTCTGTCGAGAGCGAGATTGCGGCAGATTGTCATGCTATAAGCTTCGATAGAGTCTATCTGCTGCCAGCTATCGCGCCTGTTCCAGATTTTTATCAGTGTGTCCTGAACGACGTCTTCGGCTTCCTGCCTACTCAGCGTGATGCGGAGTGCGAGCCTGTAGAGCTCATTCTTCAGCGGCAGCACGTCGTTTCGGAAACTGATTTCTTTCATCTCTCTGACTAATGACGAATATGGGTGGTAAAAAGTTACAGCAATAAGAAAAAATTTTCTTACTTTCTTATAATAGTACCCTTTGTACCGTCAATAGCGGTGGCTTTGGTAATGATGACACGACCAACACCAGCCTCAACAGCAGCAAGGGAATTCTCTATTTTTGGAATCATACCGCCTGCCACCGTTCCATCGGCAACAAGGCGACTGAAATCATCACGTGTGATTAAAGGAATGACGCTATCGTCGTCATCGGCATTGCTCAAAACACCATTTTTCTCAAAACAGTAGATGAGGGTGACATCATAGAAAGAGGCAAGGGCCTTTGCCGTCTCACCTGCTATAGTGTCAGCATTTGTATTGAGCATGTGGCCATTGCCATCATGTGTCAGCGGTGCCATGATAGGTACAACACCTGTGTCGATAAGTGATGCGAGACGTTGTCCGTCAACACTATCAACATCACCAACCCAGCCGAAGTCAATGGATTGGTTGTTAGATACTTCTGGTTGGGCGATCGTAACTGGTGGACGCTTATGAGAACAGATAACATCCATATCGGCACCCGTGAGACCAAGCGCCTGTACGCCGAGTGCTTGCAGACGAGCAACAAGGGTTTTGTTAACCAGTCCCCCATAGACCATTGTCACCACATCGAGCATTTTATCATCAGTGATACGACGACCGCCTACCATCTGGCTCTCTATTCCCAAAGCTGCCGCTACCTTTGTCGCTTTTCTACCGCCTCCATGCACCAGCACCTTCTTACCACTGATATGCGAGAAATCTCTTAATAACCGAGCGAGCTGTTGTTCGTCTTCGACCACAGCTCCTCCGACTTTTATGATGGTGAGTTTTTCTTTCATTAATTTTCAGAGTCTATGATTATTCCAAATAGGTGTACCCATAAAGACCTGAGCGATAGTTACTGAGGAACTCCTTACCCTCTTCGAGTGATATCTTCCCCTGCTTGACACTCTTGGCAACCCATATCTCAAGCTGGCGCACCAGCTTCTTAGGATTATACTGCACGTAGTCAAGAACCTCTTCAACAGTCTCACCATCGATAATCTGGTCGATATGATAGCTATCGTCCTTCACGGAGATATGTACAGCTGTAGTATCGCCGAAGAGGTTATGAAGATCACCCAGAATTTCTTGATATGCTCCTACGAGGAACACACCGAGGTAATAAGGCTCATTACGACGCAGAGTGTGTACAGGAAGGACATGGGAATTATGCTGATTGGTAACAAAATTAGCGATTTTACCGTCACTGTCGCATGTAATATCCTGCAGGGTAGCATTACGTGTAGGACGCTCACCCAGTCGTTGTATCGGTACTATAGGGAACAACTGGTCTATTGCCCAAGCGTCAGGCAGCGACTGGAAGAGTGAGAAATTACAGAAATATTTGTCGGCAAGGAGTTTGTCGAGTCCTTTTAACTCCTCCGGGATATGCTTGAGGTGCTTTGTGAGACTGTTTATCTCATGGCAGACACTCCAATACATACTCTCAATATCAGCACGTGTCTTGAGGTCAACCATACCGTGTGAGAACAGTTCAAGGGCCTCCTCACGAATCTGCTCAGCATCGTGCCAGTCTTCAAGCATGGTACGGGGATTGAGGTTATCCCAAATCTCATAGAGGTCTTTCACCAGCTGATGGTCGCTCTCCTTCGCCTCAAATTCCTCTGGCATCTCCGGCAGTGATGCTGTCTCAAGCACATCAATGACCAGCACAGAATGATGGGCAGTCAGAGAACGTCCGCTCTCCGTAATCAGGTTTGGATGTGGGATATCGTTCTTATTCGCTGCATCGACAAACTGGTAGATACAGTCATTGACATACTCCTGCAAAGAGTAGTTGACAGAGCTTTCACTTGACGAAGAACGTGTACCGTCATAGTCAACGCCCAGTCCACCTCCGCAATCCACGAAATCCACATTATAACCCATCTTATGCAGCTGCACATAGAACTGTGCCGCCTCACGAAGAGCCGTCTGAATGCGTCGTATCTTCGTTATCTGACTACCGATATGGAAATGGATAAGACGGAGCGAGTCATGAAGCCCTTTTTCGTCAAGGATACGCAAAGCCTCGAGCAACTCGGCACTCGTCAGGCCGAATTTCGATGCATCGCCCCCACTCTCTTCCCATTTGCCACTTCCGCTGGAAGCCAGTTTGATGCGGATACCGAGGTTTGGCTGCACCTTCAGTTTCTTCGCGGCACGGGCGATGGTCTCCAGTTCATTTAGTTTCTCTACTACAATGAATATGCGTTTGCCCATTTTCTGTGCAAGCAAAGCCAGCTCTATATAGTTCTGGTCCTTATAACCATTACAGATAATGAGTGAATCACTCTGACATTGTACGGCTATAACAGCATGAAGTTCCGGCTTTGAGCCTGCCTCCAGACCAAGGTTGAACTTACGACCATGAGAGATGATCTCCTCTACAACAGGCTGCATCTGATTGACCTTGATAGGATAGATAATGAAATTCTCCGCCTGATAGTTATATTCCTCAGCTGCTTTCTTGAAACAGCTGGCAGTCTTCTCGATACGGTTATCAAGGATATCAGGGAATCGTAACAGCACCGGCGAGGTGACGTCACGCAACGACAGCTCATCCATCACCTCACGCAGGTCAATCTGTGTCTTGTCCTTACACGGCGTAACATAGACATTACCTGCCTCATTAACACCAAAATAGGATGTACCCCATCCATTGATGTTATAGAGTTCTTTAGCATCTTCGATAGTCCACTTTTTCATTGTCGTATGGTTATTTGTGTGATTACAGATTAAGGAGTGTACGCAGGTTCTCAATACTTTGCTTTATCTTCTCATAGTTGTCCATGAGGTTGATATCGAGAACATGTTTCGCCTGCGAATAATACTGTTCGCGCGCGAGGAGCTGTTCACGGATAAACGCCTGCACCTCCTCCGGCGTTTTGTTAAGTAACAACGGACGTACTGTCTTTGCCATCTTCAGATGGTCAAAGAGTACTTCCGGAGAGGCCTTGAGATAGATGGTCTCACCCTGTTGGTTCATATATTCCATATTATCGAAGAAACAAGGGGTTCCTCCACCACAGGAGATAATGACATCCTCAAATTCAGCCACCTCATGGAGCATATTGCGCTCTATGATACGGAATCCTTCCTCACCACGTTCATCGAAGAGTTGCTTCACCGTACGGTGCATGCGGTTCTCAATGTACCAGTCCAGGTCATAGAACGGGATAGACAACGTCTTGGACAAAGCCTTGCCCAACGTGGTCTTGCCAGCACCCATATATCCGATGAAAATGATTCTTGTCATCTCTCGACTCTCAACCCTCAACTCTCGACTACTTCCCCCCATTCACCAGTTTCAGACACTCGTCGTAGGTCATCGCTGCCACCTTATCGTGCATATTCTTTGGAATACGGTAGTTCTTTCCTTCGTATGCAATGTATGGTCCGTAACGGCCATTGAGGATTTCCATATTAGCATCTTCCTCGAAAGTCTTGATGTGGCGCTGTGCCTCCTGCTGACGATGCTTCTGTATCAGTTCAACAGCCTGCTCGAAAGTGAACGTCAACGGATCCTCACCCTTTGGCAGCGACACGTATTTCTTGTTATGTAGAACATAAGGACCGAAACGGCCTGCACCGATAACGACTTCTGCTCCTTCAAACTTACCAATTTTACGAGGTAGCTTAAAGAGTTCCAGTGCATCCTCAAGAGTTAATGTCTCGATACTCTTGTCTGCAGGAAGCTGTGCAAAACGTGGCTTTTCTGTGTCGTCAGCAGAGCCTATCTGTACCACAGGACCGAAGCGTCCAATCTTAACGAATATAGGTTTACATGTCTTTGGCTCTACACCCAGCTCACGCTCACCGGCTTTATGCTCAGCACGGGCATTCATAACCTTTTCCACCTCTGGCTCGAAATGCTTATAGAAACGTGACATTTCCTTTGTCCAGTCTTCCTTGCCTTCGGCAATTTTATCGAATTCCTGCTCCACATTGGCAGTGAAGTGGTAATCCATAATCTCATCGAAATTATCCATCAGGAAGTCGTTGACGACACAACCGATATCTGTTGGAATGAGCTTACCTTTATCAGCACCTACCATCTCCTTCTTGTTGCGCGTAGAAATCTTTATACCTTTCAAGGTATCTACAGTGTATGTACGCTCCTCCCCTTTCTTGTCGCCTTTCTGCACATATTCACGCTGCTGAATGGTAGAGATCGTTGGTGCATAGGTTGAAGGACGACCAATACCGAGTTCTTCGAGCTTACGAACAAGCGAAGCCTCTGTGTAACGCTGGGGCCCTTGCAGGAACCGTTCTGTTGATGTTATCTCAATACGCTCAAGGGTATCACCGACACTCATTACTGGCAATACGTGACTATCGTCCTCGGCATTCTCATCATCGGTAGAAACATTATAAACCTTTAAGAAACCGTCAAAAGTAATCACCTCTCCCTGGGCAACGAAAGAAAGTGCTGCATTTGTAGAAATAGCGATATCAACAACTGTCTTCTCTATCTGGGCATCAGCCATTTGAGAGGCAAGGGTACGTTTCCAAATGAGATCATACAAACGCTTCTCCTGCACTGTTCCGTCAATTTTTTCATTATCCATATAGGTAGGACGGATGGCTTCGTGAGCTTCCTGCGCTCCCTTGGCATCGGTATGATACTGACGTACCTTGCTGTATTCCTTGCCATAGAGGTTAGTAATCTCATTCTTACATGCATTGATGCACAAACCAGAAAGATTGACAGAGTCGGTACGCATGTATGTGATAAGACCGCTTTCATATAGACGCTGTGCCACCATCATCGTCTGACTGACAGTGAAGCCGAGCTTTCGTGCTGCTTCCTGCTGCAGGGTTGAAGTCGTGAATGGTGGTGCCGGCGTGCGTTTTGTAGGTTTGGTGCTGACATTCTCAACGCGGAACTGTGCGTCACGGCACTGTTCCAAGAACGCCTGCGCTTCCTCACGGGTCTTGAAATTACTTGCCAGAGTAGCCTTTATCTCCTGCTTCTGGTTGTCCGCATCGGTAAATGTAAAGAGTGCGTTGACACGATAATATGGCTCACTATTGAACTGCTGTATCTCACGTTCACGTTCAACAATCAGTCGTACTGCAACACTCTGAACACGGCCCGCAGAGAGTGATGGCTTCACCTTACGCCAGAGCACTGGTGACAATTTGAAACCAACCAGACGATCAAGAACACGACGTGCCTGCTGTGCGTTGACGAGATTCATATCGAGTCGACGAGGATGCTCTATTGCTTCAAGAATAGCTGGCTTGGTGATTTCGTGGAATACTATACGATTGGTCTTCTTCTCATCCAGACCTAACACCTCACAGAGATGCCATGATATAGCCTCTCCCTCGCGGTCTTCATCGGATGCGAGCCAGACAGTCTTTGCAGCCTTTGCCTGCTTCTTCAGTTCTGTGACAATTCGTTTCTTATCATCAGGAATCTCATAATCCGGTTGTAATGAGTCCAGATTGACACTGAGCTCCTTCTTCTTGAGGTCTCTGATATGGCCGTATGACGACATCACTTTAAAGTCCTTACCGAGAAATTTCTCTATAGTTTTCGCTTTGGCAGGGCTCTCTACAATGACTAAATTCTCTTGCATAGTTCTTTCACTTTAATTTTTCAAGGGCGCAAAAGTAAGCGAAAACTTTTGCTTACACCTTATTATATATATAGATTTAAACTTTTTTAACCGATAAGCACATTACTATCAAAGCTTTTCCTTTGCATTGTACTCGACTTTGTGTAACTTCGCAGCCAATAAATAGGTATGCACATGAAATTATTTGATGTTTATCCCTTGTTTGATGTCAATATTGTGAAGGGCAAGGGCTGTAAGGTATGGGATGATAAAGGACAGGAATATCTCGATTTATATGGCGGACATGCTGTAATAAGCATCGGACATTCTCACCCGCACTACGTTGAAATGGTGGAAAATCAGCTCAAATCACTTGGTTTCTATTCCAATTCCGTAGTCAACAAATTACAGGTTGAGCTCGCAGAGCGCTTGGGAAAAATAAGTGGTTACAACGACTACCAACTGTTTCTTATCAATAGCGGTGCAGAAGCAAACGAGAATGCACTGAAGTTAGCATCGTTTACCAACGGTCGCACACGGGTATTGTCTGCAGAAAAAGCATTCCATGGACGGACCTCACTTGCCGTAGAGGTGACCAACAACCCGAAAATCATTGCACCAATCAACAATAATGGACACGTTACATATCTGCCACTCAACGACCTCCCTGCATGGGAAACAGAACTACAGCAAGGCGATGTCTGTGCTGTGATACTGGAATGTATTCAGGGCGTAGGAGGTATCCAACTGGCAACGAAAGAGTTTGCTCAGGGACTGCAGAAGCTTTGTAAGCAATATGGCACCATCCTTATCTGTGACGAGATACAATGTGGCTATGGTCGTAGCGGAAAGTTCTTTGCCCATCAGTGGCTCGACATAAAACCGGATATCATCACTGTGGCAAAGGGTATCGCCAATGGTTTCCCTATGGGAGGGGTACTTATCTCACCGGATTTCGTCCCCGTCTATGGACAGCTCGGTACCACCTTTGGTGGTAACCATCTTGCTTGTGCCGCTGCACTGGCTGTCCTCGATGTCTTCGAGCAGGAAAACCTCGTGGATAATGCCCGTATAGTAGGAGAGTATCTGATAGAGCAACTGAAGGAGCTGACACTCTCCACTCCTAACTCTCCTATTCTTGATATTCGCGGACGTGGTCTCATGATCGGTATCGACCTCGATATTCCTCATAAGGACGTACGACTGCCACTTATTTACGAGCAGCACTGTTTCACTGGTTGTGCAGGCACTAACGTATTGCGTCTGCTGCCACCACTCTGTCTGACGAAAAATGAAGCGGACATGTTCCTTGAGAAATTTAAGAAGGTCTTAAGCGGAATAACAAAATAACGAAATAACGGAAAGATGAAAATTACAGTAATTGGAGCAGGTGCCATGGGCGGTAGCACCGTTGAAGGACTGCTGAAGACAACCATCGTGAAGGCGACAGATATTACTGTCAGTGACCCATCGACAGCAGTAACAGACCGTTTCGCGCAAGCAGGCGTAAGCGTAACATCCGACAATGCAATAGCCGTAAAGGGCTCCGATATCGTCATGGTATTTGTTAAGCCATGGCTCGTAGAACCCGTGATAAAGGAAATACGCGGGAACATAGACCTTACGCACCAGCAACTGGTCGTAGTGGCTGCCGGAGTATCGTCAGAGAATATTCATCTGTGGATAGACCAGGAAGGACCATTCTTCCTTGCTATCCCCAATATCGCTATAGCACAGCTGGCATCAACAACATTCCTTGTGCCCGTCGGAGCATCACAAGAGCAGACGGCAACAATAAAGGCTCTCTTCGATGCCCTTGGCTCCACATTCATAACAAACGAACAGCATCTCGCCGCTGGCACCACACTGGCATCATGCGGAATAGCCTATGCCATGCGTTATATCCGTGCTGCAGCAGAAGGTGGCGTAGAACTGGGATTCCGTGCCGACGAAGCAAAAGAGATTGTGATGCAGACAGTGCGCGGAGCTGTTGAAGTGCTACAGGCAACAGGACTGCACCCTGAAGCTGCCATAGACCTCGTGACGACACCCGGTGGCGTTACTATCAAAGGACTGAACGAGATGGAACATGCCGGTTTTACTTCCGCTGTAATACGCGGACTGAAAGCAGGTAGTAAGAGTTGAACGTTGAAAGATAAAAGATATAATGAGAAAATTGCTTTTAGGCGATGAGGCTATAGCCCTTGGAGCCATTCACGCAGGACTGTCTGGTGTATATGCCTATCCTGGTACACCGTCAACAGAGATAACGGAGTTCATTCAGAACAACGACATTGCGAAAGAACGTGGCATTCATAGCCGCTGGTCAACAAACGAAAAAACGGCGATGGAAGCGGCCTTAGGCATGTCATATATGGGAAAACGTGCACTGGTTTGTATGAAACACGTGGGGATGAATGTCTGTGCCGACCCGTTTGTAAACTCAGGAATGACGGGGGTAAACGGTGGCGTCGTGGTACTTGCTGCCGACGACCCGTCAATGCACTCTTCACAAGACGAACAAGACAGCCGTTTCTATGGAAAGTTTGCCATGATACCGACCTTCGAGCCAAGCTCACAACAGGAGGCCTACGATATGATGGCTGTCGCATTCGACTATTCTGAGCGTGTATGCTTACCTGTCCTAATGCGCGTTACAACACGCATGGCTCACAGCCGTGCCGTAGTAGAATGCGCCGATAATGCACGTCCGGAAAATGAGCTCAACTATAACGCTGTAGCTGCCAATTGGGTACTATTGCCTGCTAATGCACGAAAACGCAACGACAAGGTAACAGCACAACAGGCTTCTCTTGAGGAGGATGCAGAAAAGTCGGTATATAATAGTCTCGACTCTCGACCCTCGACCCTC
>JAFZVR010000013.1 GCA_017617725.1 Prevotella sp.
GCTACCAACACTATGCGTGAAGTAACTGTCAAGGTTACAGAGCCTGTTGTTCCAACTGTTGAGGTTGAACTCACTCAGATGAACCTCAGCAACGGCCATATCGACCTGGCTGCTGACTCTAACACTCTCACCGTATGGATGGAGAACAAGGGTAATGTCAATGCTGATGCTGTTGTCAATGTCACACTGAACAACACACCGCTTGAGGCTCAGACTATCACAGTGAATGCCGGCAAGAACGGTAATGCTATATTCTTCCTGCCTACAGAGGGTCTTGTAGCTGGCGAGAAAGCAACTATCACTGCTACTATCACTGTTGAAGACAATACAAGTGAGAATATTAGCGAGACTAAGGAGTACGACATCGTGGACAGCTCTTCTGCTACAGAGCCTGTATTCACAGTTGTTGCTCCAGACGTTGAAGTTGAATTTGGTGCTACTTCATTCGACGTAGTTGCTACTGTTGAGAACATCAGTGGTATCGATGCTGAGAACGTTGAGGTATCATTGTTCCACAACGGCGTAATTGCTACTCAGACCATTGAAACTCTCCCAGCTGCAATGTCGACAACTGTAACATTCGCAGATGTTGAGAACCCATTCACTAAGGCTGGCGAATACACAATGTACGTACTTGCTCCTCAGACTCAGACAGAGGTGAAGATCATCGTTAAGCCAGAGGCTGTCGAGGAAGTTAAGGACGTAGCTATTGAGGCTATCTCCGGTACACTTGACCTGAACTACGAGACGGGCAACATCACTGTAACTGTGAAGAACAACGGTAATGTTGACGTAGCTGACGTTCCTGTTGTACTGACAGCAGGTGAGACAACTCTTGGTCAGGCCACAATCGCTTCTATTAAGGCTGGTGAGAACGGATATGCATTCATCCAGGTAAGTACAGAAGGTCTTGAGGCAGGTGAACTGACAGTTACTGCTACAGCTGACTTCGAGGATGCTGACGCTACCAATAACACGATGACTGAGACTCTGACGGTTAATGCTAAGGATACAACACAGCCAACATTCAGTGTAACAGCTGATGACGTCACTGTTCCATTCGGTGAACTAAGCTTCGATATCGTTGCTACGATTACGAACACCAGCGAGGTGGATGCTGAAGGTCTGACTGTAACACTGCTGAAGGGTATCACTGAAGTTGAGACCCGCACGCTTGACATTCTGCTGCAGGCTGGTCAGTCCACTACAGAGACCTTCACCATCACTGCTGATGAGGAAGGCTTCGAGGCTGGCACAACAGCTTCTTACTACGTACAGGTAGCTAATCAGGTACAAGACGAAGTAGTTGTAACCTTCGAGGCTGAACCTGTTACAGAGACTGCAGACCTCGCTATCACACAGATTAGTGGTTCTCTCAGCCTCGACGTAGAGGAAAATAGCCTTGGTGTTTACATTGTAAATAATGGTACAAAGGACATCGAAGATGCAAGAGTTACTCTGACTTACGGTAATGCCATACTCGAAAGCACTATCAGCGTCAATGTTGGCGGTGGTAAGTTCTGCTGGTTCACTATCCCTGCAACAGACCTGCAAGAGGGTGAGCTTATTGTTAAAGCTACCGTAGAGGTAGAGAACGATGCTACTCCAGAGGATAATACCTTCGAACAGACATACAACATCGCAGCTCCAGCTGCTGTATTGACATTCACCGTAGAGGATGTTACTGCCGAAGTTAATGCTGCTTCCTTCCCTGTTACCGTTAAGGTAAAGAACACTGGCAAGGGTGCTGCTACTGACGTAGCCGTTAAGATCTACGATGCAAACAGCCAGCTCCTCGCAGAGGGTACTATCCCATCTATTGCTCCTGATGCAGAAGAGTCTGTAACTATCACCATTGAAAAGACATACACAGACCTCGGCCAACACAAGAATGAGCTGCAGGTATGGGTAGAAGGTGCTGAAAGTGGTGTAGCATGGATTTCTGTTACTGTAACAGACATTCCTAATGGTATCGCTGTTATCAAGGCTCAGTATGGTGAGGACGTACAGATCTACAACCTCAACGGTATAAAGGTTAATGATGTTCGCAAAGGCAACGTTTATATCGTTAACGGTAAGAAGATGATTATCAAGTAATAATCAAGCGTGAATTCTCACGCTTAAGATAAGTCACATGAAAGGGCATCTCGTGTTGAGGTGCCCTTTTTGTTTGCTAAAACCTAACATCGGAGAGAACTCTAAATACTTAAAAATTGTTGCACAAAACTGCACAAATGAGCAGAAAACGCGCAAAAAGTGTTAACATAAATTAATATGTGCGCGTAAACAACGGCATTATTGCACAAAACTCATAACTTTGCGCCGATTTTTTGAATAGGTATTTTAATATGAGTAAACAAAAATTAATGAGTCTGGCAATCGCATTGTCAACTCTCGCACCTGCAACGGCAGGTGGTATCTACACCAACACCAACCAAAGTGTTGACTTTCTGAAGAATCCAGCACGTGACGCAGCCATCGGTCTTGATGGTGTATATAGTAACCCGGCGGGTGTCGCATTCATGCCAGAAGGCTTCCACATTGCATTCAACTGGCAGATGGCACATCAGACACGTACTATCGAATCAACTCATCCCTATTTCGCCTTGGGTAAGCAGAACGACGGCAACACCACAAAGACATTCCGTGGTGAAGCAGATGCCCGCGTCATACCCTCGCTTCAAGCCGCATATAATAAAGGTAAATGGAGTATCCAATTCAACTTCTCCATCCCAAGTGGCGGAGGTGTTTGTGTTTACAATAACGGACTCGGCTCTTTCGAGAGTGCCGTAGGTATGATTGCAAAGGAATTGGAGCCATTAGGTGCAAAGGGCTACGACTGTGATGCCTTTATGCGTGGTCGTCAGTATTTCTTCGGTTTCCAGCTTGGTACTGCCTATAAGGTGAACGATCACTGGTCTGTATATGGCGGTCTGCGACTGCTCTACGGTGACGCCTCATACAAAGCACGTATCAACAATATTCGTGTGAAGATGATTGACAGTGCCAATGAGCCTTACTACATTGATTTCGACCAGTTCCTGAACAACGCCATCGACGATATCAACAAAAAAGTGGGTCAAGCAGAGTTGGCTGCAAGCTTAGGTATATACACTCCTGAGCAATATGCAGCAGCGAAGGCACAGGCTGACGCTGCATTAGGACAGTTACAGCCGCTGCAGAAATACTCACAGGGTGTAAACCTGATGAGTATACAAACTGGTTTCGGACTGGCTCCAATCATCGGTATCGACTACAAGGTAAGTAATTTCAATTTCGCCGCAAAGTACGAGTTCCGCACACGTATGAGGATGAAAAACCACTCCACACTTGACAAGGCACTTGAGATAGATGCAGTAAACAAGTATAAAGACGGTTCATATGTTGACGAGGACTCACCAGCACTGTTGACAGTTGGTGCTGAGTGGAGCGTACTTCCTAACGTACGTGTAAACGCCGGATACCATCACTACTTTGACAAGCAGGCACAGTGGTATAAGGATTCACAGAAAAAGCTCCATGGCGGTACCAACGAATATCTCGCAGGTGCAGAATGGGATATCACGGACAAGTTCAGCATCTCTGCTGGTGGACAGATTACACGCTATCGTCTCTCTGATGAATTTATGAACGACATGTCATTTGTAGTAAACTCATACAGTGTCGGATTCGGTCTGTCATACAAGGTAACCGACAAGGTTAAGGTCAATGCTGCCTATTTCCAGACAAACTACGATGACTATAATAAAGTTACACAACGTGATCCAGACACCAATGCCGTCGTGATAGGCGACAAGTTCACACGAACAAATCAGGTGGTTGGCTTAGGTGTACAGGTGGATCTGTAAACTATACCGGATCTACGTCATAGTAGATTTGTAAGGCCCCATAGCGCGAATCCTTCAGAAGCTGCGATTGCATAGCATGAAGGTATTCGCGCACTTTTTTATGGTCTATACCATTTTCCAATTTTAGAACGATCTTCCTGATATGAAGTCTATTGACACGACTTATTGCAGGACGGTCAGGACCTAACACCCGCTCGCCGAAGATTTCACGCATACGACTGCTCATTTCCAGAGCTGCAGTACCCACCACATCCTCGTACCGGTGCTTGAGAAAAACATTTATCAGCCGATAAAATGGCGGATACTGAAAGGCATGGCGCTCTTCCACCAAGTTACGAAAGAATGCCTTATAATCGTTTCTCACCACCTGCTGTACAACAGGCTGATTAGCACTCTTCGTCTGTAATATCACCAGTCCTCGCTTACCACGGCGCCCCGCCCTACCAGCAACCTGTGACAGCATAGTGAAAGCATACTCATTAGCACGGAAATCCGGATAATTCAGCATCGTATCAGCATCCAAAATACCGACAACACTGACATTATCGAAATCCAAGCCTTTGGTAACCATCTGTGTACCGATAAGAATCTGGGTCTTACCTGCAGAGAAATCACTGATGATACGCTCATAGGCAGAGCGTGTATGTGTTGTATCAAGATCCATTCGAGCTACTTTCACATTTGGGAAGAGCATCGATATCTGATCCTCTATCTTCTCTGTACCGTAACCGCGTCCCATCAGCTCCCTGCTCTCACAGGCAGGACATGCATCAGGAATCTTATATACTCGTCCACAATAGTGGCAGCTCATGAAATTCTGACTTTTATGTAATGTCAAAGACACATCGCAGTGGTCGCATTTCGGTACCCAGCCACAGACCTTACATTCCATCATCGGAGCAAAGCCACGACGATTCTGGAAGAGTATCACCTGCTCACCTGCATCCAGAGCCTGCCTCATTGCAGCCAGCAGAACCGATGAGAACGGACCATTCATCATCTTCCGCCGTCTGAGGTCCTTAACGTCAACAACATGTATCTCTGGCAAGGCTACTCCTTTATACCGTTCTGAAAGACATACATATCCATATTTCCCGGTCATCGCATTATAGTAGGTCTCTGCACACGGAGTAGCTGTTCCCAATATGATGACAGGTGATGGGTTTGGGGTGGTAGGTGATAACGTATTCTTTTGCTCCTTAACCCTCGCTTCTTGCCCCATCATTATAGCAACACTTCTTGCATGATAGCGGGGAGCAGGATCCAATTGCTTGAAGCTCGTCTCGTGCTCCTCATCGGTAATCACCAGGCCAAGCTTCTGGAATGGCAACAAACAGGCAGAGCGAGCACCAAGAATAATATCGTATGGATTCTTAGAAAGTTGCTTCTTCCATATCTCCACACGTTGAGCGTCACTATACTTCGAATGGTAAATGCCAAGCCGGTTTCCGAAAACCAATTGCAAACGCTCCATTAACTGCACGGTAAGAGCTATCTCTGGTACAAGATAAAGTACCTGACGTCCTTCTTCAATGGTTTTCTGTATGAGGTGGATATATATTTCGGTCTTACCACTCGATGTGACACCATGCAATAGCGTCACCTGTTTTTTCATCATCTGGAGAAGCAATTGGTTATAGGCATCGGCCTGTGCGTCACTCAGTGGCTTGATACGTTCCGGATGGGGCATACCACCATTGTCTAATCTACCAACCTCACGATTGTAGGTCTGCATAAAAGGTCTGTCAAGGAGTGCACGCATAACCGCTGAGGAACAGTGTGACTCATTCATCAACTCTTCACGTGACACCTCACGGAAATCCACGGTTCCATCAGTAATATTGCTAAGCCGAAGATAACACTCGAATACCTCCAATTGCTTTTTTGACGCTTTCAGTATACTACGAATCAGTTCTATTGAACGTTCATTACGATAAGCCTCATCAAGTATCACACAACTTTCCGTTTTCGGGCGCCATCCCTCTTCATGCTTCATGCCAGGTGGCAAGGCTGCTTTCATCACATCACCTATAGGCGACATATAGTAGTCTGCTATCCACTGCCACAGCCGTAACTGGGAGTCGAGGACGACGGGCTCGCTGTCAAGGACGGCGAGTATATCTCTGACAACAACAGCTTTCCCGGAATTCTCCGGCACCCCTTTGTCATCGTGCACACATGCCACCACCGCCGTGTATGTCTTCGTCTTACCTAACGGCACCTGCACACGCATACCGTTCTGCACCCGGCTCTCCAGATGCGGTGGCACACTGTAGGTGAACAATCCCTCAAGTGGTAATGGTAAGATGACGTCTACATATATCATTATGGTTGTAAAGGTACAAAAAAAGCAGGTGTCGCAAAACAACACCTGCTATTTTTTTTATAAAATCACGGTCTCTTTAGAAGAAATAGGCTAAACTTATCTGCCAAGTATTGTTGCGTGCCTTCGTGATTTTACTTACAGTCTTAACTTTGCCAAGTTCGTCACTTTCATTCCATTCATCCTTGAACTCACCTGTCTTACCTATGCCCACATTATAGTTTGCAGTCAATTGGAGGTGTTTAAGAAGTGATATTCCCAAACCAGCATTAATACTAAGATTAGAGTTATTGGTTGTCCACTTATGTGTTTCACTTTCATTCTTAACATCCTCATAGATTGTCTTCACCTTGTCGCCAACATTGAAGCCAAACTGCGGACCTGCAAAAAAGAAGATGCTCGCCGTGCTGCCAAGACCTATTCCATAGCGTACATTGATAGGAATCTGGATAGAGTTCTGTTTAATCTTTGACTCATGCTCTTGTTCTGCGAGATCTTCTACTTCTACTTTCGAACTACGCTGATCGAAGAGTGCTGAAATATCAAATGAAAGACCTGTAGGTGTTGACAGCTTTAATGTAGGACCAACAAAGAATCCTGCCTGGTTCTCTGTGTCCACAACGTCTTTGTTCGTCTTCATCTTGTTGACGTTCAAACCACCTTTCAAACCAAGCTTCAGCTTTTGTGCACTGGCAGGTGTCGCTACCATCATGGCTAAAGCCAAGATTGCTAATGTAAAAATCTTCTTCATAACTATATAGTTTATTAATCTGAGTAATCAAAGTTTTCGGAGTGCTCAGATTTATCCGAGCACTCCGATATTATCAATGGCGTTCACGGCGTACACTGATACGCGCTGCAGAGCCTGTATTATGTGTCGTACCCGTACGACGGCTACGAGAAACATTAGATGTTGTAGAAGTGCCGGTACGACGACTGCGAACTTTACGTACTGCTTTTGCCCCCTTCTCCGCTTCTGCAATACTGTCAAGAGTATCTTTCTTAGCTGGTGCATTGAAAATATTCTTCTCAAAAGCAATCAGCTCTGCTTCAATCTTCTTCTGTTCAGCAGTCATGGCAGAATCATTAGGACAATACTGTGCCAGCGTGCGACCCAACATATTTGTTGTCTTGTATATCTTACCCTTATACTGGTTCGTAGCGAAATAATCGTCAACACTCATCGTTGCAGCATTATTGAGGTCACTCGTCATAATCATCTGCTTAGAGAGGAACGGAGCCACATCATCATATTTCACCCAGAATAAAGGGTATTTCTGTTCTGCATCACCAAAATCATCCTCACGATACATAATAGGGCATAATGCTACGACCTTACGATGGAATGTAGATGTTCCTTGATCGTAGTAAGCACTCTCTTTAAGATAGTAACCACGAACCTCACGCGAAGGAATGTCGCTATTATCAAGACGTATGCCACGGTCAGTACGCTCATAGTAGATATGGTAGTTTTCGAGGAACTGCAATGGTTTTATCTTTGCAGAGTCCGAGAACACTTCATTACCATCAATACGATACTCATATGCATTAATACCACCATTCTTAGCGCCACGCATCATCAGCTTGAATATATATGTAAAGAGGTTCATCTGTGAACCAATAGGCTCAGTAGGATAATAAAGTCCTGCATTGGAGTCCTCTTCAAGATTGAGTTCACGATAAATATCACGACGCCACACTACATCCTCTGACATTTGCTGTGCCACAGGAAAACTGATCTGTGCACGCGTAGTCATATTATTAGCATTGCTCTGCTGCGCCTGCTTCTGCTGTTCCGCACGACGGCGTGCCGGCTGAGCAGCAATGGTTTGTACCATACAAGCAGTTATCAATATCAATAAGAATCGTCTCATTATCAATTATGAATTATGAATTATCAATTATAATTATTTCACTATCACTTCCATCGCAGAATGGAGCGTACGTGTTATACCATCAGGACCAACAGCTTGGACTCGGGTTATGTAGAAACGTTTATTGCGAGAGAGCTGACGGAACTGCTGCTTCTGACGCTCGGAGAATGCAGACCCTGCCGATGCCAGAGGAACAGCATTACCCATATTATCATAGAACACCGTCTCGAAACTAATCACCTTGAATGGGATATCAAGCAGTCCATCGTCAATAGCAGCATGCAGTGCAGATACGCCCATAAGAGAAGACTTAGACAGACCTCCACCTTTATAGCGG
Source organism: Prevotella sp. (assembly GCA_017617725.1). Taxonomy (GTDB): domain Bacteria; phylum Bacteroidota; class Bacteroidia; order Bacteroidales; family Bacteroidaceae; genus Prevotella. The sequence goes on from JAFZVR010000013.1 coordinate 8,383, forward strand.
TCACTACCAACAGCTATATACGGCATTGGATCTGGCAGTTTACGCACCTTGAACGTGAACGTACCGACGTTGTTACCCTTGGCTGACACAGTGAACGTCACATCCTGCCCCACTGCAGACGGGATGGCAACATAGTGACCAGGACTTGTTGAACGCAGCTGACCGCCAGTCATGCTGACCGATACGGAACTCTGGGGTGCATTCGACACACTGACACTGATAGGGTTGGTATAGCCGGCATAAAGCACATTCATCAGATCTGCCGACAACGTCGCCGCTGTTGGCGCCAATGGCGGTGCTACGACCTGGTATTTCTGATTGAAGTCACGACGGAGGGTATTTCCTGCAACATCCTGTGTAAGGATATATCCGCTGAAATTATACTCCCCTACTCCTCCTACATTGAAGCTATAGGTATCACCGCTTATCTTCTGTCCGTTAACATATACCTCAGGTACCTGTGTGGTGTCAACAGCAGCCAATACCATCTTTGCCGTCATCTGGTCACCTGGGAACAGCTTAGTGGCACTCGGCACAACGAAAGCCTCCAGTTTATTCACGCGGATATCTTTCAGACCAATATTAGCAACCAGAGAATGCAGCACCTCACCTTCCGCATAGCGAACATCACTCTGCAACTTAGAAAGAAGTGTCACAGCAGCAGCTGTAGGCATATCCTCGAACATATACTCCTCCCAATGCTTACCAAACGTATTTTCATTCTTCGGAATTGCTGTTGAGAGGTTATTTGAGATTATCTCGCGTTGCGTCTTATCTGTAACAAAACTCAGAATGCGTTCACGGTAGGCATTGATTGCATTATACAGCTTACGACCGCGTCCTGTACCTGGAGCCAACATCACCTGACTGGCAGCTTCAAGGTCGTCTTTGTTTTCTATATTTTTCGGATCTCCGTTCTTACCGTCTGCCTCCCGTACAATCATCAACTTGAGTTCCTCTGCCATGGCGTAAAGAGAATCACTCATCGTCTTAACGGCAGTAGCCTTCTCAAACCACTGGCGAACCTTTGTCGGATTCTTCTTCATCTGGGCTTCAAAGTCATCAAAGATAGCTTTATTTGCATTACTTGAGCTCAATGTGGTACGGCGCAGACTGTCTTCCACAATAGTGAAGCCGTTGAGCACCTCTGTCGAGATGTTCAGAGCAAGCATAGCCATCAGAACCACATACATGAGGTTGATCATCTTCTGGCGTGGAGATACCGGTCTTTTCTTTATTGCCATATTGTCAACTTACAATTTGACTATTTACAATTCCATTACTTAACTGCTGCCGCAGGCATATTCACTGTCATCGCCTCAATCATACGGGCATATATACGGTTGAGTTCCTCTATCTGAGCCGCCATCTTACGCGTCTGCTCATTAATCTGGTCGATAGTACCTACCTGCTGACTGGCAGCCTTAAGCTGCATCTCGTATATCTTTGTGATACCTGTAAGCGTACGGTTGAGGTTCTCCATTTCCTCCGAATCACGCGTCAGGCGCTCACTTTGAGCACTTACCTTACTAAGCATTTCTGTAAGAGAGTTCAAAGCATCTACATAATTGCTTTGTGCTTCAGCCATTTCTGGAGTATTCTCCTGCTGCTGAGCCACCCATGCACCACCTTGCTGTATGACGGCGGTAGGAATGCCACCAGCGGCAGCGGATGCAGCCACTCGTGCCGGAGATTCCAGGACTTCCGGACTTTCTGGAGCTTCTGAAGCTTCTGAAGCTGGTGCTGCACCACTAACTACACCACCGCCGATGATAATGGTACCGCCTCCAGAAACTCCGGAATCTCCGGAAACTCCAGACCCTCCGACAATGCCGGTACCACCAGCTATTACTGGTGCAGACTGCATCACAGGCTTCTCAATGGCATTGCCATCCTCATCATATTCAACAGGCTCCATCGGCTCTTCGAAATGAGTTGGCAGTTCTCGGCCATCAGCAGTCTTGTCGAAAGGCCGGTCGAAAGCTGAGAGGAAGAATACCACAACCTCCGTGCCCATTCCGAGGAACAGCATAAAGTTGGCTCCTGGAAGGTGGGTTAACTTAAACAGGGTACCAGCGATAACAATAGATGCGCCCCAACTATAAGCGTAGTTCAGGAAAGTCTGTCCCGGTACGCTATCCATCCACTTCTGCAGACGGTATATTATATTTATTTTACTATATTCTGTCATGGTTCTATCTCTTCTTACTACTCTTTCTTGCTTGTTTTGCTGCTTCGCTTGACGAACTTGCCAGACTACGTACGCAGCGGAATCCTATATATGAACGTGGCTGATTCTGATATTCCCATGTACGCCATGCGGAACGTATATATGACTCTGGATCTTTCCATGAGCCGCCACGTACACTCTTTTTCTTTAGACGATACGGGTCTTCTTTAGCTGCTTTGTATTCAAGCTGAGGATTGAGGTCGTTCATGGCGCCTACACCAGCCTCAGTATAGATTGTTGATGTCCACTCTGCAACATTTCCCGCCATATCATACAGGCCATTACTATTTCCAGAGAAGATGCCCACCTTACTTGTAATAAGATTTCCATCCTTTGTATAATTACCACGGTCCGGTTTGAAGTTTGCATAGAAACAACCATTGCCGCTTTTCACATCTTCATTATCCCACGGGAACTCCGTCTGGTTCTTACCACGGGCTGCATATTCCCACTCTGCCTCTGTCGGCAGACGATACCTCTGCACATAACGAGCCTCCGGACCCAAGCCTTTCAACAAATAATCTGTACGCCATGCACAAAAAGCATTTGCCTGTTCCCATGTGACACCAACAACAGGGTAGTCGTTATATGTGGCATTACTGAAATAGTTACGCAGATATGTCTCGTTATCAGAATTACGGAAATCATTCACCCAACATGTAGTATCGGGATAGATATTCACAATATAGGTATTAAGGAAATCCCAAGGACCTGACAATGGACGGTTAATAGTCTCACGTACAATACGGCCTTCATCATCGATATATGCCGTATCCTTGGAAATCATAACAACATCATCAGGATTGATAACAACATCTGTATTGAGGTTGCGCTCATAAGGATTGATACGGTTACGACGCAATGCCGCTGTGGTATAGTCATATATCTCATAGCGGTAATTCATCTGTGACGCATCAAGTGACTTCTCGCCCGTTACCGGGTTGGTAACATAGAGACTCTCAAAAGCACGCTGTTCATCCTCATTGGGCTTACGTGGCAATTGCTTCTTCCAGTTCAAGTGAGGTGTCACAGGGTCACCGTTCTTATCCTCGGTAATCATATATGTCTCATCACCTCCATATGAAGGATCGGCAAGACGCGTGCGAAGAATTGAATCACGTACCCACTGCACGAACTGCTTATACTTAGAGTTCGTAACCTCTGTTTCATCCATCCAGAAACCATCGACAGAAATATCCTTCTGGGGTGTTTGCTTACCCCACAGACTATCCTGCTTCTCAATACCCATCTTCAGCCAACCGCGCTTGATGAGCGTCATACCATAAGGTACAGGTTCTCTGAAACTACGACCGCCACCGACACCTACTACTTCGCCACCACGTCCCGATGTCGAAGAAGTCTTAGCGCCGAAACAACCGGCCAGTGTCATCACCATGATAACACCCACACATATCTTCAATAATGTTCTCATCATCTTCATGATAATATATTCTCTATTCTCTAAACTCTCAACTTTCGACTCTCGACCCTCAAAGGTACCTAACGCTCTTATGTTTATTACGTCCCTTTTTCTGCAGATTGATGTCTGTCTGATAGCTGACAAAAAGCTCATGACTGCCATTACCAGGTTTCATACCCGAGGTGTACATTTCATAGCTATAACCAACATTGATACCGTGAAGGTTTCCACCAATTGTTGCAGTCACAGAATGCTCAGGACTGTATGACAGACCACCATAGAGCATTCTCTTCTCATGCGTATACACCAATCGTGCTCCTATATCGGCACGATAATCATGACCGTCATAACGTACAATCGTTGATGTCGGTATTGTAAGAAACGGATTTCTTAGCTTAATATTGTATCCTGCAGTAAAATAATATGTTGCATCAATGTTCAGTTCATTAGTTTCGCCTAACGACACCTTAGGGGAAGTCAGGTGCTGACCAGATACACCAACATACCAGCGTCCACGGGTATAATATAGGCCCAATCCTAAATCAAACTTATTGCCTGAAATGTCTGTCTTTGTAAAAAGTGGATCATCCTCATCCAAATCGACCTTTGAACCATCGAACTTTTCCATAAGAACACCACCCTGAAGACCAACAGCCAAGCGTCCGCGAAGGAACTTAAAGCGATAGGCATACTGTGCAGAGAGACGCTGGTGAGTAAAAAGGCCTATATCATCGTTGAGTATTGACAGTCCGACACCATGATAGCTGCGAGCAAAATAAAATGGCATGTCGGCACCGATATACATCGTCTTGGGATTACGCTCGTAGCCCACCATACTAAGTGCATAGCCACCCACGACATTCAGCTTCGACTCCTTACCTACGGAAGCAGGGTTGAACGATGACTCCATCGCCCAATAATGGCTGAAAACAGGGTCGTACTGTGCATTTGCTGATATGGCAGAAAGACACCACGACAATATAATCATTACTCTTTTAAGCATGTGATTAAAACGCTTCAATTCACATTTTATTGTTATAAAATGGCAAAAAAGAACTTGTTCCTTTGTATTATTCGTCACTAAATTGTACCTTCGCAACAGAATTTTATCTTATTCGGACAAATCGCACATGAAAAACTACGTTTTGCGGTCGTTTTTATTGACTATACTGCTAACTACATTCTCGGCAATATTCTGTCAGGGCATTGATGTTAAGGATTTTACCTATTCTCATCTGAGTAAATCAGATGGTCTGGACAATCAACGAATATACTCCGTTCTGCAAACAAACGATGGAGCTATATGGTGGTCATCCAAGCATGGTGTGGAGCGTTATAACGGCGTAAGCATTAAACACTACCAGTTAGGAGAACTGGATATCTATAGCGACTATGCTGGCAAAAAAGTGGAACTGTGTAACCTGTACAACAAGGATATGAATGCGCCAGAAGCCTCCAGCCTGTTAGCTTATGACAACAAAGGACGCATCTATTCTTATGACATCATCCATGACAGATTTAATCTTTTGGCAGACATCCGCAAAATGCTGAAAGAAAATGTCGACCTTAATAACATCCTCAAGACAGACAACGGATTCTGGGCCGCAACGAACAAAGGTATCTTTTTTCTTCAGGGACAGAACCTTATTCCAATTGCCAAGAACTACCACGCCAACTACATCATAAGTACAGACAAAGTACTCCTGTTCTGTACTCGTCAAGGAGTGTTGGAATATCGCCATGACCCGGCAACACCGCCAAAAGCTGGCGTTAAACTACGATCTGTCGTTTCCTACGATGTGGAGAGTGGCTTCTATGACTACATATATAATAAGGTATGGCTTGGAGGCTACAGCAGTGGCGTCAGAATCCTTTCTGTATCATATGACGGATATCAAGAAACTGACATCGGTATAACACATAATCCTGTGCGAGCCTTCTTTCCATATGACATTCACACAATGCTGGTGGGAATAGACGGATAAGGAGTATATATGATCAGCCGTAGACCTCAAGAAAACGGCAACTATACAAACAGTTTATTGTTCGATGCTAACGCCGGACCACATGGTGTACTACATGGTAATGGCATATACACCTTGATACGTGATCTTTGGGGAAATATTGTTATTGGCTCATATTCGGGAGGAATTGACATTGCACGCCCTGTAGGTACTACGGTTGCGGTATTCCAGCATATTACCAATGATTCACAGTCTATTCTCAATGACCGTGTAAACTGTGTCAGACAGTCTCGCTCCGGACTGCTGATGATGGGTACAGATAACGGCGTTAGTATCTACAACCCACAAACACACACGATGAGCCATACCATGAACGGAATGGTTGTTCTGGACTTCTGCGAAACGCCACGTGGCACAACGCTTGCAGCCACCTATGGACAAGGAGTCTTGGAATTCTCTGAGACTGGTGCTTTCAAACCACTATATTCGAAAGCTAATGGCATTTTGAAAGACGACCATGTCTTCAGGCTGTTTTACGACCGTGACAACAACCTATGGATAGGTGGCCTGGACGGTGACTTGGTACATCTGACAGCGGAAGGTTCTCATTACCATCCAGTTCACTATGTAAAAGACTTCCTACAATTACCTGATGGGAATATTGCCATTGGAACCACATCAGGCATATATATAATTAACCCATCAAATGGTAAGACAACAGAGTTACATTATGCTCCTGAACAGGAACAGGACGTGTGTCGATTTGTCCATACACTCTATCTGAACAATAAGCAGGAACTTTGGATAGGAAGTGACGGAGGAGGTATATATATATACAACCTGAAAACTAAGAAATGCCGGCATCTGACAACAAAAAACGGGTTACCATCAAACTTCGTCAATAGTATAAATAAAGATGTGCGTGGAAGAATAATAATTGCCACAGAGCGCGGTTTGTCTTTTGCTGACCCAAAGAACACAGACCGTATCATCGGAGTAAACTACTGCAATGGGGTTGACCGCGAATATACCAGTCGTTCCATAGCAAATATGAATAACGGTAACATCATTCTCGGTTCCACCACTGGTGCATTGGTTGTTAACCCTAACCATATCCAAGAGCTCGATTATACCACAAAACTGCATATCCTTGGAATCAAATATGGCGATGACATGGATGATGACTTCAAAGAAAAAATCTATAAAGAACTAACACATAACGAATTAAATCTCACATACAGGCAAAGAACCTTTGAGTTACTCTTCGAAGCTATCAATCTACGTAACCAATCGGATATAGTTTACCAATATAAAGTTGGAAAAGGAGAATGGAGTAAACCTTCCGACCAACAAGTAATCCGATTCATCAACATGGAATCAGGATGTCATCAGCTTATACTAAGATGCGTCAGCCGATCTTGTGGCACCGTTCTCGATGAGGTACGTCTGACGATAAATATTAGTCAACCCTGGTGGAACTCCTGGTGGATGTGGATTATCTATCTGGCAGTTCTGGCATTAGCCTTCTACGGAGCATGGCGCATATATCAGCTTCATACAAAATATATGCGTCTGGTCGTTGAGAGCCTCCACCCGACCACAAACCATATCTTGAACAATCCAGATAACTCGGATAACCAGGATATTCTCAAAGACGAAGGTAACCGTTTTATCAGTCAGGCAACTCAATTAGTTATTGACAATATCACCGACTCCGACTTCACTATTGACCGTCTGTGTCGTGAAATGGCTATGAGCCGTACCTTATTCTATGTAAAGCTGAAATCATATACTGGTAAGTCTCCGCAGGAGTTTATCCGTATTATCAGATTAGAACGCGCTGTGGCATTACTACGTAGCGGACACCCTGTCAGCGATGTTGCAGCACTGTCCGGCTTTGATAATCCCAAATATTTCAGTACCGTCTTCAAGAAATATTTTGGAGTATCACCTTCAAAATACCAATAGACAGCGTATGATTTTTATCATATTAGGTTTGAAAACTGAGAAAAGTCAGTTTTCAAACCTTCTATGTATGCGCTCAAACCTTACAAAATCATATATCAAGTACCTTTGCAACAGAAAACAAAACAAGCAAAAATATGAAAATCAAATCTATTACAGTATTGCGCTGCATGTTTATGACTGGAATAATATCACTGTCTATTGCAGCTATGGCTCAGCCTACCGCAAAGGAATGGAATGCGGGAGTTGTCGGATGGAACCTTGGAAATCAGTTGGAGTGTTCTGCTCCAGGTCAAAATGGTGAATCTATGGAAATCGGCATGCAGGACAACAGTATCAAGGCCGAGACAGCATGGGGTAATCCTGTCGTAACAAAAAAGACCATCAAAGCAATTAAAGATGCAGGATTCAACGCTGTACGCATCCCTGTTCGATGGCAGTGCCACATCACCAACTCTAAAGCAATGAGTATTGATAAGGCATGGATTGCCCGTGTAAAAGAGGTTGTCAACATGTGTCTGGCCAATGACATGAAGGTTATCATCAATACTCACCACGATAAATGGCTTGAAGGGCGCCCAACAACCCAATACAAGGACGAGAATAACCAGAAATTAGCACTTCTATGGCTGAATATTGCCAGTGAATTTGCTGCTTATGACTATCGCTTGGCCTTTGCCGGTACTAATGAGGTACATATCAAAGATAATTGGGGTAAGCCAGAGGCAGAGAATCTGGCAGTACAGAATTCATACAACCAGACATTTATAGATGTAGTACGTGCTACAGGTGGAAACAACGCCAAGCGTCACCTCATTGTTCAGACATATGTTTGTAATCCTGACTTTGGAATTAATAACGGCGATTTCATCGTGCCGACAGACATGGAAGGAAATAACAATGACTATATGAGTGTGGAGTTCCACTATTATACCCCATGGGACTACGCCGGTGAATGCAAATATAATTTCTGGGGCGATCCGTACAAAGACAAGGGCGAAGCATCACCAAGCGACGAAAAGACCATGACTGAATTCTTTGACCGTGTTGTAAATACATGGGCGTCACAAGGACTAGGTGTTGTCATGGGAGAATGGGGTGTTACCGACCGCCAAAAAGGTTCAAACACAGATCTTATCCATGAGAATATGACATACTACTGTCGTTTCCTTGTCAGCGAAGCTAAGAAACATGGTTTTTCAACATTCGTATGGGACAATAACAGTTTCGGCAGTGGACCAGAGAAATTTGGTATCTTCGACCGTAATGCCAACATGAAGGTGAAGAATCCTTGGGTTCTTCAGGGTATTATGGAAGGAAAGAACCTATAATAAGAAAACAACAAAGAATAATAATATAAAATAATATACAAATGAAAAAAACATTATTTTCACTGGCAATTGCTGCCTCTGCATTGCTATCATTAGCAGCATGCTCAACAAAAAGTGAGACAAGCGATGTGAATAACTTCCACATACAACGTGGAACAAACCTAAGCCACTGGCTATCACAGTCGGAGGAACGTGGTGAAGCACGTCGCCAGCACATACAGGAAGATGACTTCAATCGTCTGGAATCACTGGGGTTCGACTTTGTACGTATACCTATCGATGAAGTACAGTTCTGGGATGAAAACGGAAAGAAACTGCCAGAGGCATGGGAGCTACTCACTAATGCCATCAATATGGCAGAAAAGCATCACCTACGTACCATCGTTGACCTCCACATCATTCGTTCACACTATTTTAATGCCGTGTTGGAAGGAAAAGGTGACCAAAATACCCTATTTTCCTCTGAAAAGGCTCAGCAGGACCTCATTGAGATGTGGTACCAGCTGTCAGACGTGTTGAAAGGCTATAGTAACGACTCTGTTGCCTATGAGTTTATGAATGAGCCGGTAGCCGATGACCACGAACAGTGGAACGATTTGATTATTAAGGTTCATAAAGCACTGCGTGAGCGTGAGCCACAGCGTACTCTCGTTATCGGCAGCAACATGTGGCAGAGCTATGAGACCATCAAGTATCTTAAGGTTCCGGAGAACGACAAGAACATTATCCTTTCATTCCACTATTACAATCCAATGATTTTAACTCACTACGGTGCATGGTGGACTCCTATCGGTAAATATACCGGAAAGGTAAACTATCCAGGAGTGCTGGTGTCAAAGGAAGACTATGAGGCAGCTCCCGATTCCGTAAAACAACTACTGGACGAAAATCACTATACAACGCAAGTATGGGACATTAACAAGATTCGTGAAGATTTCAAGGACGCCATTGCCGCAGCCAAGAAGTACAACCTACAGTTGTTCTGCGGTGAGTGGGGAGTCTACGAACCGGTAGATCGCGAACTGGCATATAAGTGGACCAAAGATATGCTCACCGTATTTAAGGAGAACAATATTGCATGGACAACATGGTGTTACGATGCTGACTTCGGCTTCTGGGATCAAAAAAAGAACGATTTCAAAGATAAGGGCCTTGTTGATCTCTTGACTGAGAAGTAATTCGATATACCGTTATAACGAGATAACGAAATAACGAGATAACGCAATAACGAGATAACGCAATAACGAGATAACGCAATAACGAGATAACGCAATAACGAGATAACGCAATAACGAAAAATAATACTACATAATGAAAACATTCGGACATTTCGATGATAAAAACCGTGAATATGTAATCACCAATCCTGCTACTCCATTCCCTTGGATTAACTATCTGGGTAATGAGGATTTCTTTGGTCTAATCTCAAATACTGGCGGTGGATATGATTTCTACAAGGATGCTAAATTCCGTCGCATCACACGCTACCGCTACAACGGTGTACCAATGGACGCCGGTGGCCGTTATTTCTATATAAAGGATGGTGATTGTGTGTGGAGTCCTGGCTGGAAGCCTTGCAAGATGCC
>JAFZVR010000106.1 GCA_017617725.1 Prevotella sp.
GGCACCTTGATAATGACGTGTTAATTTGTTACATAGGGAAAAAGGACGTAATTTTGCTGCGGATTCAGTACAATCAGAGTCCATGTATAACAATGAGAAGATATTTTGCAATTGTATTATTTGTATTTATCGCATGTGCCGTGTGGGGACAGAGCGCAACGATTACAGGAGTGGTTCGTGATGACAAAGCCAAGGAACCAATAATCGGAGCAAGCGTACTTGTAGTTGGCTCTCAAGGCGGCACTATTACCGATAGTGACGGGCGTTTCTCTCTGAACATCCCTGAAGGCAAGTGTAATTTGCAAATATCAATGATTGGCTATAAAACTCAGACTGTTGATGTATGCAATAAGCAGGACATTGCTATTACACTACAAGAAGACACACTGCTGATGGATGGGCTGGAAGTAGTAGGAACACGCGCAAACACAAAGATTGAAGGAAACGCATTAGTTACTCGCATTGAGGGGTCAGCCTTAGAAGAAGTTGGCTCTTTAGAGGAGATGCTAGCACGCACACCGGGCATGCAGCGAAATGGAGAAAACTTGGAAGTCATAGGAAAAGGAGAACCGGAATATTACATTGACGGACGAAGAATAAAGGAAAAGGTTGAGCTTAAGCGTCTTAACAGCCGTCAGATAGATCGCGTTGAGGTCATCATGAATCCAGGCGCAGAGTACGATGGCGAAATGATGGCCATCGTTCGCATATACACCCGCCAGAATTTTGTACAAGGCATTAGCGGGGATATTACCGGACGATATGAAAATTCTCTGGATTACCTGGAGAATATTGATCCGTCTGTTACTGCCAACCTACGGTATAGAATCAAGAATGTAGAACTGAAAGCGGGGCTTAACTTCTGGCACGCTTCAGTTACAGATATTTCCACATCCAACCAGAAATGTTATTTAGAGAATGAAGGGCAGAGTTTGATGTATAGACAGCAAGGAGCGCAGGATTTCCGTTACAAAGGCTATAATCTTAATTACCTCTTTGGAGTAAACTGGGCTTTCAATGAGCGTCACACCATCTCACTGGAGGCCATGCTGGAGCAGCAGTTGCAGGATACTACCATTGTACTAAGTGATAACGCTTTGTCAATGAATGGAGTTCCGATAGAGAAGCTTCACACCGAAACTCACACAAGGGCTTTTGCACCTGACAATGGTCTTATTGGAGGGTGGACTAATACGCAATATACAGGACATTTAGGAAAAGCAGAAATAGGAGCGCAGTTCGATACGTATAATTATCGCTATACCGAGCGAAACCGTATAGATGAGAGTGGCCAGACGATGTTCTCTATTACCGACTCGGAAAGTCAGTTATATAATGTGAAAGCGTATGGCGCATATCCTATATGGAAAGGAGATCTGCGTGTAGGAACTGATATGTCTTTCTTTCACCGCCTTTATACAAATGATAACAATCTGAGTGGTATTGCAGGGGTTAACGAAGACATGTACCGACACATTTATGCTGCTTACACAGAGTACCATTTGGATATGGCCACCTACGGAACGCTTGTGGCTGGTTTGCGATACGAACATGAGTACAGACGTTTTGACGACCACCTTGAAGGCTCCGTATTTCGTGCCCGAGAGAACTATTTCTTTCCATCGCTTTCCTATCATGTGAAGATTAAGGGCTTGCAACTCGGACTGAGTTACGCCATGAAGACCCGACGACCTGAATTTACAGAGACAAACGATGCTGTCGTATATCTAAATCGCTATTCACTATCGCAAGGAAATTCACGCTTGGAAACAGAAGTCAAGCATGAATTGTCACTGCAACTGCGATATCGCCAATTGGCGTGTGGCCTGAATTATGAACATCGCAGGCGTGCCGTCTTAACCGATGTAACATTACTTAATGATGGGAGTACCATATTATTCCATCCTGTAAATCACAACAAGCCAATAAATCAGATGAGTGCCTTTGCAAACTATACACCAGTCTGGGGTATATACCACCCGAATTGGACGGTCTCTATCAATGCTATCACTCATCGTTCCTACCAGCCAGTCATCAATTTGGGAGTCGTCAATCCGCTTATGCTCAGCCACGCTTGGCAAGTTGAGCTGAACTACAATCTGGTTACAACAGGTAATCCCGAATGGAATAAGCATCTCACAAGATGCACACATAACCTGACAGCAGCTGTACAGAAGAGTTTCCTGAAGGACAACGCACTTACATTGCGTTTAGAGGCAAGAGATATCCTCGGCTTGACTAAGCAATATGAAACTACCGACTATGGCTATAGTATCTATCAACAACAAATGCGCCACGACAATCGTCGCGTTTGCTTAAGCCTACGCTATTCGCTATAAAATTCCTATTTTGACGCCTATGAACGTTTTGATTAAGCGAGAGAATAGCAAGCTTGCTCGTTCTTCCGAGCGAGAAAAAGGTCGAATGAAATTCAAGGTAGATTTCATGTATTCCACCGACTTCCTGGCGATGAATGCGCCTGAGTTGAGCCATACCTGTATGCACCTGCTCTGCACGGCTGGCGAGGGCAGTTTTGTGTTCAACGAGCGGTGCTATCACATCGTGAAGAACGACCTCGTAGTGATACCCTATCCCGCCCGCGTCAGCAACCTTGCGGCTCATGCCGAGATGCAAGTGGAATGGTTCGCGGCTGATTATAAGTTCCTGCAGAACC
>JAFZVR010000107.1 GCA_017617725.1 Prevotella sp.
AAATCCACGTTCTTCGTGGAAGAAGACAAAATCCTGGCGGCACTCTTTGAGGAGGGAATGGAATGTCTGCACCTCTATAAGCCTGGTAGCAGTCCAATATACTCTGAACGTTTGTTGTCCCTCTTGCCCAAAAATACTATGGACAAGATTATTGTTCACGAACATTTTTATCTTAAGAACGAATACTCGCTTGCAGGAATACATCTTGACGACCCGTCAAAAGGAATACCTGCAGGATATAAAGGGCGCTTCGGTATGTCTTGTGACAACCTTTCCCAATTGAAGATAATGAAGAAGCAGTCAAATATGGTAATACTGAAAAATCTCTATGACTGCATAGAATTCCCCGAACAGCGTGCTACATTCTCTTTGCATGAATTGGAAGAAGCTGCCTGCCAACGACTTATTGACAAAAAAGTATGGGCAATGGGTGGAATGACTATCGACAACGTGAAGATTGCCAAAAGACTCGGCTTCGGCGGTGTAGTGGTATGTGGTGACCTATGGAATCGTTTCAACATACAATCACAGACGGACTACAAAGATATCATATCCCACTTCCAACGCCTGCGTAAAGCGGTGGAATGACGATTGAGAGGTAAGAGGTGAGAAGTAAGTGTTAAACTATCAATAATAATAACAATGAGTCAGAAAAACTCGTTTTTGGTTTTTTCAGGAACAAAAACAAAGTATCTGGCAGAGAAGATCTGCCAAAGTTTAGGTTGTCCTCTTGGCAACATGGTAATGACAAAATTCTCTGACGGTGAGTTTGCCGTAAGCTATGAGGAATCTATTCGTGGAAGGGATGTTTTCCTCGTGCAGAGCACTTTCCCCAACAGCGATAACCTCATGGAACTCCTGTTGATGATTGATGCTGCAAAGCGCGCCTCAGCACGAAATATCATAGCAGTCATTCCATATTTCGGATGGGCACGCCAAGACCGTAAGGACAAGCCACGTGTGAGCCTCGGAGCGAAGCTCGTTGCCGACCTGCTCAGTGTTGCCGGCATTGACCGTGTGATTACTATGGACCTTCATGCTGACCAGATACAGGGTTTCTTCAATGTACCTGTTGACCACCTCTATGCCAGTGGTGTCATCATGCCTTACCTGCAGTCGCTGAATCTCGAAGATATGTGCATCGCATCACCTGATGCCGGTGGTTCAAAACGTGCTAACACCTACGCTAAATATCTCGGTTGTCCCCTTGTAATGTGCAATAAGAACCGTGCTCGAGCCAACGTTGTTGAGAGCATGCAGATTATCGGTGACGTAAAAGGTAAGAACGTTGTTATCATCGACGATATGGTTGACACAGCAGGCACCATCACAAAGGCTGCTGACATCATGAAGGAAGCTGGTGCAAAGAGTGTTCGAGCATGTGCCAGCCACTGTGTAATGAGCGGTCCTGCATCGGAACGTGTACAGGCATCAGCCCTTGAGGAAATGGTCTTCACTGACTCTATCCCATATAACAAAAACTGTACTAAGGTAAAGCAGCTCTCCGTTGCTGCGATGTTTGCCGAAACCATTCGCCGTGTGGTCGCAAACGAGAGTATCAGCTCACAGTATTTAATATAAGGAGCAAGAAAGCCCCACCCCTACCCCTCCCCTCAAGGGAGGGGAGCTTTGAAGGAGCAACCGATGGAGAAATGAGCGTCGAGCATAGCTCGCTTATGCTATCCCGAGTCGTAACAGAGGAAGACCGAAGATCAAGGAGCAAATAGTAAGATGTGGTATTTCAATCTATATAAAGGCCGCGCATGGTACACGAAGGCATCAATAGCCTTCGTGTCGTGCATCGTGGGATTTATCATTTGGCTGGGACTCGTCGACATCAATTTTCTGTGGCTCTTCGGCAAATCGCCAGGCTATAGCGACATCATTAAGCCACCAACCTTCGAAGCATCTGAGATATATAGCACTGACGGGAAGCTCATAGGTAAATTCTTCAAGGAGAACCGTAGCCCGATAGAATTCCACGAAGTGAGTCAGGTGTTTTGGAAAGCACTCATCGACACTGAGGATGAGCGTTTCTATCATCATCACGGTATTGACTTCAGAGGCGTGGGCGGTGCTGCCAAGGATGCAGCTACAAAACGTGGAGCACGCGGAGCCTCAACCATCACGCAGCAGTTGGCAAAAAACATGTTCCACATGCGTGGAAAACAGGCACAGGGACCGCTAAGCCATATTCCAGGTCTGAACATACTCATAACGAAGAGCAAAGAGTGGATTCTTGCAACTAAGATTGAACTAATCTACGACAAGCGTGAGATTTTAACGATGTATGCCAATACCGTGGACTTCGGCAATAACGCCTACGGTATAAAAACAGCAGCAAAAACATATTTTAACACCACACCGGCAGAGCTGACCACCGAGCAGGCAGCAGTACTCGTGGGACTTCTCAAAGCCACCAGTTCGTATAATCCTATTCTCCACCCAGAGAAATCCCGTGAGCGACGTAATATCGTGCTACAGAATATGGTGAAACATGGTGACCTCACGGAATCGGAGGCCAACGAGTTGTCAGCATTGCCCATCAAACTTGACATACAACGCCAACAAAGCTATGCCGGTCAGGCAGAATATTTCCGTGAAGCCATAGCAGCACACCTCAAAGACTGGTGTTCCGACAATGGCTATGACCTTTATTCCAGCGGACTGAAGATATACACCACTCTTGACACACGCATGCAAAAATATGCGGAACGAGCTGCCGCACAGCACATGCGACAGATGCAGAGCAGTTTCAAGAATGAGTGGGGCGGACAGGAGCCCTGGCGCGACGAGCATGGACGTCTAATCCCGAATTTCATTCTTAATATTGCAAAGCGACAACCATTCTATAAATACCTCGAAGAACGATATCACTATAATCAGGATAGTATCAACCACTATCTCAACAAGCCGCATCGGGTGAAACTATTCGATTACCAGCACGGCACCATCGAGCGAACAATGTCATCGATGGATAGTATCCGTTATATGGTGCAGTTCCTGCATTGTGGTATGGTGGCAATGGAACCTCAGACAGGAGCCGTCAGAGCATGGGTTGGCGATATTGATTTCAAATCATGGAAATACGATAAGGTGACCGCACAGCGACAGCCTGGTTCCACCTTCAAACTTTTCGTATATACAGAGGCTATCAATCAGGGACTGACGCCTTGCGATCGTCGTTGTGATGAGCCTATCACTCTCCGCGTCATCGACCGCAAGACACATAGCGAGGTGACTTGGTCGCCAGGCAATGCCTCCGGTCATTTCTCTGGTGATTCACTATCCTTGAAGACGGCTTTTGCACGTAGTGTCAACTCTGTAGCTGTTCGTTTGGGACAGGAGGTAGGAGCACGGAATATTATAAAGGCTGCACAGGATATGGGCATCAAAAGTGAGCTTACCGATGAGCCATCACTTGCACTCGGCTCCTGCGATGTCAACCTGCTGGAGATGGTCAATGCCTACTGCACCGTTGCTAACGACGGTAAGCGTCATGACCCCGTCCTCGTAGAACGCATCGTGGATAAGGAGGGCAACGAAATATATATTGGCGAAACAGACGAGCATAAAGTCCTATCCTATCGCACAGCATTCCTCATGCAACAGATGCTTATGGGAGGTGTGCAGGAAGGTACGTCGCAACGCCTCAAAGGATACATTACGGGTGATACCGATTGGGGAGGTAAGACTGGCACTACAAACAATAATTCCGACGGATGGTTCATCGGCGTAAGCCCACGCCTCGTCGTTGGCGCATGGGTCGGCGGTGAATACCGAAGCATACACTGTCGTTCAGGTGCTCTCGGACAAGGGGCACGCTCTGCCCTACCCATCTGCGGTGCTTTCATCAACAGTGTCTTTCACGACAATAATTTCAAAGAATACCACGCCCACTGGAATCCTGCCGACGAAATGGACGTAGAGGCATACATGTACGACTGCGATGCTGTCCGCGTGCGCCGCGATACCACCGACTCTGTATCCTACGATGACTATTACTATGAGGAGCCGCAAGCAAGAAGCAGGGAACAAGAAAGCAGAGATTGGGAACAAGACTACGACCAATCGACAATTCTCCCAAACGACCAAACGACCAGACGACCTGACGAGCAAACGCCCAAGCGGTCAAACGACCAAACTCCCAATCTACCAAACGACCAATCTACCAAACGACCAATCTACCAGGCGCCAAGACCACGCATAGAAGCTATCGAGGAGTAAGATAGTGCGGAGGTCTCGCTCTGTGTGTGCGGATACTCCGAACAGTGTAAGCGGAGCCTTTGGACAGCGTGTTCGAGTGCTCTGCACAGTGTGTTTCAGATAGTTATCCTGATTTTGGGAACTATCAATAAATATTGTTAAACAGATATCAGTGTCCTATAGGGATAAAAGGAAACCACCCTCACTTCCCTCACTTCCTACACTAACAATAATTCACAATTCATAGTTTACTCACTGTCCCAAGTTGAAGGAGATAAAGGAGATAAAGGGAGTTAAAAGGGGGTAAAGGACGTTACTCTGGTTGCGGTGATTCTGCAGCCAAACTTGTGGTATTTAATAAAACCATCAACCGGAAGGGTGAATAAGGTGCTGCGACTGTCAACTATTTCTGTGAATAGCACTGATGGAATTGTTGCAGACACCAAGCGGGAAGGCTGCTCCGTAGTTGCTGCCTCTCTGCAACTATGTTGCACACTTTATGCAATACAGTTGCAGTCCGACTGCCAATAATTAGCCCGATTTTCTGCAGTAACGTTAAAATCGTCAGCCCTCAACTCTTACCTTTGGTCTTCCTCTGTAACTTTGTCTTCCTCTGTCGCGACTCGACCAAACAAGCAAGCTTGGTGGTGTTCGCTGCTCCATCGGTTCAACCCTCGACCCTCGACAAGTATCAGTGAGGGTTAGGTGTCTGATACCCAAGTTGACTCGTCCTGAAATAGGTTGATGGTTAAAAGTACGGTGCAGGAAGTGAGGGAAGTGAGGGTAGTTTTCGGTTAAGCCTATAGGACATGCCACATGAAAATCAATCCTTTGACATCGGCTTTTTCTGATTCTTATACTATTATTCTTTCAATATAGTCTGCACCACCCATACCTATGGAAAGAGTCAACAAACATCGGGGTGCACGATAATGCTGCACCCCGATGTTTGTTAATGGTTATAGTTCTATGTTTAGATAACCTCGATGCCCTGCTCTTCACAGAGTTTAAGACTCATCTCCTTGAGTTTGAACTTCTGGATTTTACCTGAGCCGGTGAGTGGAAACTCCTTGATAAAGAACACATACTTCGGTATCTTGTAACGCGCAATCTTACCGCGGCAGAACTCCTGTACATCTTCTGGAAGCATCTTCACACCCTCTTCAAGGATGATGAATGCCCCTACTGCCTCACCATATTTCTTTGACGGTACAGCAGCAACCTGTACATCGCGGATGCCTGGCATGTGATATAGGAACTCCTCTATCTCACGCGGATAGATATTCTCTCCACCGCGAATAATCATATCCTTGATACGTCCGGTAATCTTGTAGAATCCCTGCTCGTCCTTAACGCCAAGGTCTCCGGAATGAAGGAATCCGTTCTTGTCGATAACCTCCGCCGTTGCCTCCGGATTCTTATAATAGCCCTTCATGACATTGAAACCGCGACAGCACATCTCACCCTGCACACCAACGGGACATTCCTCGCCTGTTTCCGGGTCGAGTACTTTCACCTCCACAAATGGGAAGTCGCGTCCTACCGTGGTGCAGCGCTGTTCAAAGGTGTCGTTTAGACAGGTCTGCGTCATACCAGGCGACGACTCTGTGAGTCCATAAACACTGGTGATGGTCATATACATCTTCTCGCTGACCTGCTTCATCAGTTCTATAGGACAGAGTGAGCCTGCCATAATACCAGTGCGCAGACAAGTAAGGTCGAACATGTCGAACATCGGGTGATTGAGCTCTGCTATAAACATCGTGGGGACACCATAGACTGCGGTACAGCGTTCCTTATGGATAGATGCCAGCACGAGGAGTGGGTCGAACTTCTCCACCATCACTTCGGTACAGCCGTGGGTAAGGCAGTTCATTGTTGCCAGCACCACGCCAAAGCAGTGGAACAATGGTACGCAGACACAGAGCTTATCATCCTGTGTGAAGCCCATATTCTCTCCTGTGAAATAGCCATCGTTGGAAATACCATAATGGGTGAGCATCACACCTTTAGGGAAGCCTGTGGTACCACTGGTATACTGCATGTTACATACATCGTGACAGCTCACCTTGCTCTTCATGTCGAGAAGGGTCTTGTCCTCAATGTTCTGACCAAGCAACAGCAGCTCAGCTGTATTGAACATACCACGATATTTCTCCATACCGATATACACTACGTTCTTCAGATATGGGAAACGCTCGCTGTTCAAGTGACCACGCTCACATGTTTTCAACTCTGGTAGCATGGTATATGTCATATCCACATAGTTACAATCCCATGTACCATCAGTGATACACAGTGTATGCATGTCGGAGTCCTTACACAGGTACTCCAGCTCATTCTGCTTATAGTTAGTATTCACCGTCACCAGTACAGCGCCGATTTTTGCAGTGGCATAGAGGAAGGTGAGCCAATCAGGGACGTTTGTTGCCCAGATACCCACATTGGACCCTTTCGTCACACCTATGGAGATTAGGCCTTTCGCCAGATTGTCCACACGCTCGTTGAACTGTGCCCATGTGAATCGCAGGTTACGGTCAGAATAAACAATATACTCTTTATCTGGTGTTGTCTCTGCCCAATATTCAAGCCACTGTCCCAACGTGCGCTCATAGAGCGTATAGCCGGCACTGCCTGTCTCAGCGGGATAGGTTCGTGCCACACCCCTTACCCCTCCTGTGCAGGAAGGGCAATTAGTTACGGTTTCTATATTATTCTTCTCCATTTCAAATCTTTATATCTCTTCCAACTTATTCAAGCGCCCTCTTACATGGGAGAGCCTGGAAGTAGGTTTAGAGCGGTATATATATAACTGCCAGAATTTTAGCGCTCTTGCCTGGTAATCCATGTACATGGTGACTTACGATGGAGTCATAGAAGATGCTGTCACCCTCTTTTAGAGCGTACGTTTCCTTACCGTAAATTATCTCCAATTCACCCTGCATCACATAGATAAATTCCTCACCTTCATGTGCAGAAAGTTTGAAGTTAGAGCCCTCCTCCGGGTTGATATCAATGACGAATGGTTCCATATGGCGACCAGCCTTCTGCTGTGCCAGCGGATGATATACCATATGCTTACGTGCATCGACAGCATCGTTAGAGAAACTGATGCTTTTATCCTCATCATACTCAGTAGCACGGCAAACAACTGGGCCGAGCTCATCATAGTCATCCATGAAGGTACCGAGTCGAACACCCAGCGCTCTGGCTATTTTGATTAGTGGACCTAAAGACGGTAGATTCTCATCGTTCTCTATCGAACTAACCTGTTCTGTTGTCAACCCACTACTTTGTGCAATCTCTTCCAAACTGAGATTCTTAGACTCTCTTAAACTCTTAATTTTTGAACCGATATTGCGGTTATTACTCATAATATAAACCTTAAAATTAATACCTTGACTCTTTTCAGTGTGCAAAAGTAACAAATTCTCGATAAACGTGCAAGAAAAAATTACAATTTCTTACATTTATATGCCGCAAATAGAATAAAATGTTATTTTTAACACTAAGGGGCGACCAAATGGTCACCCCTCGCGCGTATATTAATAATGTGTATCTCTTAGAAGAAGAGGTAGCGGTTGTCAACTACTTCAGCCTTTGTGATAAGGTCTTGCATGAAGTTGCTTACATACTGCATAGCCTGCTGACGTTGTGTCTGCATCTGTGCTTTCTGGTCGAACTTCGCACCTGCACGGTTAGCTTTCTTTGCTACCTGGAAGACATAGACGCCGGCATTACCCTTTACAGGAGCCTTTGAGAACTTACCAACTGCTGTTGCTGCAACGGCACCGGAGAGAGCTGGCTCAGCAGCACCTGTCTCCTGTACGAAAGCTGCAGAACCAAAGGTAATCTGTTCAACGGTAGAAACCTTAGCACCCTTAGCCTTTGCTGCATTGACGCTGTTTACGCCCTGAAGTTTAGCAATGAGTTTCTCTGCTTTCTTATCCTTAATAACTTCGCGCTGGAGAATCTCCTTAACCTCAGTATCATCAGCATCGCGATAGCCTTGTGGATGAATCTTGTCAAGAGCGATAACCATCATGTGGTCGTTGTCGCCACACTCATATAGAGGACTGATGTCACCTTCCTTAGCTGTGAATATCCACTTCAAAGCATCACGGGTAGCACGTACACCTGCTACGTTGTGAGCAGCTGTGGTAATGTTCTGATAATCCTGAACCTGATAGCCGTACTTAGCTGCCTGCTTCTGCATATCTTCGATAGATGTGCACTTGGTCACGAACTCACTGAATTTGTTGTAAGCTGCAGAACGAGTATCCTTACCAAAGTCGATGACACGCTTGATAACAGCTGCAGTGTACTTATCCTGGAATGCACGACGATCTGTAACCTGAATGATTACGTTTGCCTGTGACAGCTGGAGATTCTTTGTTTCGCCAACAGTACCGTTAAGGAGGGTCTCAATGTACAAGCGGTTGTCAGCACTCATAGTGTTAGCCTTCTCATACTGACGACCTGTCATCCAAGTCTTCTCACCTGTCTGATTGTATTTCTTTGCAAGTGCCTCAAAATCAGCACCACCCTGCAGAGCATTATAGATGCTGTCTGCCTTTGTCTTAGCCTCAGCTGGTGTTGATGCAGCAACCTGAATCTGACGGAACTCTACAGAGTCTGGCAGAGAGGTTTTAGCCATAAGACGGATAATATTGAGGGTATTGTCCTGCTTGTTCTCGATGACATTGCTTGTACCAACGGTCATAGAATCAAGCTTGGCAGCGATGTCTGCTGGGAAAGAGTTCTTAGAGATAGGCAATCCTATGAAAGGAACATCTGATGTGCTCTTGCTGATAATCTGTGCTGGATTTTCAGCGACAGCAAGCTGCTGTTGAAAATCTGCCATATCCTTCTGGAGTCCTGTGCGGTCGGCTGCGCTTGCCTTGATAATAAAGTCAACATACTTAATGTCACGTGTCTCTACACTCTGCTTGAAAGCTGGCTTGAGTTCAGCATATTTTGCCTTGAGGTCTGCACCATCAACCTTCACATCAGCATCCTTGATGGTATTGTAAGCCAGAGATGCAAGCTGAACGGTAGCCTCTTCGTTCTGGTCCTTGAATCCCATTTTTGCCTCAACCTTGTTTGAGAGGACACAATGAGCAAGAAGAGCCTGATATTTCTGGCCGAGGAGCTGTGTGCGGAGGGTCTTCTCTACGAACATCCAATAGTCGTAGACCATCTTCATCTGCTCTGCCTGCTGAGGATTCTCCTTCTGGGCTTTCTTGTACTGGTCAAGGAACTGTTTCAGGGTGTTGATGTCAAAGCGACCAGTCTGCTGATTGACAAACGGAGTCTGTGTAAGCATCTGGTTTGTGCCCTGATTGAGAACATTCTGGAGTTCTTCCTCTGTAACGGTAAGACCTAATTTTGCTGCATCGTCAGCAATAACCTTATTACTTACATACTGCTGCCATACCTGGTCTTTAATCTGATTGAGTTCATCTTCGGTGAGATTATCACGCTGTGATGTGAATTTCACTACACTCTGATACTCATCCATGAGTTTCTGGAAATCCTGCACGCTGATTTTCTCACCTGCCACTTCGCCGATCTGCATACTCTGCTGGCTCTTGATACCGTTGCAAGAACGGAAAGCCTCTTCAGCGATAAAGGCAAAAAGGCCGAGCGCAATAATGATAACAAGCGTCACGCCTTTACTTCTGATTTTTCCTAATGCTGCCATTGTTTTGATTAATTTATTATTTTATTTTTTTCTCTTTTCTTTTATTTAGGTTGGATTTTCTGCAAAAAGCGCACAAAGATACAAAGAAATTAGTAAATGGTGCAATTTTTACGTAAGAAAATGCTATTCGTCCTTAACTTTTAGTTTGACAAGTTCTATTTTCGTCATCGTATTCTTGATGATTTTAAACTCGAAACGCCCAATTGTCACAATCTCATTGAGCTTTGGGAAGCTTTGATAATAATGGAGGATCAGGCCTCCTACGGTCATATAGTCTTCGCTTTCCGGAAGCCCTATATCAAACATTTCATTTACCTTGTCAATCTCAAGACGTGCTGAGAGAACATACGTACCGTCATCATGTTGCTTAGCAACATATTTCTGTGCATCATGTTCATCTTCTATATCTCCGAAAATCTCTTCGACAATATCCTCCAAGCTAACGATACCGCTGGTACCGCCAAACTCATCGATAACAACACCGAGGGTTTTCTTCTGCTGAAGGAAAATCTTCATTAGTTTCTGAGCTGTCATAGTCTCAGGCACATAAGGCATCTCACGGATAGAATCATGCCAATCCTTTGGATTACGAAACATCTCAGAAGAATGGATGTATCCTACAATATGATCTATATCTTCCTTATAGACAAGTATCTTACTATGCCCACTCTCCACAAATACCTGTTGGAGTTCTTTCAGGGAGGTCTCCCACTCCACTGCATCTATCTCAGTACGAGGAATCATACAGTCACGCACCTTCGTATCAGGGAAATCAATTGCATTTTGGAAGATTTTTACCTCGTCATCAATATCATCGTCATTCTTAGCATTATCGATACTCTCCTGGAGGAGATAATCGAGGTCGACTTTTGTAAATGTACCATCTTCCGTCTCTTTGTCCATTTTCACTCCTACAGTACGCAGAAAAATACGTGCCAACAATGTGGCAAAGCGGCTTATTGGCCATAAAACGATATAGAAGACATAAGCTATCGGTGCAAAGAATGTGAGCATCTTATTGGGATGGCTCTTGAATAGTGTTTTTGGGAGGAATTCACCTGTAAACAGCACAACCAGTGTGGAAAGGATTGTGTCAAGAAATACTCGCGTGCCTGGATCGTAGTCTTTGAACAGTGTGGTGTCGAAGAGTAACGCAAAGAGAATTCCATATACTACAAGTACGATATTGTTACCGACCAACATCGTAGAAACAAAGCTATTGGGATTATCATAAAAATGGGCAAGACAACGCTGTGCGATGCCATTTTTCTCTCGCTCCATCTCTGCCAGCAGTCGATTGCTTGACACAAATGCAATCTCCATGCCAGAGAAGAAGGCAGAGAGAATCATTGCTATCAGTATTCCTATTATTATTGAAATCATATTTTTTATTTCTGAGGCTTCGGAGTACTCGGAGTTCCCGGATTGTTTTGTGCTTTCTGCGCATTGCGCATTGAGTCTTTTGGGTTTTCACCCAAACCTATATCCCCACGCTCGAACGAACCCTTTGTATAGGTGACATCATAGCGTGTCATATTTTCATTACTACGGAAACGGTTACCCTGCAGTTCGCGGTCTGGCGTCTTTAGGTGGGAGTAACGGTTAGACCATATCTCATGCTTGCCCTCATCCCAATATAACTCCTCACTACTGAATGAGGTTCCTTGTTTGGTCAGAATACGCACACGTCCGTGCAGCTCCCAGCGCCGTTCCTGATCATAGTAGTAAGCTGTATCGCATTGTATGTATGACTGCACATGCATAGTCTGGTCGAACTGTGTAAGAAGTACACCTTTCTCAAATGACCATCGTGACGGCTGCTTAACAGTATTGATTTCCCAACGTTCTGCTACAATGCGGTATTTTATGACTCCAGAATCAGATATTAATGTATTGACACCATAGGTCGTCATAATAGGCACTGAGTCGCGCTCAAGAATCGCTGGTGCAGTATGCTCTTTTGCTTCTTTGCAGGAGATTGTAGCAATCAGCAGCGCAACAATAGGAATCAATAATCGCTTCACCGTCTTTAATCTTTAATTTTTAATCTTTAATCTTTAACGTATCGTTAAACATCAATCCACCTTAAACTTAGCGAACCAACGCTCATTGAATGTGAAGCCTATATTCAGGCGGAAAGTATTCTCCTTGATAAAGCCAGCAGCCTCTTGGCGTACCCATTGTCCACTGATATTAAGTATGGAGCGATTATTATAGCCATTGATAATCGGAATACCGAAACCAGCACTTACAGAAAGCTCCTTAGGACCTTCTTTACCATTGATTTTCAGATATGGTGTAGCATAAGAGACACCACCACGATAGTGCATACGTGTGATGAAGTTGCGAGAATACTGATTCTTGCAGTAGTCTATTCCGAACGTTGCCTTATGCATATTTGTGAACTGTTTGTCGTCAAGCGCATACGTAGGCTTGTTGTCCTTGACTGAATATACCGGATATTCAACCTTTTCCCAACGTTGCAACTGATAGTCGACACCCACACGCAACTTATTTTTATATGTCCACATCGTTCCCAAGCCTATTGTCGTAGGGATGGCAAGTCCGTTTTTCACAACATATTTTGTAGTATCAGCAACAGTTGTCTGCGAATTATTGGAAACGACCATACACTCAGGATCGGAACCCAACTTATGGCCTACCCCCCATGTGAGACCGAGGGTTACGTTATTATTCCTACCCAAACGGAAATCCCCCTGCACTCCAAGGTCTATCTTATAGCTGCTCACCTCTGCCGTATAGCGTTTCGAGATGGTGTTTACATAAGTATCACTATAGCTGTTTACTATAGAACGAGTGTAGTCACCCCATAGATAGCCAACATTTAAACCAAAAGAAAAGCCACGGAACGGTTCCCATCCAGCACCAAGATATGCTTCATGAATACCACCACTGCCCGTATAGGTGTTGGTATAAGTGGCATTAGCTGTCGTTGGTGAAGGTAACTCATTGACACGTTGAGTGTTACTATAGCTGTATCCCACATTAGTATATGGCAATATACCCATACTGATGCCCAGATGACGTGTTGCCCGGAAAGTAGCTACTGCATATTCGAAGTCTGCATTGCGTGCATTAACCTTCTTGCCATTTTCCTCAAAATTGGTCAACTGCATACTTACTCCAGCATCAAAGATAAATGTCAGCGAGTCAACAGCAGAGTAAGATGCCGGATTCATATAGTTGACTTGGTTCGACATACGGAAACCATACGCCAAGCCGTTCATACCACGATTGAAACTGGCTCCCTGGTCAGACAAGACACCCAGACCATACTGGCTATAAGGTGAATTTGTGCCACTCTGTGCATTTGCTGCAATACACATTGCTGTCAGATATACAGCTATAATTAATTTCTTCATTCTCTATTATATATAATTGACGGGCAAAGGTAGTAAAAAAAAATGGAAGATGGCACTTTGAAGCAATAATTTTGTTTACTTTTGCATCGTGAAACAGATAAATGGTTCTTTTAAGATAGTTTTACTCTTCATTGTCCTCACTTTTGGAACGATGACATCAAGAGCAGAACGTATGGACAGCGTCACCATCAGCTTGCTCACCGTAGGTGCCGGCGATGAAGTGTGGAGTTTGTACGGACATACTGCCATTCGCTATCGGGATCGCAGTACGGGTGCCGACTTGGCTATTAACTACGGTGCATTTTCGTTTGAACAACCTTTTTTCGCACTGAGATTCGTCTTTGGACTCACCGACTACGAGATGGCAATATTCCCCATGAGCTTGTTTATGCAGATTTATAAGGACGAAGAACACCGATGGGTATTACAGCAAGATTTGAATCTGACGGTGCAGGAGAAACAGAAAATCACGAATGCATTGTACGAAAATTATTTACCAAGTAATCGCACATACCGATACAATTACTTCTATGACAACTGCACTACTCGAGCACGCGATATCATCCTGCTTTACTTGAATAACATTCGTTATAATACTAATCAACAACAAGTTGCACCATCATATAGAGAAATGACACACCAATGGAACGAGAACCATCGTTGGATGCGATTTGGCAACGACCTACTACTTGGTATCAAGGCAGATTTTCCAACAACACATATTCAACGACAATTCCTTCCTGACAGTCTTAGAAAAGACTTTGAGAGCATTCATACCGTTGACGAAAACGGCAAAGAGATTCCATTGATTAGCAAAAGTTTTTATCTGATTACTCCGCAAGAAATAGAGAACAACGCCACCTCATCAGAAACTATCACTCCCCGAATAGTATTTGTTCTACTCTTCGTAATGATATTGTTGCTGACTGCTTTAGGATGGTATAAGCACTGTTCTTTATGGATACTCGATACCGTACTGCTTACCGTCACAGGCTTGGCAGGTCTGGTACTGTTCGTTATGATTTTCTCAAAACATCCAACAGTACAAATCAATTTACAAATTCTTCTACTCAATCCATTATCACTGCTATTCCTCTACCCCACTATCAAAGCAGAGCGCAAGAGTCAGTGCTACTTCTACTGGAAAATACTGACAGTATGTCTGGTTCTAATGCTGGCTGGAGCCATTTTCCAGGATTATGCCGAAGGAATAATCTTTTTGGCATTGTCTTTGCTTATACGCTGCATAGGGAATATGTACCACCGCAACATGATGTTCAACACAAAGAGCTGCACTTAAAATAAATAAGGTGTAAATATAGTGCGTTAAGAATTTATTTCGTACCTTTGCGCACTGAAATTGCCAAGAAGTAGGCAACACCACTTATCACAGCATTAAGAAAAAAAACAAAACAGATATAAAACAATGAATTTAAACAAATTCCTGAAATCGATGTTCGGCGATAAGTCGACACGCGACATGAAGCTTATCCAACCGTTTGTAGAGAAAGTAAAAGCGGTTTATCCAGAGATAAAAGAGCTGAGCAACGATGAACTGAGAGCAAAAAGTAAGGAGATACAGAAATATGTTCAAGCCTACGCTAACGAGGAGCAGAAGAAAATAGCAGAATTGAAAGCTACCATCGAAGACACTCCTATTGATGAGCGTGAGCCTATTTTCCATCAGATAGATAAACTTGAAAAGGAAGCACTCGACAAATTTGAAGAGGCGCTCAACGAGGTGATGCCTGTAGCTTTTGCTATCGTCAAAGATACAGCACGCCGCTTTGCCGAGAACGAAGAGACTGTAGTGACAGCTACTGACTTCGACCGTGAGCTGGCTTCTGATCCAAAGAAAGACTTTATCACTATCGATGGTGACAATGCTATTTATCACAACCACTGGACAGCTGGTGGAAATGATTTGAAATGGGAGATGATACATTACGATGTACAGCTCTTCGGTGGTACAGTACTCCATCAGGGTAAGATTGCAGAAATGGCAACAGGTGAAGGTAAGACCCTTGTGGCTACACTGCCTGTATTCCTCAATGCACTTACAGGAAACGGTGTTCACGTTGTTACCGTGAACGACTATCTTGCCAAGCGTGACTCTGAATGGATGGGACCACTTTATATGTTCCATGGGCTGAGTGTGGACTGTATTGACAAGCATCAGCCTAACTCCGACGACCGCCGTAAGGCATATCAGGCAGATATTACCTTCGGAACAAACAACGAGTTTGGCTTCGACTATCTGCGTGACAATATGGCTATCTCACCTGCCGACCTTGTACAGCGCAGTCACAACTACGCTATCGTCGATGAGGTGGACTCTGTGTTGATTGATGACGCCCGTACCCCTCTTATCATCTCTGGTCCTGTGCCAAAGGGTGATGATCAGATGTTTGAGGAATATCAGCCGCTGGTAGAACGTCTTGTGGGTGTACAGCGCCA
This sequence comes from Prevotella sp., assembly GCA_017617725.1. Taxonomy (GTDB): domain Bacteria; phylum Bacteroidota; class Bacteroidia; order Bacteroidales; family Bacteroidaceae; genus Prevotella. The sequence goes on from JAFZVR010000107.1 coordinate 15,751, forward strand.
GTTGGCAACCAAATACCTTGCTGATGCCAAGCAGCTCATCACAAAGAGTCGTGAGACAGGCGATAAAGAGATGGAGGCAGAAGGATTCCTTGCACTTTTCCGTTCTTATAAGTGTATGCCAAAGAACAAGCCACTGATTAAATATCTCTCTGAGGAAGGTATCAAGTCGGGAATGCTCAAGACGGAGGAATACTACATGCAGAACAACAACCGCGAAATGCCGAAGGCTGTAGAGCCGCTCTATTTCGTGGTTGACGAGAAACTGAATTCATGTGACCTGACTGATAAGGGTACGGCGTGGTTAGCAAAACAAGTTAACGATGACGAGCTCTTCGTACTCCCTGATATCACCAGTCAACTGTCAGCACTCGAAGCTGAGACAGGGCTCACTGATGAGGAGCGTATCAACAAGAAAGACGATCTGCTCAACCATTATGGTATCCAGAGTGAGCGTGTTCATACACTCCAGCAACTGCTGAAAGCATATTGTATGTTCAACCGCGATGATGAGTATGTTGTCATCGACGGCGAAGTGAAAATCGTTGATGAACAGACGGGTCGTATCATGGAAGGTCGTCGTTGGAGCGATGGTCTGCACCAAGCTGTGGAAGCAAAGGAACATGTAAAAGTGGAAGCAGCCACACAAACCTATGCAACCATCACCCTGCAGAACTATTTCCGTATGTACCACAAGTTAGCAGGTATGACTGGTACTGCTTCTACTGAAGCTGGTGAGTTCTGGGACATCTACAAACTCGATGTTGTTGAGATTCCAACCAACAAACCTGTAATTCGTAACGATATGGATGACCGCGTGTATAAGACTGCACGCGAGAAATACAATGCTGTTATCGATGAGATAGTAGAGATGCGTACTACAGGACGTCCGTGTCTTGTAGGTACTACATCTGTGGAAATATCAGAATTGTTGAGCCGCATGCTTAAGTTGCGTAATATTCCTCACAATGTGCTGAATGCCAAGCTGCATCAGAAAGAGGCCGACATCGTAGCTGAGGCAGGACAAAGCACTCGCGGTAAGGCATGGGTAGCCGTTGACGGTAGGGCTTTCTGCGACAAGCAGTCAGCAAACCGCTACCAGAATGAGTTACGCGAAAATGACAAAAAAGGCCAACTCCCTGATGGTGACATCCGTGAGGAAGAGCGTCTGCTTGGTGCTGTGACCATTGCTACCAATATGGCTGGTCGCGGTACCGACATCAAGCTCACCAACGAGGTGAAAGATGCTGGCGGTCTTGCCATTATCGGTACAGAACGTCATGAAAGCCGTCGTGTTGACCGCCAGTTGCGTGGTCGAGCCGGTCGTCAGGGAGACCCAGGTAGCTCAGTCTTCTACGTATCGCTGGAAGACAAGCTCATGCGTCTGTTTGCATCCGAGCGTATTGCAACCGTTATGGACCGTC
>JAFZVR010000014.1 GCA_017617725.1 Prevotella sp.
CAAGAGGTAGCTCCTCCTGTCAGCATCATCCTCACTCCCCATGAGAATCCACAGGAACTGGAACGCAACCTCCCTTTGATACTAAATCAAAAGTACGCTCCTGGCTTCGAAGTGATTGTTGTTATATGGAAAGGTGATCATGAAACGGAAGACGTACTGAAACGTTTTGTGGACGACCCGCATCTCTATACTACCTACGTTCCTGATTCAGCACGGTATATGAGTAAGAAAAAGCTTGCAATCACACTCGGAGTGAAAGCAGCGAAGAACGAATGGCTCGTATTTACCGATATCGAAAGCCAACCCGCATCCGACCAGTGGCTATCACTGATGGCGCAACATTGTGATGAATCTAAAGACATAGTGCTGGGATATACTGATTACGAAGAGAGAACAAGCGACTATCGTAGGTTTGAACATCTTCATACTGCGTTATACCTACTTCGGGAAGACCTCAAAGCCACACCATATCGCCATAATTGCTGTAATATGCTATTACGGAAAAGCGTGTTTATCAAGGGCGATGGCTTCCGCGGCAATTTGAAATTCCTGCGTGGAGAATATGACTTCCTCGTAAACAAATATGCTGATAGGAATAACACCGCAGTAGAACTGCATCCTGATAGTTGGACAATAGAACAAGAACCAAGCGATAAGAGTTGGATGAACAAGCACCTCTTCTATTTGGAGAACAGACAGGAGATGGATCGTTCACTGCGTCATCGACTGATATACAATACCGATCAGTGTGCACAACATTTCAACTATATATTCATCATTGCAGCATCCATCTATTCCGTACTCTCCTGGCAATGGATTATAACTGCTGCGGCAGCGATAAGCCTTATCATAACCGTTATCTGGCGAACAATAATAGCAAAGAAGGCATTACGCCTTTTCTATCAAGAGCTCGGCTGGTGGAAGATTGTGCCCTATGAGGTAAGCATTCTATACCACAATATGAATTACTTGATACGTCATCACAAAGCGGATAAATACGATTTCATCTGTCACAAAGTATAATGAGAATATTCCACTACATATCCCACGAAAAGGAGAACGACCTCCTTACGACTTATATCCATACCCTAAAGCAGGCGATGGATGATAAGGAGAGTGTGGCTATCTTAACCGAAGACAACAAACATGACTTGCTCACGCAGGCATGTCCTGATATTTTGCATATACACACATGTTGGGATTATTCCACTGCGCAATTAGCCGCACAAATGGCGAAGCGCGGTGCAGCTGTGATTCTGTCGCCGCATGGTGCCTTCGACAACTATTCATACAACAATGAGCAGCATACAAGGAAGGTATTACGCAGCATAGCATACCAACGGGCAATGACACAACGCGCCGATGCACTGCTCGTAACTACCAACGACGAACTGCAGCGAGTACTGCATCTACAGTGGAACAGCCGTGTTGATGTTGTGAAGAACGCGTTGTTAGACAGTACCACCACTCCTACAGCAATGGCTGATGAGATGATACGCTTCTATAGGAAAATCATTGACACACGTTACTTCATACTCATGAATAACAAGGAGAAAGAATGCATCTGCATACTACTCCGCGAGGGCGTGACAGATGATTCCTTCAGCACTCCTGTCAGTCAGGCACAACGCGACCTGCTGGTAAGCCTCACAGAGACACAATGGCGGCGTATGTTCCTCTATGCTGATGATGAAGACATCCGCAGGCATATTGACAAGGCTATTCTGAAGCTTCATCTTGCTGTTCCAAACATTAACACAGAGGCCATTGACCGCTTCAAGACATCTCACCCAAAAGCAGAAGGACTATTAGCCGGCACCAGCAACGATGCCCGCCTACAACGCGAGACAAATGATGAAGAACGGTCTCTCAGGGTTATATGCTCAATGCTTCTTAGTGCACAACGGCACTTCAATGCCGGCACGCTAAGCATGAATCATCTGGCTGACCTGTACAGCCATCTTAAATATGAAGACTTTGACGAGGATCGGCTACAGGAACTCACTAAGGAACTGGGTATATACAAATTCGCTCAGAGCATCATACAACTACTGATTGATGACCTGCAACTTGAAGACGGCTTTATACCACTGAAACCACACAAAGGTCGTATGACAAAGAAAATACGGAAGATCCTTATTCACTAATACAAACAATGCCTTATCAACTACTAAATTATAATATTATGGAAATACAAACCTTAAAAAGCACGAAGTCTGAGTTCAGTCAAGACAAGCGTTACTTGAACTTACTCTCACAGTCGTTCCCAACAGTGGCCGATGCGAGCCGTGAGATCATCAACCTGCAAGCTATACTGAACCTGCCGAAAAGTACAGAGCATTTTGTTGCTGACCTACATGGGGAAAACGAAGCCTTCCAACATATTCTGAAAAATGCATCAGGAAACATCAAGCGTAAGGTAAACAATATCTTCGGTAACACTCTGCGTGAGAGCGAGAAACGGGAGCTCTGTACACTCATATACTATCCAGAGCAGAAACTTGAATTGATCAAGCAGGAAGAAGAAGAGATTAACGACTGGTATCACATTACAATATACCAACTGGTACGCGTTTGCCGCGATGTATCAAGTAAATACACACGATCGAAAGTTCATAAGACCCTTCCTGAAGAATTTAGCTACATCATCCAGGAACTGCTACACGAGCGCACTGACGATGAAGACAAGACAGACTATGTCACAGCCATTATCGACACCATAATATCTACCGGACGTGCTGATGACTTCATTTGTGCCATCTGTAATGTCATACAACGACTGAGCATTGCCAAACTGCACGTCTTAGGTGACATCTTCGACCGTGGGCCGGGAGCCCACCTCATTATGGACACACTTATCCCATATCACAAATGGGACATCCAATGGGGAAATCACGATATCCTGTGGATGGGAGCATCAGCTGGTAATGATGCATGTATATGCAACGTGCTACGCATCGCCCTACGCTACGCCAATATGAAAAGCATTGAGGACGGATACGGAATAAATCTCGTACCACTGGCTACTTTCGCAATGGAGGTATATGCCAACGATCCTTGCAAAGAATTCCAGCCAAGACTGATGGGCGAAGACTCTATGAGCGATAAGGCTAAGATGCTCTACGCACAGATGCATAAAGCTATAACCGTGATACAGTTGAAACGCGAGGCACAGATATTCCACAGTCATCCATCCTGGAAAATGGAGGATCGCGATATGCTCAGCGTTATTGACTACGAACACGGCACATGCACACTGATGGGCAAGACATATAACATGAGTTCATGCCACTTCCCTACCATTGACCCACAGAACCCTACAGCTCTCACACCAGAGGAGGAAGCATTGATGCGAGGATTACGTAACTCCTTCCTTATCAGTGAGAAACTTCACCGTCACATACGTAAAATCCTGTCCCACGGATGTATGTTCGCCATCTGTAACAGTAACCTGCTGTTCCATGCCAGCATTCCTCTCAATGCCGACGGCACATTGCGCGAAGTGGAGATTATGCCTGGACAGCGATACAAAGGTAAAGAGCTGATGCACAATATCGGTATGATGATTCGTTCTGCCTTCCAGAACGATACTCCGAAAGACGAACATAGCTATGCTCGCGACTATTTCCTCTATCTCTGGTGCGGTCCTGATTCACCACTCTTCGACAAATCGAAGATGGCAACTTTCGAGCGCTATTTCCTTAAAGAAAAAGAAACACACATAGAGGAAAAAGGCAACTACTTCAAATTACGTCATGAAGAACACATAATAGACATGATTCTTGATGCTTTTGAAGTGAAAGGTGAAAACCGTCATGTCATCAACGGACATGTTCCTGTACACGTAGTAAAGGGAGAATCACCAGTAAGAGCCAATGGAAAATTGATGGTCATCGATGGCGGCTTCTCACAACCGTATCACAAAGAAACAGGTATTGCCGGTTATACCCTCGTATATCACAGCCGCGGCTTTGAGCTTGTACAGCATGAGCCTTTCAATAGTACTGCCGATGCCATCAAACGCGGTATTGACATTAAGAGCACCCGTCAGATATTAGAGATGTCACACAGGCGTATGCGTGTCGCCGACACCGATGAGGGCGCAGAAATCAGTTCTAAGATTGCTGACCTGAAAGACCTGCTCTACGCATACCGGCACGGTATTATCACAGAGCGCGAAAGAAAGAAAGAATTCATCTTATAAAAGGAAAAGTATTGTAATAAAAGAACCGCGACAATATCGCGGTTCTTTTATTGCTATTAGAATGGAAGGTCGTCAGAAGAATCACCCTCTGGAGCTGGAGGGAACGGAGCCTGAGCACCACCATCTGGAGCAGGTGCGGGAGCAATAGGAGCTGCTGCAACAGGTGCTCCTGCCTGAACAGCCATTGCATCTACACGCTGCACATTCCATGCGCGGATACTGTTAAACCAACGACCATTATACTCACGTGCATCAATATCGAATGACACCAACACTTCCTCACCAGCCTTGATGGCAAACTGGGCTAATCGGTCAGCACCGAAAACATCAAACATCATCTTACGTGGGAACTGGTCATGAGTCTCCAACACATACGAGCCAGCCTTCCATTCTCCACGTGCAGAAACGCCACTGCGTTCTGGCAGTACGGCAATAATCTTTCCTTGTATTTCCATTATAATATATTTGTTTTTGTTTTATCCGCTCGCGAAATTACAAAAATAGTTTTAAAACACTAAACTTTTACTCATTTTTTTTTGTTGAACATAGTTCTTTTTGTATTTTTGTACGTTGTAAAAAAGAATATTAACTAAAAGAATAATATCCATGAGATTTAACATTTCAAGCAACGCGCTTAGCAGCAAGTTGATGTCTCTGGCAAAAGTCATCAACAGCAAGAATTCACTGCCCATTTTGGACTGTTTCTTATTTGAAGTTCACAATGCCCAGCTTACCATTACTGCATCCGACAGTGAGAATGTGATGCAAACCGTACTTCCACTTGATATGTGTGAAGGTGAAGGTAACTTTGTGGTTAACAACCATACCATCATTGATGCAGTGAAGGAATTGCCAGAACAGCCGTTGACAATTGATATCAACTACGACGAATGGAAGATGTATATAACCTATCAGAATGGTTCATATAACTTCCCTATTCAGAATGCTGACGAATATCCAAAAGCTCAGCCAGTGAGCGATGGAGCTACGGTAATCAGCATTGACGCTGTGGTATTGCTGAATAATATCACACGTTCACTATTCGCTACAGCACAGGACGAGCTGCGCCCAGTGATGAACGGCATATACTTCGACCTTACCAATGATGCTCTGGCAATAGTTGCGAGCGACGGACACAAACTGGTACGCAATAAGAACTTCACCATCAAAAGTGATGCCCCAGCAGCATTCATCCTTCCGAAGAAGCCTGCAACATTATTGAAGACTGTTCTTAGTAAGGATGGTGGTGACATCACCATTAAATTCGATGAGCGCAGTGCAGAAATAGACTATTCTGAAGGTAAGCTCTCATGCCGTTTGATTGAAGGACGCTATCCTAACTACAATAGTGTTATCCCACAGAATAATCCGAACCAGATAACCATCGACCGTAAGAGCCTTATTGGAGCCCTGCGTCGTGTATTGCCTTTTGCAAGCGACTCCAGTCAGCTCATACGTTTCAATATTGATGGTGGCACCCTGGCTCTCAACGCTGAGGATATCGACTTTGCAACAAGTGCTCGCGAGAGTATCGCATGCTCCTATGCAGGTCAGCCTATGAGCATTGGCTTCAAGGGCTCAAGCCTCGTAGAGATACTGAACAACCTCGACAGCGATGATGTAATAATTGAATTGGCAGACCCATCACGTGCAGGCGTCATCGTTCCAAGCACACAGCCTGAGAACGAAGATGTATTGATGCTCATCATGCCAATGCTGTTAAATGATTGAGGTGTAACCCCAAACAACTAAACATGAAACTTAATATTACAAAGCCCTTAGTTGTCTTTGATTTAGAGACAACGGGGCTTGATATCGTTAAGGACCGTATCATCCAGATATCATATATCAAGGTCCTTACAGACGGTTCAGAAGAGCGTGTTAACAGGTTTGTGAACCCAGGATGCCCTATTCCACCAGAGGTAGTAAGCATCACAGGCATCACGGACGAGCAGGTTGCAAAAGCCCCTCTGTTCAAGGAAATAGCACGACAGCTGCAAGAGGCATTTACGGGATGCGACTTCGCCGGGTTTAATTCCAATCACTTCGATATCCCTATGCTCGCAGAAGAATTTCTACGGGCAGGTATAGACTTCGACTTCTCCAAATGCCGAATGATCGATGCACAGACCATCTTCCACAAGATGGAACGTCGCAACCTTGCTGCCGCATATAAATTCTACTGCGGACGTAAGATGGAGGATGACTTTCAAGCCCACCTTGCGGACCAAGACACAGAGGCTACCTACCGCGTGCTGCAGGCACAGCTCGACATGTATGCGCCAGGTATGCAGGAAGAGCCAGAGCGTGTGCTCCACAACGATATGAATGAGTTGGCAGAAGTCTCGAAGATAAATAATAATGTGGACTTTGCAGGACGTATAGTATGGAAGGAAATGACGGGTCCAGATGGTCAGACTCTAAAGAACGAGAATGGTGAGCCTCGTCTGCAGGAAGTATTCAATTTCGGCAAATACAAAGGAATGTCTGTAGAGGATGTTCTTCGTCGCGACCCAGGCTACTACAGTTGGATTCTTGGTGGCGACTTCACATACAATACCAAACAGGTTCTTACTCGCATACGCCTCAGAGCTGCTGCGATAAATAAATAACAAAGAAATGTTGCAAGGTAAGAAAATCGTTCTTGGCATCACTGGGTCAATAGCAGCCTATAAAGCATGCCTTATCATACGTGGTCTCATAAAACAGGGAGCTGAGGTACAGGTAGTGATAACACCAGCAGGAAAGGAGTTTATCACCCCTATCACCCTGTCTGCACTAACCCACAAGCCCGTTATCAGTGAGTTTTTCTCACAACGTGACGGCACGTGGAATTCACACGTTGACCTCGGTATATGGGCTGACGCTATGCTCATTGCGCCCTGTACTGCAAGCACCATCGGTAAGATGGCTAACGGCATAGCAGACAATATGCTCATCACAACATATCTGTCGATGAAGGCACCAGTATTCGTAGCTCCTGCTATGGATCTCGATATGTATCAGCATCCTACCACGCAACAGAACCTTGAACGGCTACGTTCTTTTGGTAATCAAATCATTGAGCCGGGGAGCGGATTTTTGGCAAGTGGACTTGAAGGCAAGGGTCGTATGGAGGAACCAGAACAGATAATAAGTTATCTGGATAAGGCTCTCAACCCTCGACCCTCCACTCTCGACCCTCGACACATCCTCATCACTGCAGGTCCGACATACGAGAAAATAGATCCAGTACGGTTTATCGGCAATTATTCAAGTGGTAAGATGGGATTCGCATTAGCAGAAGAGTGTGCACGACGAGGAATGGACGTAACGCTTATCGCTGGTCCCGTAAGCATAACTCTCAACCCTCAACTTCCGAATATCAATCGCATACACCGTATCGATGTGGAAAGCTGCGAAGAGATGTACAACGCTGCTATAGCTGCCTTCCCCTCTTGCGATGATGCCATCCTCTGTGCTGCTGTTGCAGACTTCCGTCCTGAGACCACTGCAGACAAAAAGATTAAACGTGAGAAGGACGACCTCATTCTTCGTTTGAAACCAACACATGATATTGCTGCTGCACTGGGAAAAATGAAACGTGACGGACAGCATATCGTAGCTTTCGCCCTGGAGACAAACAATGAAGAAGCGAACGCAATGAAAAAGCTACAGAAAAAGAATGCCGACTTTATTGTGCTCAACTCTACACGCATTCCTGGAACCACATTCCAAAGCGACGATAATCAGATAAGCATTCTCTCGGCAACAGGCAAGAAAGACTTTGCAAAGAAGCCGAAAACTGAAGTGGCAAAGGATATTATTGATGAACTGTTAAGGGTATAGGGTCGAGAGTAGAGGGTCGAGAGTAGAGAGAATAATTTACATGTAATACATAAATGAACAGAAGAACAACATATAAGTTTTTGCGCACAACCTTTATTGGGTTGTCGATGCTGTTTCTGACGAGCGGAAATGCTTTTGCACAAGAACTACAGGCACGTGTCACAATCAATCATAACCAAGTCCAGGGCACTGACGTAAGTGTATTTGAGAATTTGCAAGAAACACTCGAGCAGTTTATCAACGACCGCCAATGGACAAATCTGCAATTCCAGAAAAATGAGCGCATAGTCTGTAACTTCAATATCACTGTTAATAAATACGACCAGTCTGCAAACATCTTTACCTGTACAGCGCTGATACAGGCCAATAGACCTGTTTATAATTCTGCATATACCACCACATTATATAATAATAACGACCGAGACTTCGTATTTGAATTCTCACAGTTCGACCAGCTGGAATTCAATGAAGAGATGATTGACAATTCGCTCACAGCACTCATCGCCTATTATGCGTATCTCATTATCGGTCTCAATCTCGACAGCTTCTCTCCAATGGGGGGTGAGGACGTGCTCATGCGTTGCATGAACCTTACTAATAATGCTCAAAGTCTGAACGTACCAGGATGGAAATCATTTGATGACGACCGAAATCGCTTTGCTATCATCAACGATTACCTTGACGGGGCGATGAAACCATTCCGACAGCTACAGTATGATTACTACCGTTTGGGACTCGACGAAATGGCA
>JAFZVR010000108.1 GCA_017617725.1 Prevotella sp.
CTGATGTATACCGCACAAATGCCTGATAAGGGTACCTTTGTAATACGATATCCACGTGGACGGGGTGTGAATACTGACTGGCGTTGTCCTTTGGAACCGATAGAGGTAGGTACAGGACGAAAATTGCGTGACGGAGATGACATGGCAGTGCTGAGTATTGGTCCTATAGGAAATACAGTAGAGAGAGCCCTCGACTCTCGACCCTCAGCTAAAATTGCCCACTATGATATGCGTTTCCTAAAGCCGCTCGATGAGAATATCCTCGATGAAGTGGGAAAAAAATACAGTCAAATCATCACCGTGGAGGACGGTGTGAGAAACGGTGGACTGGGCTCGGCTGTCCTTGAATGGATGAATGATCATGGATATCATCCCACCGTGACACGCCTCGGACTGCCTGACAGTTTCGTGGAACATGGTACACCACAGGAACTATATCATCTCCTCGGCTTAGATGAGTTCGCAATAGCTGACACGATTAAACGTTCAACGCTCCTAAAAATATGAAAATCATCATTGCTGGCGCCTATGCCATCGGTACATACTTAGCAAAGCTCCTCACACGTAACAACTATGATATCGTGTTGATGGACCATGACGAGGAAAACCTTGAGAGACTGAGTCGTGACTTCGACCTGTTGACGATGCATGCTTCGGCAACGAGCCTTAGTGCACTACGTAGTGCAGGGGCTGCAGATGCTGACCTGTTCATTGCTGTCACACCTGATGAGAACGAGAATATCACAGCGTGTGCCATGGCACATCAACTGGGTGCGAAGAAGACAGTGGCAAAAGTGGACACCTATGAACATGCAGAACTGCAGAATGCTGACTTCTTCAAGCAGATGGGAATAAATAGTCTCATCAATCCAGAAGTTCTGGCTGCGAAGGATATCATAAATGGTCTGAAGATGTCGTGGGTGAGACAACGATGGGATGTGCATGACGGGGCATTGACGATGCTGGGAATAAAGCTACGTGAAGGTTGTGAGATACTTGGAAAGCCTCTGCGTGAAATCAGTGGACCGGATGACCCTTATCATATAGTGGCCATCAAACGTGGCATGGAAACGATAATTCCTGGTGGTAACGACCAGCTGGAACTCAACGATCTGGCGTATTTCATGACGATGCGTAACTATATCCCGTATATCAGGAAGATTGTGGGAAAAGAGCATTATGTTGACGTGAAAAACGTGATGGTAATGGGAGGCGGTACTACAGCAGTACGTGCACTTAATACCCTTCCGGAATATATGAATGCGAAAGTCATTGAACAGAACGAACAACGCTGCGAAGAACTTAATGAACTGTTCGACTCGGAGGATGTGCTTGTCATCAATGGTGATGGACGTGATGTGGCTTTGCTCAACGAGGAAGGAATACGCAGTACACAGGCTTTTGTGGCACTGACGAATAATGCTGAGACAAATATCTTGGCATGTCTTACGGCAAAACGAATGGGAGTACGTAAGACAGTGGCAATGGTAGAGAATGTCGACTATATTGATATGGCAGAGAGCCTCGATATAGGAACTATCATAAACAAGAAGGTTATTGCTGCATCGCATATCTACCAGATGATGCTTGACGTAAATGTGCATAATGTGAAGTTCCTGACAACAGCTAATGCCGACGTCGCAGAATTCATCCCAGTACAGGGTTCTAAGGTGACACTGAAACCAGTGAAAGACTTGAATATACCACGAGGGATGACGATAGGTGGTATAGTACGTGGCAACGAGGGAATGCTTGTGTCGGGTAATACGATGATAGAACCAGGTGACAGCGTGGTGGTGTTCTGTCATCAGGTGGATATGAAGAAGATAGAGAAGATGTTTAATTAGGAGCAAGCCTCACTAACCATTAACACCCAATATGCTGAATACGAAACTGATATTCAAGATTTTCGGATCATTGCTCTATTTGGAGGCAATACTGATGGCATCGTGTCTGGTGGTCTCATTGTACTACCGTGATACGGATATAGCATCGTTTCTGCTGACTATCATTATAGCATTGCTTACAGGACTGCTCTTCCGTCATTTGGGTAAAGATGCTGACAATAATATGAGTCGTAGGGATGCTTATTTCGTTGTCACTGCAGCATGGGTAATGTTCTCGCTCTTCGGTATGATACCGTTTATGATACCGAACTTCTCATTCCGTGATATAATAGGTAGTGCCACACAGAGCTTCTCATTTACCGATGCTTTCTTTGAGACAATGTCGGGATTTACAACTACTGGTGCCACTATTATCGATGATGTGGAAGCGTTGCCAAAGGGTTTGCTGTTCTGGCGCTCGCTGACACAATGGATAGGTGGTCTGGGAATAGTGTTCTTCACAATTGCCGTATTACCGTCAATGGTAGGTGGTAATGTGAAGGTGTTTTCGGCTGAAGCTACAGGTCCGATACGCAGCAAGCTCCATCCTCGACTAAGTACGGGAGCAAAATGGGTATGGATGGTATATGTAGTACTGACAATAGCTTGTATATTCAGCTATATGGCATGTGGCATGAATTGGTTCGATGCCGTGAACTATGCTATGACAAGTACCGCTACAGGTGGATTTGCGACAAACAATGGCAGTATTGCTTCCTTCCATTCTCCTGCTGAGGAGTATGTTTGTACTCTCTTCTGCTTCCTTGCAGGAGTGAACTTCCTTATGCTCTATGCTGCGGTGGTAAAACTTCGTGTGAAGGCCTTATTCAAAAATTCGGAATTCCGATTCTACATTTTACTCATTGTCATATCGACTCTGTTTATTATGGCAGAGCTCATTATACGTAGCAACTATGACTTTGAGCATGCGTTCCGTAGTAGCCTGTTTCAAGTGGTATCGTTTGTAACATCAACAGGACTCTACAGCGATGATGCTGGAAAATGGCCGCATGTAACATGGATTGTACTTGCAGGATTAATGGTTATTGGTGGTTGTTCTGGCTCCACGAGTGGCGGTATCAAAAGTATACGTGCACTCATGCTATTAAAGAATATGCGTAATGAGTTCCGGCAGATTCTGCATCCCAATGCCGTACTGCCTATGAAGATAGATGGTGTCAATGTGTCACATTCCAAACGTGTTACCCTGCTCTCTTTTGTAACGCTATATATATGCTTGGCAGCATTATGTACCTTCGTTATGACGATTGCGGGTATCGACCATACCAATGCGGTGACTATTACTCTCAGCTGTCTTGGAAATGTAGGACCTACTTTGGGACTGGAGATTGGCCCGACAATGTCGTGGAGTATGCTCCCCGATTTCGCCAAATGGATGTGTGCATTCCTTATGATTATTGGACGTCTTGAACTATTCACAGTTCTCGTAATATTCACTCCAGCATTCTGGAAAGAGAACTGATGTTTACTTTACGCGCGTGTATATAATAAGGTGTATTGGTGTTATTTTCTTGATTTAAATCAAAATAATTCTTAAAAAGCTGTTTTTCTGCAAAAAAGGCGTGTTATTATTTTGCGGGTTCCGTTATTCTTTGTACTTTTGCATCCGCTTTTGAGGGGGTAACCCCTTTTTAAGTGCAAGAAAGTGATCTTTGAAACAATTCCATAACGAAGACAAGTAGTACAAGAAGCGGTGCCGTGCATGTTGTGTATATTATATATATAATAATGTATGGTGCCGGGTAAAGAAACCTTTTGATTCTATTGAGACTTCTTGATCCGGAGCATTCTGAGAAAACAGACAAAAAAGACATAAAATTTATACGACTTTTGGAGCAGCGAGTGCAGTGAAGCTTGCTTTGACTGCCGAGTCGCGACAAAAGTGTATATTTTTTCTGTCCAAGACATAAAAAATATACAATGGAGAGTTTGATCC
>JAFZVR010000109.1 GCA_017617725.1 Prevotella sp.
CCTTGTGGTAAGGTGATATTGGTGAGGGCACTACATCCTTCGAAAACATTATTATTAATTTGGGTAACGCTCTCAGGTATCTGTACAGACATCAGGCTTTGGCAATTGTTGAACAGATTCGATTCCAATACTTCCAAACCAGATGGCAGCCTCACCTCTTCAAGGCTTTTGCTGTTCCAAAATAAGCCATACCCCAGGTACGTCACGTTGTCGGGTATCGTCAGTTTCCGTAAATGCTGCAAATAGCAAAAGGCACCTCCCTGGACAATGGACACCCATTCTGGCACAGCGTAAGTCTCTCTGGGCGATGCAGCAGGATAGCATATAAGCGTCGTCTTGTCCTTGTTGAAAAGCACTCCGTCAACAGAACTGAACAGAGGACAGTCCTCTTCCACTTCAATCGATTCCAAAGACGTACAACCAGCGAAGGGATTGCCATAAATGGCACCGTCTGCATCAAAATCCATACTCCTGATTGTCTTAGGGACAAAGACCTTGGTCACTTTCTCTCCAAACGAAGCACCTCCAAACGAAGCCATGCATGTGACGGCATAAGTCTCTCCTTCATAGCTCACCTCCGAAGGTATATGCACTTCCCCTTCACCTTTGACCCAAATCATCAGCATGGCCTTATGCATGACTTTAAGCAATTGGTAAGAGGCGCCATCGATAAAGGCTTCTTCCTTCTTGTATTCCAACACCAACGGTTCCCCATCCGAAAGTTCGACCAGGCCCTCATACCACCAACACTTTAGGTAGAAGCTGTTAACCTCAAGGTCACGTACAGTGAACGATATGTTGAAAGTACAAATGCAGTCTGCCAACTCTTCACCTGTGACAGGAGCCACATTAACAGACAATATACTGGGCGAGCCCTCACTGCCTTCACTGATACTGGAATTCACCTCGAAATCAGAGGTTGCACAGTTGCTCGTATAATTTTGCAATTCAACAGACAAGATATTGCCCTCTTTTTGCAGGATGATTGTTGGTATCCGTTCTATGGGCATCGGTTCGTCCTCAGAACTTCGCGTCATTCCGAGACATCCACTGTTCTGTTTGTCTGACACCGTCAACTCCTGAGCGTTCGCACCAACAGCCATCAGAGCCATTGCTACTAAGGTAAACCATTTCTTCATACGCAATACAGTTTTAATAACAGAATCCGAGCCCGATGGTAAAGGCTTTGCTCTTGGTAAGGATAGCCATATCGTCATTATTGTGCGTCAGATAATTGGCCACTATCCGAAGGCTATGGTTCCCAATGGAAATATCCGTTCCGACTCCGATGTAAAAACCCATACCCAGCCTTGTACGGAAATCCTGATCGTTGTGTCCGATCTTGTAATGGTCCATGTTTTCTGTCTCGATGCCAAACATCTCATTCAAGGCGAAACCTCCCCTTATGAAAGGACTAACCCTGCGTTGAGGGAGAAACTTGTAGTTGAGTCCCAACTGCCATGCCAGATCGTAATACTCAAAATGCATGGCTGTCACCTTCTGCAGATAGTCTATTTCTTCTTCTGATCCGCTTTTCTTGTTGACTGTCAGCAATGTCTCCAAACTTAGGCTCTTGCTGAAACGTGGAATCAGAAAGTCCGCACCAATACCCAAATAAGGTGTCGTGCAACTCGTCTCAATCCAGTTCTCTCCTGTGTAATGCTTGTTCCTGACCGTATTGAAGTCGACGCCCGCCTCTATTCTGAAGCTGACTTTCAAGCCATATTTCTTTTTGGAATCAAATACAAATTGCACACATTCGCCCGCGTCAGTACAATATGCCTCGTCATACTCACGGGTCAAGTCTACGAGGTCAGTGGAACTGTAATTCGTTTTCCAAAGCCGTTTCTGGGCATCGGGGCTTTTCCGCAGCATCTGACTCACCTCTACGATCATCCTTTTCCTATAAGTATTCTCATCGGCTGACATACTGGCCTTCTCACCGTCGTAGGCCATTCTGGCCACTTTCCCATCTTCATCTACCCAATAGTAATACTGAGTATGTGCATCCCTTGCATAGTAAAGGCTGACCCCTCCTTTCAGCAGATACTCGGCAAAAATAGTCTGCTCTTTATGGCCGACGACAAATGTACGCGTCACGTAGAATATGCCGGTATTAGTCAGACGGTAGCCACTGATTTCACCTGGTTTGTATTTCTGAAAGTCGTGCGCTCCGTCTGCACGGAAATGACAGGTATACATATTCCTGAAATCAGTCAGATAGTCGATAGTACCTCTGATTGTATCATTCTCATTGGTAATGATGTAACCAGGCTGCGGATTCGTTTGAGCTGTCATGGATATGGCAGAGAACAACAACCCAAGACAAGTGACTAACGTCTTCATAACGCTTTATTTTTACCTCACAACGACCTTCCTCGTCGTGCCGTCGCTCTGGCGAATGATGTTAATGCCCTTTGAGGGTGACTTCAGGCGACGGCCACGAAGGTCGTAGATGGTATGACCAGACTTTAGGTCATTATGAACTGTCGTTATGCCGTTTGTTACGCCATTATAGAGAATCTCACCATTCACCTCACAAACCGTCAGACTGTTGTAATTACCAGCCAGCGGCAGCATGTTGAAGAAATCCTTCGTGGCACCAACACCCTCTATCCAAGACAATGTGCCTATGACAAACGGATCGTCTTCACCTTCTATCATCTGCTGTGCCTTAATATCAAAACGTTTAATATCTATGCCGTTCAACTCCACATCCGCTATAGACAGAACTATCAGATCTGCACCCGTCATTTTCAGCCTACTGCCTACCTCACAGCTAAAGTC
>JAFZVR010000015.1 GCA_017617725.1 Prevotella sp.
AGCGTCAATAAAGTTAGTAATTTTGTTTTCATTGTAGTTTTGTTTTAGTTGATTTTATTTGGTTAATTGTTTTATTAGTTATCAGTCTTGTCTTGTGATTACTTGAGGGTGTCTATGTACTAATTCCTTCCTTTTCTTGTTGTATTCCTCATAATACATATATGGGTCAAACAACAATCCCTTATCCACGTCTTTATATAAGTCAGATTTGTTCACTTGAATACAGTTTCCAGGAACGTACTTGTCTATGATCGCCTTAACAGCATCTTCAAATCCGTCTGGAGCCCATGGGTCTAAAGTTACTCCTTGTATGAATATATTTAGGTCATTGATAGTATATCTAAACAGACTGTCTTCTTTCGCTTCTTTAGAATAACGAAGTAGTCTTACTTCCTGTTCATGATTGAATGGAGCACGTTTGGTAAGAAGCATGGGAATTGCTTTAAGCTGATTGTCATTTCGGAACTCATCTCCAAAAATGATAGTGTCATAATTGGCATCGCCCCAACACCACTTAAATTGGCACGCATTACCTATCTCTTTCATTATGTTCTTCTCCCCTTTTGAGGGTTCTGTATATATTATTTGTTCCAAGAAGTAATGCCCATCATCATCATTGTTCAGAAAAGACTTCATAATAGCAGCCGTAGTCTTTATCCGTATAGAACGGAAAGCTTTTCCATTAGAATAAATGCGCCAAAGAGCATCACTTTCCTCGCAGGAACTCCAACATTGACCATACCAATGTTTTTCGTTAAAGGGTTCCATGCTGTTGGCATTCAACATCATGGCACTCTTCATGACGATACTTTCGTATGGGTCTTCCCATTTTGATGGGCGAATCAAAACATTCTCTTTTGTGGAGAGCAATTCGCAAAACCTCTCTAATGACATAATCCTAAACAGAGAGGTATCATCTTCCAATGTCTTTGATATTACCATACGACTTATTCCTCACACGCCGTCCCTCGCGCGCACTAAGTATATACATGGAAGAAGCGTGGAACTGAATGCTCCACATCCCTGTATGGCGGTTCTGGTAAAACCTAAGTAAAAAGATACAGATACAATCAGCCCACGCTGTACGCGTGAAGCCGCTGTCATCTTCGTCTTGTTTACTAATTGAAATTTACCAGATTTCCATACACAAGAGCGAAGCACAACGCTTCATTATCAGCACCTTACGGTGCTATCCCATCGATGTCGTGACTCAATATGCCTACATTGAGGCATTATAAATCGGCTGTCAAGGTCGCGATTAAGCGACACTTCACGGCTGCAAATATATAAACAAAATAGCGAATAGGCAAATTTTGGAGCAGCGAAATCAATGAAAAGGGTTACACAGTACATTTTCATTGATGAGTCGTGACAACCAATGTAGCAGTAAGAGCCATAATGCTTGAATGAATGGCCGCGTCGTGACAGAGGTCAACAACGTTAAAATTCACCAAAGGTAAACTATTCGCTAAATATTTTGGTACCATGGAAACGGAAAAAAGAAAAAGCAGTATGGCTCGTCATACTGCTTTTATCTTTTTGTACTATCGTAGTCTCAGAGTACCCTGCGGTACATCGTCGTCACATGTTAGTACATCACTATTACACCTTGATTTCAACCTCTACACCACTGGGAAGTTCGAGCTTCATCAGTGCATCTACGGTCTTAGCTGTTGAGCTGTAGATGTCAATCAGACGCTTATAGTCTGAGAGCTGGAACTGCTCACGTGCCTTCTTATTAACGAAGGTTGAACGGTTAACGGTGAAGATACGCTTGTGAGTTGGGAGTGGAATAGGACCGCTAACAATAGCTCCGGTAGCCTTCACTGCCTTCACAATCTTCTCTGCTGACTTGTCTACGAGTTTATGATCGTAGCTCTTCAGCTTAATACGAATTTTCTGACTCATCTTCTTAAATTTTTAATCTTTAATTTTTAATATTTAATTCTATCTGCTGCCGCTAAAGAGTCATTTGCTCAGCGGCAAGTAAGCCAAGCCTCCCCTTGAGGGGGAGGTTGGAGGGGGCTTTTATACTAGGTCTACACGTCCCTTGCACTCCTCAAGAACAGCCTTAGCGATAGAGCTGCTCAGAGGTGCATGGTGGTCATACTCCATTGAGCTTGTTGCACGACCGGAGGTGATGGTACGCAGTGCTGTTACATAACCGAACATCTCTGCCAGTGGAACCATAGCTTTCACGATGCGAGCACCGCTACGAGCCTCTTCCATGCCCTGTACCATACCACGACGCTTGTTCAAGTCACCGATAACATCACCCATGTTCTCTTCTGGAGTAACAACCTCTACCTTCATGATAGGCTCCATAAGAGCAGGGCCTGCCTTTGGACAAGCATTCTTAAATGCATTGTGGGCAGCCAGTTCGAATGACAACTGGTCAGAGTCTACCGGATGGAACGAACCATCGACGAGGGTAACTTTCATGCCTGTCATCGGATAACCACCAAGCACACCGTTCTTCAGACAGTCCTGGAAGCCCTTCTGTACAGCAGGGATGAATTCCTTAGGAATATTACCGCCCTTCACCTCATTGATGAACTGCAGGTCTCCCTCTGTATAATCCTCATCCTTAGGACCGATATTAACAATGATGTCAGCGAACTTACCACGACCACCACTTTGCTTCTTGTAAACCTCACGGAGGTTAACTTCCTTAGTGATAGATTCTTTGTAGTTAACCTGTGGCTTACCCTGATTACATTCAACCTTAAACTCACGCTTCAGACGGTCGATGATAATATCGAGATGGAGCTCACCCATACCTGAAATGATGGTCTGTCCACTCTGCTCGTCAGTACGTACGGTAAAGGTCGGGTCTTCCTCTGCAAGTTTAGCAAGACCGTTGTCGAGTTTGGCAACGTCAGCCTGACTCTTTGGCTCAACAGCAATAGAGATTACTGTGTCTGGGAAAGTCATTGACTCCAATACTATTGGTGCCTCCTCAGCACAGAGGGTATCACCGGTACGGATATCCTTGAATCCTACACCTGCACCGATATCACCGGCATCGATAGAGTCCATAGGAATCTCCTTATTGGAATTCATCTGGAACAGACGGCTGATACGCTCTTTCTTACCAGAACGTGGGTTGTAAACGTATGAACCAGCTTCTACCTTACCTGAGTAGACACGGAAGAATACCAGACGACCCATATATGGATCGGTAGCAATCTTGAATGCAAGTGCTGATGTAGGCTCACTCTCTGATGGCTTACGGGTTTCCTCTTCCTCTGTATTTGGATTAGTTCCAGGGATAGCCTCAACATCAAGTGGTGAAGGCAGGAAAGCGCAAGTATAGTCGAGCAGTGGCTGCACACCCTTATTCTTATAAGATGAGCCGAGAAGCATTGGAGTAAGTTCCATAGACAAGGTACCCTTACGGATAGCAGCAATCAGCTTATCCTCTGGAATGTCCTTACCGTCAAGATACATCTCCATAACCTCATCATCAAAGTTTGAAGCGCTCTCAATCATCTTCTCACGCCACTCGTTAGCCTCGTCAACAAGGTCTGCAGGTATCTCTTCAACATCATACTCTGCACCCATTGTCTCATCATGCCACAAGATAGCCTTCATCTTAATAAGGTCTACGATACCCTTGAAGTGCTCCTCAGCACCGATCGGAATCTGTACTGGACATGGATTAGCACCAAGAATGTCCTTCATCTGCTGTACTGTCTCAAAGAAGTCAGCACCAGAACGGTCCATTTTGTTTACATAACCTATACGTGGCACATTATATTTATCTGCCTGACGCCATACGGTCTCAGACTGTGGCTGTACACCGTCAGCTGCAGAATATGTAGCGATAGCGCCGTCGAGAACACGCAGTGAACGCTCTACCTCAGCTGTGAAATCAACGTGTCCCGGAGTGTCGATAAGATTAATCTTATACTGCTTACCGTCATAGTTCCAGTTACATGTCGTAGCCGCAGAGGTGATGGTGATACCACGCTCCTGCTCCTGTGCCATCCAGTCCATTGTGGCAGCACCATCGTGCACCTCACCAATTTTGTGAGTCTTACCAGTATAGAACAGGATACGCTCAGAAGTTGTTGTCTTACCGGCATCAATGTGTGCCATGATACCAATATTACGAGTCAAATGTAAATCGCGATTTGCCATTTCTTTTGTCTTTTACTATTTACCCTTTAATCTTTTTACCTTTTTTCTTAGAAGCGGAAATGAGCAAATGCACGGTTAGCCTCAGCCATACGGTGCATATCCTCCTTACGTTTGAAGGCACCACCCTGACTATTGAAGGCATCCATAATCTCGGCAGCGAGTTTCTCTGCCATTCCCTTACCACCGCGCTTACGTGCGAAGGCAATCATATTCTCCATAGATACACTCTCTTTACGGTCAGGACGAATCTCTGTAGGTACCTGGAAAGTAGCACCACCGATACGGCGGCTCTTTACCTCAACCTGTGGAGTGATGTTGTCGAGAGCCTGCTTCCAGATCTCAAGGGCAGACTTCTCATTGTCCTTCATCTTTGCATCTACGATGTCGAGTGCGGTATAGAAGATACCATAAGAGATATTCTTCTTACCATCATACATCAAATGGTTTACAAACTTTGACACCTTTGTGTCACCGAATTTTGGGTCTGGCAATACCAGACGCTTCTTTGGTTTTGCTTTTCTCATTGTTTTATTTAATTGTGTCTGCGGAGGCTGTCGTCTTCTCTGTCTTCAACGTCCTCACTCGGACATTTACTCAACCTATTCTAACTTTCTCCAGCAAAACGGTTTATTTTCTTTTTATTGGGCAAGTTCCCAGCCTTCTCCGACTATGAGCTTGCAGTAAGCTAAGCGATTAACGGTCGACGGAATACAGTAAACTGCAAACCGTCAACCGTAAACCTTTTTACTTCTTTGCCTTTGGACGCTTAGCACCGTACTTTGAACGACGCTGGGTGCGGTTTGCAACACCTGCGGTATCAAGAGTACCACGTACGATGTGATAACGTACACCAGGAAGGTCCTTTACACGACCGCCGCGAACCAGCACGATGCTGTGCTCCTGCAAGTTGTGTCCCTCTCCTGGGATGTAGGAGTTAACCTCCTTTTGGTTTGTCAAACGAACACGGGCAACCTTACGCATTGCCGAATTAGGCTTCTTAGGAGTAGTTGTGTAAACGCGAACACATACACCACGACGCTGTGGACATGAGTCCAGAGCTGGCGACTTGCTCTTGTCTACCGCTACCTTTCTGCCTTTTCTTACTAATTGTGAAATAGTAGGCATAATTTTACTTTTTTAAAATTTATATATTTATTTGTCTGAAAATCAACGAATTACGAAAAGCCAACACACCCACGCTTCGCGTACGGGCACAATAAGCCGTTTCGGGCTGCAAAGGTACAACAAAATGCCCAATCACCGAATTATATAAGGGGCAAAAATACGCAAAAGAGTGATATTTAAGAATAAATAACACTCCTTTGCAACTTTTATATAGCATTCTAAGAGTTATAACGGCATAACGACATAACGTTATAACGACAGCTCTGGACTCTCGACTCTGGACTCTCGACCCTCAATATTCCCCTCGCCTTGAGGAGAGGGGTTAGGGGCGAGGCTCCCTCGACCATCCTACGCCTCACCTTTCGGATTACCGAACGGTGCTATTGTACGTGGCTGCTGGTTACGGATTTCTATCTTACCGAATTCTTTTTCATACTTCATAATATTCTCCTGCAGTGCAGCTAACAGGCGTTTTGCATGTTCAGGAGCCAATATTATACGGCTACGTACCACAGCCTTTGGCATACCAGCCAACATTGATGCGAAATCCACGATGAATTCAGTTGGCGAATGAGCTATCATAGCCAAGTTTGAATATACTCCTGCCGACTTATCCTGTGGCAGTTCTATCTGCAACCCACCCTGTGGGTTCTGTTTGTTCTGATTGTTATCGTTCATCTTTAATAAGTTTTAGTTACACATTGAATAATACTCTAAATACATTTACATGTACGATAAGTGGTGCAAAGGTACGACTTCTTTCGTGCAAAACAAAGGAATCATTGTTTTTTATTTGTCAGAATCCATGTAACATATCGCGCGCGAACATTAATATAATAATCCCCTGCAACAGAAATGCTACAGGGGATTCTCTGAGAAACAATCTACTTTACTACTAACTATTATCTAACCATTTTAACCGTTTTGATACTGCCGTCAGCCATTCTCATACGGATGATGTTGACACCATGTTGAGGTGTGGCGAGACGCTTGCCGTCGATGGTATAGTAATCGGTAGCTATCACATCTGAATCAGATGCCCTCACTACCTCTGAGATTCCTGTTGCATCAACAGATACCGCCGGCGACATTGCACTGAGACCACCCATCTCATTGGCAGTGCGCAGAGTATATGAGCCACTCTCCGTGACCGTGAAGGTCGGATCCTGTGTGAAGGCCATAACCTTTCCATCCTTACATACAGCCCAGAGAAGTGCATATTCGCTATCGTCCCATGAGAGAGTATTGCCTTCGGCTGTCACATTAGAAGCCACAGGTGCCTGCTCCGTGAGCAGTGTTGGCTGCCAGTCATCAAAGGTATTAACCATATTCCCGATCTCGACAGCCTCGTCATCTGTTAGTACAGGCACGTTAGGTGTACTATTAATAGACTTAGCACGATCACTCAAATCTATTTCCACACCATTCTCTGTTACCGAATGATATTCCGCAAATCGTGTAGGACCGTTATTCCAGTCGCTCCATCCCACCTTGTTGGGCAGAGCCTCCATTGTTGTATTGATGAAGTATGCCTCTGCAGCATCTGTCCATGCACGTCCGAGATAGTAATTGTTGTTTACATCTGGCGTTCCACCTTTGATAGTACAGTCCTTGAAGACATAGCCATATTTATTGTTACCTTGTGGTGCGACAACGTATCCACCCTTCTCGCACATCACGATATCCACTTTATTAAAGAACACATCACCGCTACCACAGATAAAGTCTGTGCGACCGCGAACCATTCCACCCTCAAAATAGTATTTTCCGCCGCGTGACACATACGTGTCTTGATATGCCCAAAGACAAGCATTCTTGAAGATAGTGTGATTGGACTTATCCTGAAGTGCAATATCACGGCCGTGAGCATCACCCATAGAAGACTTGATGGTGAGATCCTGGAAATAACTGTCTGTTGCAGTGCTCTCGATAATAAGTACATCGCCGCTACCAATTCCTTCCAGCGGACAAGCCTGTCCAAAGCCGTTGTTCCAGGTTGCATCAGGTGTAATATTTGTAATTGTCACACCCTCCATACTCTCACCTATGAAACTGGTATTTGGAGCTTTCAGGTAAGAACGTGGGTCTGGATAGTTCTGACCGTCGCCACCGACCGTTGTACCATTGGTATCGAAGATATAGCTGCCATTCTTTATAAATACGCGATAGCGGGTAGTCTTGTCCTCACGACTATTGGCTGCTGCAAGTGCTTCCGTGATGGAACCGTCATCAGGAACTATGAAATCATACATACCCTTTGCAACAGTTGGACGCGCCATCGTTGTGAATGTCACGACAACTTCCTTCGTATAACTGTTTCCTGAGCGGTCCTGAACGTAGTTGACTGGCATCATAAAAGTATATTCTGTATTATAATCCAGCAAACTGTAGTCGAATCTCACTGAACGGCTACTCCATGTAGGAGTAAGCTCTGTTCCATTGAGCGTAGCAGATTCTGTAGAAGAACCGGGCTTGATACGTTCATTAAACTGCACTGTGATAGTACCAGTAGCACTGATTCCCGTTGACTGATCAGCAGGGACAACGGCTGTCACCTGTGGGGCATCAGTATCTGGAATGAACTCTGCCTCACCGAGAACATACACATTACCCACACCAGACTCTGAGTGGTCACAATACTGCAGACCGTCGAACTCCTTGTCGAAAGGATAAGTGTTGTTATAAGTATCATCACCTGTACCTGTGATACGGATTACTACGAGCTCTTTACCAACAGCTGTTGCAGGAAGGTCGACGGAGACAGGGTTAACAACATTAGCCGTTACATCCCATGCCGATTTCAGTTCGGTGAACTCACCATTATCTACACTGATAAGAGCCTTATACTGCTTCTTTGCACCATTTTTGGCACACATATCAGCATTGAATGTCGCCGATGTAAAGCCCTTTGTTGAGAACTGATACTGGAAAGCGATATCTGCGGTGTTGTAACCGTTCTGATAGAGACCGTTGATACCAGCGATGACCACGCCCTCACGGTTGCGCACTACAGGCGTACCACCATCTTTGGTGTAGCACAGTGAGCCGTCGCTCATCTTTACCACGCACGACTTAGCATTGCGGTTGGCGTCCCATGTCTGGTCGGCAGCAAACGGATAGCCGACAGTAGTGGTATATGCATAGTTTGCTGTTGTGCTGGCATCGAAGACTGCGATGAAGTCCTGCACCTCATAGTTGGCAATGAGTTCCATATCACTGTTGACTGTCAGCTGGCGTGTAGCGGCAGCGTTATTATTTTCGTTCTCATCAGCCCAGTTGAGGAACTTCAGCACCTTCGACTCGTTGGCCGTTGCTGTAATGACTGTTCCAGCCTCATACTTATTCTGGTGGTCGTTGGGAGTCAGCGTGACACTGCCCATCTGACGCTCGTCATCATTGACAGCCTTAGCGGTGACTGTATATACGGGGACATCCTCAAATACAGCCTTCATGGTCTTCTCACCGTCCATCACTACTGTCGTCTGTGCATCTGTAGAGACTATTGCTCCTGTTGCATCCTGCCAGCCTGTGAACTTATATCCGAAGTTCTTGGTGGCCTTCAGTGTTACTGTAGTTCCTTCCTTATACTGCTCCAGATCGGGATCACGGCTAATGCTACCAGCCTCTTCAGGCACCACCAGTGTGTACAGTGCATACTTTGTCACCTGTGCGGCAGCACCAACGAGAGTACCCTCGATAATGACATTAGAGAGACCCATCGACTTTCCATTGTTCATGGTAAGGAACGAGAAGTTCACCTTCAGCGGTTGGTCGGCAGTAGCTGTCACACCGCTTATCTCTTCTGAGAAGGAAGCAATGGACAGCGATTTACCACTGCGGTTTACATTCGCATTGGTTACGAGGTCAACATGTGTCTCGCCGGCATCGACCGATGCACCGATGTTACCACCATCAGTACCGTAGCGCGCAGCTTCGAAAGAGAGTTTTGTAGGCACGAAAGAGAAGCCATCCTCAGGAGTGAGGGTCAAAGTGAGGGTGTTATCCACATTGGCTGAACCGGCAGTCTGACTGCCCGACTTGTTCTCCACCTTTGTCTGGGTGATCTTTGCCTCACCGTCAGCGCCGGAATAAGACTGCGTGCCTTCAACAGTTAACTGACTGCCGGCTGTCCAAGACTTACCTGCGAAGCCTGCACTGAGTTCATTGGGATTGAACACTACGTCGTCACCCTGTGTGAGACCACCCTTGTCAAGAGCATATGAGATAGTACCCGTAATGTTCACACCAGCGGCATCCTTCGACTGACCTGTGACTGCCACGTCCTGAATACATATCCAACGACCGTTGTCCACATTGCCCGACCACGGATATACACGAATCAACAGTTGTTCGCCTTCCTCTACCTGTGCCACTGTCTCAGCATTGATTTCATTCCATGTGCTGGTGAGAACTGAAGAAGAGAAAATAGTCTTGCGTGTTACGAAACCATCTGTAGAGTAGTACACGTGGCACTGCAGAGAGCCTCCGCCCTGTGCCTTGATCTTCATTGCAATATTGTTGATGTCGAGCTTTCTACCTTCTGGAGCTGTCACAGAGAACTGTACGTACTGGTTGGGAGAATCGTCAATACCTGCTGTTGGCCAAGCACCAGTTGATCCCGTAGGAGCAATGAGAGCACCATAGCCATTGACATAACCATAGGTTTCCAGACCTTCATATTTCACATCGGCTGCCGTTGCATCACCAGCAACAGTGGCATGATCCTTATCGGTAGAGTTCATTGTCCACTTGGCAGTAAAAGGATCGCCACCACCCAATTCTATACCATTGACTGTCACCGGTATCTCGACGGTCCTTGAACCTGTTGAAGCAGTGATAGTACCATTGAACGTTCCTGTTGCAGTGACAGCAACCTTAGCATAGAAAGTCTTTATGAGTGTGCCGTTGGTATAGTCAGCAGACAGTTCGGTCTGCCAATTCTGCTTGTCGGCAGACAACTGTATACCGTCTGTAGCAGTTATCGTCACATTACCTTCGGCGGGATCAAGGCCCAGACCGCTCAGAGTGAGCTCCTTAGTAGCTGATTGTCCGACATATACCTCACCCATATCAGCGACAGAAGGGTTGCATGAGAGGTCAGTAGGTATCTCAATAGCATCCGTGAGGATACCCTTTTCTTTAATAAGTTGTGCACACAGGCGCGCTGCCGTGAGTGCACCGGTAAGATTATAGTGGGTATTGTCTGTCTCTGCACCCTTGTCAAACAACGCTGCGTAGCACTTGTCATAGGTGCCATAGCTCTCGTAGAGGTTCTTCGTGGCTTGCGTCATATCGATAAATGCCACACCCTCGGCAGCAGCCAACTGCTGCATCTGGTAACTATAGTCCCATGTGTGATTATCGGCAGGTACACTCTGGTTGGCATGGATGCCGTCAGACTCGAGAACGGAGAACTTGTCACCGAGGTCGTGACGACCCGGACGAGTAATAGGTGCTGCACCATTAGTAAAATAGCAGCGGCAAACAGCAGATACGAGAATGGGGATTGCACCCTTCGTCTTTACTGCATCGATAATCTGCTTCAGACATTCCTTATAGGTAGAAGCCGGGATGGTACCGCGACCGTCTTTCTTAACGGCAGCGGCATTGGTGGCATCACCGATACTGTTGTAGTAGTCCTGCAATTGCAGGTTGTCCATACCATTGTACTGAGTGTCGTTGTGTGCAAACTGAATGAGCACATAGTCGCCAGCTTCCACATTGTTCTTGGCATTCTGCCATAATTCGTTGTAACCGCCACGAGAGTCACGTCCTCCCTTGGCATAGTTCACGGATGTCCATCCGTTGGTGAGGAAGTTACCAAAATACATTCCCCACCCTCGCGTGTTGGTGGCACTCTCGTCATAGGGAGCCATCGTGGAATCACCCAGGGTATGTACTTTCTTTGCCTGTACACCGAGGACAAGTCCGAAGATGAGCATCGCGAGGAGCGACCAGAATTTGATTTGTTTCATGTTGATTGTTTTTATTGTTGATAATTTAAGTTTCGCAAGCTTCGCTTGCCTTGTAGATAAAGGGAGTTAGAAGGAGATAGAAGAAAATAAAAAACATTCGTTTTACTGCAGAATCACCGCAAACAGAGTAACGTCCTTTATCTCCCGCCGCTGAGAAGCGGCTATCTCCCTTTATCTTCCTATATCTACTTAACATGCGAAAGTTGAGTTAGTGAGACTGTCACGCTGCAAAATTACTACCGTACAACCTAAGCAATAGGGTAAAATTGTTTCAATAAATGGGTAAAAAAATACCAAGTTGCGCAAAACAACTTGGTAATATCGATGAAATGGGATTATTTTAATTGCGATAGTCTGACGGTGACATTCCGACAGACGCCTTGAAACACTTTCCGAAATACTTTGGGTCTGTAAAGCCACAATGGTATGCTATATCCGCAACGCTGTCAGTAGTGTCACGCAACAGCTTACAGGCACGTTTGATACGTGCCTCACGTATGAAATCGGCAGGAGTCAGACCAACAATAGATTTCATCTTACGGTTTAGTCCGGACTTGCTGGTTGCAGCCTCTGCTGCCATATCCACCACGTTGGCATCGGCATCACCGATATGCCGCTCAACATAATCCATCACACGAGCCATGAACGCCTCGTCCTCTGGTGACCGTGAGATGGAGGCGACCTTAGGCACTTCGCTCTCCAACTCTATCATATCGTCGTTATCCGGTTTCCTTAATCCATCGTTCTCTCGTTCCTTCGCTCCTTCGGCTATCAGTGCCAGGTAAGCCTCAAGGGTCTCATGACGCTGCCGGTTTATACGCCTTATATATAAATATGTATAGACCACACCACCAATAACAGACAATGCGAGGAGCCACAGTAGTATTTTTCCAAGAATAGTTTCAAAAAAGTACGGTAACACCGTAATCTTTATCTCTGTAATATTTTCTCCCCACTCCCCATCGCCATTTGTTGAGCGTACCTGCAGGGTATATGTACCTGGGGAAAGATCTACGAATGACACCATATGGTCATCACCAAGGTACATCCATTTTCCATCATTAAGACGGTAGGCATAATTTACTCCTTCCAACGCGGTATAGTCCAGTGCAGCAAATGAAATAGTGAGGTTGCGCTCGTCAGGTTGCAGCGTTAACTCGTCAGCAAGGTGAAAGAAGCGGTCGGCACCGTTTACCGACACTCGCGTGACAACGAGAGAAGGAGCATATGTACTCTTATAGAATGACTCCCCTGACATAGTAAAGGCACCATTATGAAAACCAAAGATCCATCTGCCGTCAGGCAGTTGTATAGGACATGACTCAGCAAAGCGACAAGGTCTGTTGAAAAAGCGTGTGTCATAGGAACCCGTTGTTCCATCAGTGATATTAAGCGTCATAAGGACATTACTGCCCACTATCAGTATTTCGTCCCGAGAAAGACGAGACAGCGCCAAGGTTATATCAGATGGCAGGCCGCAATGGCGGTCATAATGTCTGAATTCCAATGTCTCGGCAAGAAGGTCTTTAGTGAGGATTTCGTTCACTCCCCCACTCTCTGTACTGACGAAGAAACGTCCGCCAGGCATCTCCAGCACATCCATCGTAGCATTACTACTCAGGCTATTGCCTCGCTCGGCCTCCTTGCGGTGTAATCGGAATGTCATTCGCGAAAGGTCTGCCCCACTGACATCACCGACAAGTAAACCCTCTGTCGTAGCAGCAAGCAGTTTCTGGTCACTGGTAATATATATAAAGCGTACACGGTGCTCTCTCATCGAAGGATAATCCTTTCGCTCGATGAAACGGACTATTTTTGTAGGACTCTCATCTCTCGGGTTAAGCATACAACAGAGTCCGCCACCCATCGTTGCTATCCATAAACGATGATGGCTATCCTCTACAATGTCATATACATCATTACAGGGCAGGGGGAAACCCTTAACCTTGGAGAAATGGTCTATGGTAAATCGTCCCTGTTGTTCGCGAAGACGCAACAACCCATCAGGTTTACTTCCTATCCAGAATGTGCCCTCTGAGGTTTGAGTAATACGGTATATTGGAGAGCCAAACAAGGTATATGAGTTATGAAGTAGTCCGTCACGCCCCATATATCCTAAAAGATTATTACTCTTATCGTAAACACGTAACACACCATCATCCTTTGTTCCAACCCAGTAGCGGTGCTGACTGTCAACATAGAAACATCCTGGCAGTGCCGCTGGCATTAAGTGGAAATCCAATATTTTCTGCCTTGCGAAGGACAGACGTACCACACCACCCTTCAGCATCAACCATAGATTGTGCTGACGGTCTTCCATTATATTCAACAACTCACGGAAAGGCTCATCTACAGGATAAGTCACAAAGGAGGAGCCGTCACAATAGGACAAAGAACCGTCTTCTCCGATACGCCATAACACCCCATACTTGTCTCTGAAGTCAACAGGGAATTGTTTCACTCTCGTCCCACGCGGATAAGCTGAGCCATACACTTGCGGTTTCTCAGACAGAGAGAACTCACCAGTCCTGCGGTTAAAGAGATACCACCCTTCATCTGTCTTACATACCAACTCACCACTCTTGTTTAGCATTATATTACGTATGCGGTCGGTAGGCATGACACATTTATCACCGGCATCAGACTTGAAGTTAGTAAAATTACAACCGTCAAAGCGGTCTAACCCATTCCATGTCGAAAACCATATCATCCCGTCAGTATCCTGTAACATCTGTGTGACATGCCACTGTGCAAGACCAGAATCCTCCGTGTAGCGTGCGACATGACAAACCGGCTGTGCTGTCATGCAAAGATTGCATAACAGATATACTGTCAACAGGGTAAAACGCGTTAAAGTCCTCATAAGATAATTTTTCACGACAAAGATAGCATAAAAAACATTATAATCAATTATTATTCGTATTTTTGCATAATGAAAACCATCAAAGACCAAACTTTTGGCGGTGAACGTCCCCTGTTCGGCATACAAGATACACGCCTTGAGAACATCATCATCACGGATGGTGAGTCGGGAATCAAGTGCTGTAAGGACATAGAAGCCGACAATTGCCGTTTTATAGGCAAATACCCATGGTGGCATGTCGATGGCAGTATCATCACGAACTGCCACTTCGAGGCAGGCTCGCGCTCTGCGATATGGTATAGTAATGACATGACAATGCGCAACACTGTTATCGATGCGCCAAAACTGTTCCGGGAGATGAGGAATCTCACATTGGAAAATGTCTTCATCAACGATGCCGATGAGACGTTGTGGAATATCGATGGTCTGAAAGGGAAAAACGTAACACTTCATAACGGTACCTATCCTTTCATGTATTGCAAGAATGTGTATATCGATGATCTGAAGAGCGACTCGTTATATATCTTCCAATATTGCAAGGATGTGGAGATACATAATGCACATATAGTGACGAAAGACTCTTTCTGGGAATGTGAGAATGTGACGATATACGATTCCGTACTCGACGGTGAATACCTGGCATGGCACTCCAAGAACGTCAGACTCGTACGCTGCCATATTAAAGGTGAGCAACCACTGTGCTATGCAAAGGGACTGGTATTGGACAACTGCACCTTCGATGCCGCCTGCGACAGAGCTTTTGAGGACAGTGAAGTAAATGCCACTATCGTAGGACGTATCACAGAGATTAAGAATCCGCTCACTGGACACATCATTGCCGATGAAATCGGACAAATAACATACGACGAGTTCGCACGATCACCTAAAGACTGCATCATTAAGACCAATCTACCTTAACCTAAAAATACTAGAGATTCTAGAAATACTAGAGATTCTAGAAAACATTAAAGCTCAATACTATGAACCAAACAACAAAGTACAATTTTGATGAAATCGTAACACGACGGGGTTCCCACTGTTACAAATGGGATTTACCGAAAGAAGACGATGTCCTGCCAATGTGGATTGCTGACATGGACTTCAAGGCAGCGCCTGCCATACGACAGGCTCTGCAATGTAGGCTTGACCACGGCGTTTTCGGCTATACGTTAGTACCACAAAGCTATTACGATGCCGTCATCAGCTGGTTTGACCGACGCCACGACTGGAAAATCGAACAACAATGGATTATCTACACCATTGGCGTAGTACCAGCTGTCACATGCGCTATCAAAGCTATTGCACAACCAGGAGAGAACGTATTGGTACAGACTCCTGTGTATAACTGTTTCTTCACATGCATAAAGAACAGCGGGTGTCAGATACTGGAGAATCCGCTGCTGCGCAAAGACGACAGTTACATCATCGACTTCGATGACTTCGAGCAGAAATGTGCTGACGCAAAGACAACTGTATTTCTCCTCTGCAACCCTCATAATCCTGCTGGCAGGGTTTGGACGAAAGACGAACTGGCAAGGATGAATGAGATATGCATGCGACACGGCGTAACGGTCATTGCCGATGAGATTCATTGCGAGCTGGTAATGCCAGGTTATAAATACACTCCCTTTGCATCCGTCAACAGCGCATGCGAAGACAACTGCGTCATTCTGAACTCCCCAAGTAAGTCATTTAATATCGCTGGACTTCAGACATCCAATATTATATGCAAGAGTCCCTCGCTGAGACATCGAATCGACCGCATAATAAATATCCACGAGACATGTGACCTCAACCCCTTTGGTCCCGTGGCTTTAGAAGCGGCCTATAACGAGAGTGAGGATTGGATTGACGAGCTGAATGAATATATCTGGGACAATTATCAGGCGTTGAAAGCTTTTCTCAACGAGCACATACAGCAGATGGAGGT
Source organism: Prevotella sp. (assembly GCA_017617725.1). GTDB lineage: Bacteria > Bacteroidota > Bacteroidia > Bacteroidales > Bacteroidaceae > Prevotella. The sequence goes on from JAFZVR010000015.1 coordinate 16,037, forward strand.
ATTGAAGATGGAAGGCTCCTATTTGCCTTGGATAAACATCGAGAAGCTGGGAATCAGCTCGGACACTGCTGCTGCCCGGCTGCTACACGAAGGTCGCGTAATGGTAAACAGCGGTACTATGTATGGCAGGAATGCCGGTGAAGGCTACCTGCGAGTGAACATAGCATGTCCCAGAAGTGTGATGATGGAGGGTCTGGAAAGAATAAAGCGAGTGTTTGGTTAACACTCGCTTTATTCTTAGTTTACAGCTTACGATTATTTAGCGAACTTCGCTGTTTGCTGTTGTATCAGTTCAGCGTCATCAAAATAATTGATGCGCATTGCTGCACGTACCTCATCCATCGTCTGTGCTGCAACGGCACGAGCCTCATCGGTACCCTTGCGCAGGATATTGAATATCTCCGGTATATCCTTTTCATATTCTGAACGGCGCTCACGGATAGGTTCGAGCATCTTATTGATAACCTGATTAAGGAATTTCTTACACTTCATATCACCCAGTCCGCCACGTGTATAATGATCCTTGAGCTCATCAAGGTTCTTATACTCCGGCCAGAACTCCGCAAAGTCAGCATCTGTACTGAAAGTATCAAGATATGTAAACACAGCATTTCCCTCTACATGTCCTGGGTCATTGAGGTTTACATGCGTAGGGTCTGTGTACATCGAGCGTACTTTCTGCCATACATCTTCTGCAGAATCACTCAAATAGATACAGTTACCCAAGCTCTTACTCATCTTCTCCTTGCCATCAGTACCTGGCAGACGGCGTGCCGTAGCATTCTCCGGCAGCATAATATCAGGCTCAACGAGCACAGGGGCGTATGTAGAATTAAAACGGCGCACCAGCTCACGGGTAACCTCAAGCATTGGCTCCTGGTCTTCTCCTGCCGGCACTGTAGTAGCTTTGAATAATGTTATGTCGGCAGCCTGACTGACAGGATAACAGAAGAAACCCAATGGGATATTCGCCTCAAAATTACGCATCTTTATCTCCGTCTTCACTGTCGGATTACGTTGTACACGGCTCACCGTAATAAGGTTCATCAGGTAGGTGGTGAGCTCAGCGAGTTCTGGTATCTGACTTTGAATAAAGAGCACACATTGCTCTGGGTCGAGACCTGCAGAGAGATAGTCTAACGCCACCTCAACGATATTCTGGCGTATCTTTTCCGGGTTGTCTGCATTATCTGTCAGAGCCTGCACATCTGCCATAAAGACAAACATACGGTCGTAGTTGCCTTCGTTCTGAAGCTGTACGCGACGACGCAATGAACCAACATAATGTCCTAAATGTAGTTTTCCTGTTGGGCGGTCGCCTGTGAGTATTATCTTTCCCATTGTTATTATTTTATTACTCTATAATAATCTGGTTTACGTTCCTTAATATTCTTCGGGTGTGAGGAAGCATATCCAAGGGCCAAGGATCCTATGCCGACAAGACCTTCAGGCAGTCCCCACTCTTTCAGCAATCGTTGACAGTCGTCACGTTCAAACATCTTATCAACACGGTTAATCCAGCATGATGCCAATCCGATGCTGTGTGCAGCAAGCATCATATTTCCAAGTACCAGACTACCGTCACGCTCGTGGTTATAATTATCTTTCGGAGCAAAGACAAGAACCATCGTCGGTGCATCATAATATGGATTACTGGTTACACCCATTATCTCAGCATTAATGGCCTCAAGACGGTGGCGCAGCTCCTCATCTTGAACAGCTACAATAAATGGTGCCTGTGTTCCCATTCCTGTCGGAGCCCACGTGCCTGCCTTAAGCACCGTCTCGAGTTCTTCATCTGTAATCTGCTCTGGCTTAAAGCGACGTATAGAACGACGCTCACGTATTGCCTGCAGCACTTGATTCTCTATCATAACACATTAATATATGGTCTATAAAAGTGTAACTACCTCTTCCTAATTGTAAAGAGATATGTGCCATCACCTTCTTTGAGGTTAAGCTGAAGAGTTTTTCCTCCATCCTCAACCTTCGCTATCTGTAACTGTTTCGTATCCCAGTTTTGTTTCTTCGTATTAAAGCGGAAATAGAGCGTACCTATAGTATATGTGCCCTCGTCATATAGGTCACCGTTGACCGTCACTTTATACTTATAAGTACCACCAACATTTTCGAGGATCAGCACACCTCCATCTACCGTCTGTTGAGGAGGATCGACAATCTGACGCTTATCGTTACGATAGGATACACTGATCACATCCCATGTTCCAGGGGCATTCTTTACTATTTCATCGACATCAATATCAACATAACGGTCATCATCATCGCCACAAGCAGACATACATATCACCATTGTCACCATGAGGCTGAAGATAAGAAATAAATGAATTCGTTTCATTGGTTATGGTTTTCGTTATGGTTAATTACAGTCCGACTGCCGAGAGGATAAGATTGGTTGCGCCAGCACGACTCTTCACATATTCACCGGCCTTTGTGCCACATGACTGCAGGTATTCTGCATTGGCAAACTGTGACATAAGGCGTTCAAAATCGTCGTAACTATTTATCTCGAATCCGCCACAAACAGCTTTCAGCTCCTGTGCTTCCTGAAATCGCTGGTTGTTCGGTCCAAAGACTACCGGAACACCCCATACAGCCGCCTCAAGCAGGTTATGAATGCCGACGCCAAAGCCTCCGCCGATATATGCCACATCACCATATCCATAGATACTTGACAACAGACCATAACAGTCAATGATGAGCACATCATAGGATGCTAATGACGGGAAATCAGTAGCAGGCAGCTTTTCTGCCGCCGTATAACGGATAACCTTTCGTCCCTCAAGCAATTTCTCTATCTGCCTTAGGTGATCTTCTCCTATTACATGCGGTGCTATAATCAGCTTCCAGTCTTTATGCTCGTTGAAATAACGCACAAAAATCTCCTCATCAGGTTGCCAGCTACTTCCTGCCACCATTGCCGGTCGTGAAGCGCGGAAAGACTCAACAATGGGCAACTGGCGTGTCTGTTCCTTAATATGCAGTACACGGTCGAAGCGTGTATCACCAACGATTGTCACATCATGAATACCTATCTTGCCCAACAGTTCCTTACTGACCTCGTTCTGGACGAAGAAATGTGTAAAACACTTCAATACATGTCCATACTGACGTCCATACCACTTGAAGAACACCTGTTCCGGACGGAAGATACTGGACACGCTATATACTGGCACATTACGGTGACGAAGTATATGAAGGTAGTTATACCAGAATTCGTACTTGATGAAGAACGCCATCTCAGGACGGATGGTACGCAGGAAGCAGCGTGCATTGGTAATAGTGTCCAGCGGCAGATAAGTGATAATGTCGGCACCTTCGTAGTTCTTCCTCACCTCATAGCCGGATGGAGAGAAGAATGTCAGGAGTATCTTGTATTCGGGATGGTCACGACGCAGCTGTTCCATAAGTGGGCGTCCCTGTTCAAACTCTCCGAGCGATGCAGCATGAAACCATACATAACGAGCATTCGGGTCAACCTTCTCACGCAGTATGCGAATGGCATCGCGCTCGCCCTGCCACATCTTCTTCACCTTCTCATTGAAAAATGAATAGACGAAAACACCAAACTGATATAAATATATTATGAGGTTGTACACTATTAGTTGAGGGTTGAGGGTTGAGAGTTGAGAGTCGAGAGTCGAGGGTTGAGGGTTGAGAGTTGAGAGTCGAGAGTTGAGGGTTGAGAGTTGAGAGTAGCTATGCCAACACGTCAATGGCGCGGCGCAGACGGGAGAGGGTTTCTTCCTTACCTAAGAAGGCGGTAATATCGAACATACCTGGACCTTTTCCTTCACCAACGAGGCAGAGACGGAAGGCGTTCATGACATCACCAAGCTTATAGCCCTTGTCCTCCACCCATTTCATGACAACGGGCTCCTGACCCTCAATAGAGAAGTCGTCAATGGCGGCAAGGACCTGAGACAGCTCCGTCATCTGCTGTGCAGAATATTCCTTCCAGCGTTTCTTACGGGTCTTCTCATCATATTCTGTCGGTGGAATAAAGAAGAACGAACATAGCGGCCACAGCTCCTTTACAAAGCTGACTCGGTCCTTCATCATACGCACAACGGTCGTGATACGCTCCATGCTTGCCTCCACACCATTGTTGGCAACTATCGGGGCAAACAGATTTGCTATTTCTTCATTACTCTTCTTGAGAATATACTCATGGTTGAACCACATACCCTTCTGGTAGTCAAACTTCGCACCGGCCTTTGAGCAGCGACTGATGTCGAAGGCCTCAACAAGCTCGTCAAGGGTGAACAGTTCCTGCTCGGTGCCAGGATTCCAACCCAGTAGGGCAAGGAAATTCACGACAGCCTCTGGGAAATAGCCGCTCTCACGGTAGCCGCTCGACACCTCACCAGTCTTGGGATCGTGCCACTCCAATGGGAAGACAGGGAACCCAAGGCGGTCACCATCGCGCTTGGACAGCTTTCCTTTGCCTTCGGGTTTCAGCAACAGCGGAAGATGTGCAAAACGCGGCATCGTCTCTTCCCACCCGAAAGCCCGATAGAGCAATACATGCAGCGGAGCACTTGGCAGCCACTCCTCTCCCCGGATGACATGGGAGATTTCCATTAGGTGGTCGTCAACAATATTGGCAAGATGATATGTCGGTAATTCGTCAACACTCTTGTAGAGCACCTTGTCATCAAGAATCTCACTTCTTACGCGTACTTCGCCACGAATCATATCATTGACAAGAATTTCCTGTCCCGGGTCAATCTTAAAACGGACTACATACTGCTTGCCATCGTCTATACGTGCCTCGACATCCTCCTTTGACATCGTGAGCGAATTACGCATCATCCCACGTGTCTTGGCATCATACTGGAAATTCTTAATCTCGTTACGTTTTGCCTCCAACTCCTCAGGGGTATCAAAGGCTATATAGGCCTTGCCTTCGTCAAGGAGCTGCAGAACATACTTCTTGTATATCTCACGACGCTCACTCTGACGATAGGGACCCTTATCGCCACCGAAGCTTACTCCTTCGTCGAATTTGATACCTAACCAACGGAATGATTCAAGGATATACTCCTCTGCTCCAGGTACAAAACGGCTACTGTCCGTATCTTCTATACGGAAAACTAAATCTCCACCATGCTGGCGTGCAAAAAGGTAGTTATATAGTGCTGTGCGCACACCACCAATATGCAGGGCACCGGTAGGACTTGGTGCAAAACGCACCCTTACTTTTCTTTCTGACATGTAATAATTTCAAAAAATCGTTGCAAAGATACACTTTTTTCTTATTTTTGCAAAAACATTTGATAATATAGTCAACTTTCCTGAATGCTATGGCTAAAAGATACGAAAAGACTGATCGCCATTTCTGGCGTAATCTCACGACACGCTTCATACTGGTCCTTATACCAGTGACTATCATCGTATGGGTCCTTCCGCGTACCGAGGGACGTATGTTCCATTATGACGAAGGGAAGCCGTGGATGTATGGTCAGCTCATCGCTAAATTTGATTTTCCCATATTCAAGAACGAGGCCACACTGATAGCTGAGCGCGACTCCGTGACACGTCTGTTCCAACCATATTACTATCGGAACAACGACATCGGCGCACAACAGGTGGAACGTTTCCGGGCTAATTTCAAAAACGGATTAAATGATTTGCCAGACACCTACGTGGAACTGATTGCGAACCGGCTGGAACAGCTCTATCAGCGTGGTATCATGGACCCGACAGAATACAACAAAATCTCCAAGGACACAACGCTGCAGATGCGTATCGTTGAGGGAAAGCAGGTCAACCCCACCGTGCCACGCACCTTCCTTTCTACACTGACTGCATACGAGCAACTGTTTCAGAACGAGGAACTGGTCAAACAACGGCAGGCATTACAGCGATACAACCTCAACGAATACATTGAGCCGAATATCAAATATGACAAGGAACGTAGTGAAACGGAGCTCAACGACCAGCTGAGCCTCATACCGCAAGCCAGCGGAATGGTACTTGATGGACAGCGCATCATAGAACGCGGTGATATCGTTGACCATCACACATTCCTTGTGCTGAACAGCTTTGAAAAGGCAATGGAGCAACGTAACTCATCTGAAGACGAGATTATTTCCACCATTGTCGGGCAGACCTTGTATGTACTGATTCTCATCCTGCTCTTCATGACATATCTGACACGCTACCATGCAGAATATTTCAAGAGGACGCGCAGTCTGACGATGCTCTTCTCCATGATTGTCATCTTCCCTGTACTCGTGTCACTGATGATGGAGTTCAATAAATTCAGCGTCTATCTGATACCATTCGCCCTTGCGCCTATCTTCATCCGTGTGTTCACAGACTCACGCACCGCATTCAATACACATGTGACAATGATACTGATTTGTGCTGTGGCAGTAAAATACCAATATGAATTCATCATAGTACAGATTGTTGCTGGACTCATCGCAATATATTCGCTGCGGGCACTCGAGAAGCGATCACAGATATTCCTCACGGCACTGCTTGTCACCTTAGGCTCTGCGGCAGTATATCTTGCCCTACAGCTGATACAGAGTGACGATGTGTCCAAGCTCGACCAGACAATATACTGGCATTTTGCAGCCAATGGATTCTTCCTGCTCTTCGCCTATCCGCTGATGCTCATCATAGAGAAGACCTTCGGATTTACGTCCACGGTGACACTGTTCGAATTATCGAACTCCAACAACAAGCTGCTGAGGCAATTGAGCGAAGTGGCACCAGGCACCTTCCAGCATAGCATCACCGTGGGTAACCTCGCAGCAGAGATTGCCCACAGGATTGGAGCTAACGGTCAGCTGATACGTACTGGAGCGCTCTATCATGACATAGGTAAGATGGAGAATCCGGTATTCTTCACAGAGAACCAGGCTGGAGTCAATCCGCACCAGCAACTTAACGACATCGAAAGTGCAAAGATAATTATCAGTCACGTGACAGACGGACTGAAGCTTGCTGAAAACTATAACCTCCCTGGAATAATAAAAGAGTTCATAACAACACATCACGGAGAGGGCCTTGCGAAATACTTCTATGTAAACTATAAGAACGAACATCCGGACGAGGAAATCGACGAAACACTCTTCAGATATCCGGGACCAAACCCATCATCACGCGAACAAGCCATACTGATGATGTGCGACTCCGTAGAAGCAGCGTCACGATCACTGAAGGAATACACCGAAGAAACCATCAGCACACTGGTCAACCGCATCATCGACACACAGGTCAATGACGGATTCTTCACTGACTGCCCCATCACCTTCCACGATATCAGTCAGGCAAAACAAACACTCATCGAGCGCCTAATGTCAATGTATCACACACGCATAGAGTATCCGGAAGAACGAAAATAAGCCCTCACTTCCATCACTGATAAAGGTTATGGATTATGGGTTATTGAGATACAGAAAGTGGGCCCACCAATTGGTGAGCCCACGTGTTATATATGACGATTAAGTCAGGGTTATTCCTGTACTACGTCAACCTTGTCCTCTGCGAAGTCGAGCACATTACGCTTGTTTGCCTGCATGCGCTCGTACTCTTCCTTGGAGCCTACAATGAGTTTCTCCCACTGACGCAGACCTGTACCGGCAGGGATGAGGTGACCACAGATAACGTTCTCCTTCATACCCTCAAGGTAGTCGGTCTTACCCTTGATAGCTGCCTCGTTGAGTACCTTCGTAGTCTCCTGGAACGATGCTGCTGACATGAAGCTCTTCGTCTGGAGAGCAGCACGTGTGATACCCTGCAGAATCTGTGTTGATGTTGCAGGCACAGCATCACGAACCTGTACGAGACGCATATCGCGGCGCTTCAGGCTGGAGTTCTCATCGCGCAGCTTACGGGCAGAGATAATCATACCCTTATAGCATACCTCTGAGTCGCCCTCGTCGATAACGACTTTCTTGCCCCAGATACGGTCGTTCTCCTCTGCAAAGTCGAGCTTGTCAACAATGTCGCTCTCAAGGAATGAGGTATCACCTGGGTCGTTGATCATAACCTTACGCATCATCTGACGCACGATGATCTCAAAGTGCTTGTCGTTAATCTTCACACCTTGCAGGCGGTAAACGTCCTGTACCTCATTGACGATATACTCCTGGACAGCCGTTGGACCCTTGATGGCAAGGATATCTGCCGGGGTGATGACACCGTCGGAGAGTGGTGTACCAGCACGTACTGCATCATGCTCCTGAACAAGAACCTGCTTAGAGAGTGATACGAGGTACTTACGCTGCTCACCGGTCTTAGAGGTGACGACAATCTCGCGGTTACCACGCTTGAGCTTACCCATTGTGACCTCACCGTCGATTTCGCTGACAACAGCGGGGTTAGACGGGTTACGCGCCTCAAAGAGCTCTGTGACACGTGGCAGACCACCAGTGATATCGCCGGCACCACCCATAGCACGTGGAATCTTGACAAGTGTGGTACCTGTACTGATTGTAGAACCTTCCTGGATGCGCTGCTCGATATGTCCTCCCACAGGGAAGATATATGTTCCGAGGATGTCCTCAGCATTGTAACGACCAGTTTCCTTATTCTTCTTCGCACCCTTCTTCACGATGTCGCAGGTAGGTACGCGGTTACGGTCCTTTGTCTCGGTAATGATACGCTCTTCCAGACCTGTTGCATCATCGGTCTCAGCACGGTATGTGACACCTTCGACAACATCATGGAAGCGAACAACACCGGCATACTCGCTGACGATAACGGCATTGAACGGGTCCCACTTAGCAATGAGGTCACCTTTCTTTACTTTTTCACCCTGCTTGAAGTAGAGTGAGCTACCGTATGGCACGTTCATCGTAGAAAGGACGATATTGGTGTTCGGGTCAACGAAGCGTACCTCGGCCAGACGGCTGACAACCATCTCACAAGCCTTCTCTGTGTCATCGGCCTGACGCTCGATAAACGGTACGGTACGGAGCTCGTCGAATTCTATCTTACTGTCGTTCTTTGCCACAATGCTGGCATTGGCTGCTGCATTACCAGCCACACCACCGGCGTGGAACGTACGCAAGGTCAACTGGGTACCTGGCTCACCGATAGCCTGTGCAGCGATGACACCGACAGCCTCTCCAAGTTGCACCATACGTGCTGTAGCAAGGTTACGACCGTAGCACTTCATACATACACCATGCTTAGATTCGCAGGTGAGCACTGAACGGATCTCTACGCTCTCTATAGGAGAGTCTTCAATAGCCTGTGCCTTGACCTCTGTAATCTCCTCACCGGCAGCAACGATAAGCTCACCTGTTGTAGGATGGATGACATCATGTACTGACACACGACCGAGAATACGCTCATAGAGTGAAGAAATAACCTCATCACCACTCTTCAGGGCTGTGCAAACGAGACCACGCAATGTGCCACAGTCTTCCTCTGTGATTATGACATCGTGGCTTACATCAACGAGACGACGAGTCAGATAACCAGCATCGGCAGTCTTCATGGCGGTGTCGGCAAGACCCTTACGTGCACCGTGTGAAGAAATGAAGTATTCGAGCACTGACATTCCCTCCTTGAAGTTAGAGAGGATAGGGTTCTCAATAATCTGCTGACCTTCTGCACCAGCCTTCTGTGGCTTTGCCATCAGACCACGCATACCAGAGAGCTGCTTGATCTGGTCCTTAGAACCACGGGCACCAGAGTCGAGCATCATATAAACAGCGTTAAAGCCCTGGTCGGCCTCTGTCATCTGCTTCAGCAGGATGTTACCAAGGTCGTTGTTTACGTGTGTCCATGTGTCGATAACCTGATTGTAACGCTCAGTATCGGTGATGAAACCCATATTGTAGTTATTGGTAATTTCCTCTACTTCGCGGTTACCACGCTCAACAATCTCTTCCTTCTCCTTCGGAATGATGATATCATCGAGGTTGAAGGACAGACCGGCAACGTATGCCATACGGTAACCGAGGTTCTTGATACCATCGAGGAACTCGCAGGCGCGAGCCATACCAACCATCTTGATAACATCGGCAATGATGCCACGAAGGGTCTTCTTGGAAATGATATCGTTGAAGAAACCTACCTCATCAGGAACGATGCCATTGACGATGACACGACCAACAGAGGTCTCCACCATACGCTTCACATACTTGCCGTCAACGAGGTCGTTGACAACAACCTTCACCTGAGCGTGCAGGTCGCACTTTCCTTCATTATATGCAATGATAGCCTCTTCCGGACCGTAGAAAATCAGACCTTCACCCTTTGCTCCCGGACGAATCTTTGTGATATAGTAGAGTCCGAGCACCATATCCTGTGACGGAACAGTGATAGGAGCACCGTTAGCAGGATTCAGAATGTTATGGCTCTGGAGCATGAGAATCTGTGCCTCAAGGATTGCCTCGTTGGACAGTGGAAGGTGTACAGCCATCTGGTCACCGTCGAAGTCGGCATTGAATGCCGTACAAGCCAACGGGTGCAACTGGATAGCCTTTCCTTCAATGAGCTTAGGCTGGAATGCCTGAATACCCAAGCGGTGCAGCGTCGGAGCACGGTTCAACAGTACCGGATGACCTTTCATCACATTCTCCAGGATATCCCAGATAACAGGTTCCTTACGGTCAACTATCTTCTTTGCACTCTTCACCGTCTTCACGATACCGCGCTCAATGAGTTTACGGATGATGAACGGCTTGTAAAGCTCTGCTGCCATCAGTGTAGGCAGACCGCACTCACCCATCTTCAGCTCAGGACCAACGACGATAACGGAACGTGCGGAATAGTCGACACGCTTACCGAGAAGATTCTGACGGAAACGTCCCTGCTTACCTTTCAGAGAGTCGGAGAGTGACTTCAACGGGCGGTTGCTCTCACTCTTAACAGCTGATGCCTTACGGCTATTGTCAAACAATGAGTCCACAGCCTCCTGGAGCATACGCTTCTCATTACGGAGAATTACTTCCGGAGCCTTTATCTCGATGAGTCTCTTCAGACGGTTGTTACGAATGATGACACGACGATAGAGGTCATTGAGGTCGGAAGTGGCAAAACGACCACCATCCAGCGGTACCAGCGGACGCAGCTCCGGTGGTGTCACAGGGATAATCTTCATTATCATCCACTCAGGACGGTTGATGTCCTTTGACACGCGGAAAGACTCCACTACCTGCAGACGCTTCAGAGCCTCTGTCTTACGCTGTTGACTATTATCGGTAGTAGCACGGTCGCGCAGCTCACCTGCCAAACGGTCGAGATCGAGACCTGCAAGCAGATCATAGACTGCTTCAGCACCCATCTTGGCAATGAACTTGTTAGGGTCACTGTCGTCAAGATACTCATTACCGTCCGGGAGTTTGTTATCAACAATATTGAGATACTCCTCCTCTGTCAGAAGGTCGAACTTACGAGAGCCGTTCATTGCATTACCGTCAGCATCCTGCATTCCCTCGAGAACACCTGGCTGAATGACAACGTAGCGCTCATAGTAGATGATGCTGTCGAGCTTCTTTGTAGGAAGACCCAGCAAATAACCAATCTTATTAGGCAAAGAACGGAAATACCATATATGTGCTACAGGTACTACCAACTCGATATGACCGCTACGTTCACGGCGAACCTTCTTCTCTGTCACCTCAACACCACAACGGTCACAGACGATACCCTTGTAACGGATACGCTTGTACTTACCACAGCCGCACTCATAGTCCTTGGTAGGACCGAAGATGCGCTCACAGAACAAACCGTCGCGCTCTGGCTTGTATGTACGGTAGTTGATGGTCTCTGGCTTGGTCACCTCACCATAAGAGTTCTCAAGGATTTCCTCCGGCGAAGCCAGACCAATGGTAATCTTGGTAAAATTACTCTTTACTTTATTATCTTTCTTAAAAGCCATAGTCTTAATTTACAATTTTACAATTTACAAATTACCATTCTGTCTAATCGAGCTTGATGCTTAATCCTAAGCCGCGGAGCTCATGTAACAATACGTTCAGAGACTCAGGGATACCAGGAGTTGGCATTGGATCACCCTTGACAATAGCCTCGTATGCCTTGCTACGTCCTGTGACATCATCCGACTTCACTGTCAGTATCTCCTGCAGTACATGGCTGGCACCGAATGCCTCAAGAGCCCATACCTCCATCTCACCGAAGCGCTGACCACCAAACTGTGCTTTACCTCCAAGAGGCTGCTGGGTGATAAGGCTGTACGGACCGATGGAACGAGCATGCATCTTATCCTCAACCATGTGGCCGAGCTTCAAGAAGTATGTGATACCTACTGTTGCCGGCTGGTCAAACTTCTCACCGGTCTCACCATCATAGAGATGTGTTGAGCAGAGACGTGGCAGTCCTGCCTTGTCGGTCCACTGTGACAGGTCATCAAGCTTAGCACCATCGAAGATTGGAGTTGCAAACTTAACACCGAGCTTACGGCCGGCAGCACCGAGGATAGCCTCAAATATCTGACCGAGGTTCATACGTGAAGGCACACCAAGTGGGTTGAGCACGAGGTCAACAGGACGACCATCCTCCAGGAACGGCATATCTTCCATACGTACGACCTTCGAAACGATACCCTTGTTACCGTGACGTCCTGCCAGCTTGTCGCCGACACCGATCTTACGCTTCTTGGCGATGTAAACCTTTGCCATCTGGAGAACACCTGAAGGCAGTTCGTCACCGATGGTGATAGCGAACTTATGACGTTTCATTTCAGCATCCATCAGCTTGTAGCGACGGATATAATTCATGATAAGCTTCTGGATAAGTGTATCTTTGTGCTCATCACCCGTCCAGCCGTTAGACTGTATGCCTTCATAGTCAAGGTTCTTGAGAGTGGCTGTGGTAAACTTACTACCCTTCGTGATAATCTCTGCACCAGAGTAGTCGGTAATACCCTGTGAGGTCTTGCCGCGAGTGAGTTTCATAAGCTTCTCAACAAGGATATCCTTCAGGTCGTTAACCTTTGCCTCGTATTCCTCGTCAATCTTTGCAAGGATAACCTTATCCTGCTTCTTGCTCTCACGAGTCTTGATAGCACGGGAGAAGAGCTTCTTATCGATGACGACACCGCTGAGTGACGGGTTGGCCTTGAGTGAAGAATCCTTCACGTCACCAGCCTTGTCACCGAATATGGCACGGAGCAGTTTTTCCTCTGGTGAAGGATCGCTCTCACCCTTTGGTGAAATCTTACCGATGAGGATATCACCTGGCTCTACACGTGCACCAATACGGATAATACCATTGTCATCGAGGTCTTTTGTTGCTTCCTCACTGACATTAGGAATATCGGCTGTAAGTTCCTCCATACCACGTTTTGTCTCACGTACGTCAAGAGAATACTCATCAACATGAACAGAGGTAAGTACGTCTTCGCGTACCAGACGCTCAGAGAGTACGATAGCATCCTCATAGTTGTAACCCTTCCAAGGCATGTATGCCACGAGCAGGTTGCGTCCGAGTGCCAACTCACCATTCTCTGTTGCATAACCCTCTGTGAGGATATCGCCAGCCTTTACGCGCTGTCCCTTCTCACAGATTGGACGAAGGTCAACAACCATATTCTGGTTTGTACGACGGAACTTCGGTATGCGATATTCCTTGAGTGCAGGCTCGAAGCTTACGAACTCCTCGTCATCAGTGCGATCGTAGAGAATACGTATCGTTGTAGCGTCAACATACTCGATAACACCGTCGCCCTCGGCAGTAATCATTGTACGAGAGTCCTCGCATACCTGCTTCTCAAGACCGGTACCAACAATCGGGGCATCGTTATGAAGCAGTGGCACTGCCTGACGCATCATGTTACATCCCATCAGCGCACGGTGACCATCGTCATGTTCCAAGAAAGGAATAAGACCTGCAGAAACAGAAGCGATCTGCTGCGGTGACACGTCAACAAGGTCAACCTGGTCTGGTGCCACTACAGGATAATCGGCATCCTGACGACACTTCACATACTTACGGATAAAAGTACCATCCTCATTCAAAGGAGCGTTACCCTGTCCGATAATCAGGCTCTCTTCCTCCTCTGCGGTCAGATAAACGATATCGTCATTGTTCATGTCAACTTTCGCATTCTCTGACTTACGATAAGGAGTAACTATGAAGCCAAGGTCGTTGATCTTTGCATACACACAGAGAGAAGAGATAAGTCCAATGTTAGGACCCTCAGGGCTCTCAATAGGACAAAGACGACCATAATGGGTATAATGAACGTCACGCACCTCAAATCCGGCACGCTCACGAGACAGACCACCAGGACCGAGCGCAGAAAGACGACGCTTATGTGTCACCTCTGCCAGTGGATTCGTCTGGTCCATGAACTGACTCAACGGATTAGTACCGAAGAACGAGTTGATGACGCTGGATATTGTCTTAGCATTGATAAGGTCTGTAGGCTGGAACACCTCATTGTCACGCACATTCATGCGTTCACGGATGGTACGGCTCATACGTGCCAGACCAATTGAGAACTGGTTGCTGAGCTGCTCACCAACGGTGCGCACACGACGATTTGACAAGTGGTCGATATCATCCACTGTAGCATTGGAGTTAACCAACTGGATAAGATACTTTATAATCTCAATGATATCATCCTTTGTCAGCACGCGTATGTCCATATCTGTATCAAGACCTAACTTCTTATTGATACGATAACGGCCGACCTCACCCAAGTCATAACGCTTGTCAGAGAAGAACAGGTTCTGGAATACCTCACGTGCACTGGCATCATCAGCAGGGTCTGCATTACGCAACTGGCGATAGATATACAGTACAGCCTCCTTCTCTGAGTGGCTTGGGTCTTTAGCAAGGGTGTTGAAGATGATGGAGTACTTATTAGCCATCTCCTCATCTTTGTGTACAAGGATGGAAGAGGTGCCACTCTCGAGGATATCTTCCAGATTCTCCTCTGTAATGTCAGACTCACGGTCAACGACAACCTCATTTCGCTCGATAGATACTACTTCACCGGTGTCCTCATCTACGAAGTCCTCGTTCCAGCTCTTCATTACATTACCTGCGAGCTTTCTTCCGATGGCAGCCTTCAGATTCTTCTTGTTTACCTTTATCTCTTCACAAAGGTCAAAGATCTGGAGGATGTCCTTGTCACCTTCAAAACCAATCGCACGAAGCAGTGTCGTTACTGGCAACTTCTTCTTACGATCGATATAGGCATACATCACATTGTTGATGTCGGTAGCAAACTCTATCCATGAGCCCTTAAACGGAATGATACGTGCCGAATAGAGTACTGTTCCATTGGCATGTACACCTTGTCCGAAGAACACACCTGGAGAGCGGTGGAGCTGTGATACAACAACGCGCTCTGCACCATTGATGATAAAGGTGCCGTTATGGGTCATATATGGAATCGTTCCGAGGAACACATCCTGAATAAAGGTACCGAAGTCCTCATGGTCAGGGTCTGTACAATACAGCTTCATCTTAGCCTTCAGAGGCACACTATATGTCAGCCCACGCTCCAAACACTCTTCAATGGAGTAGCGCGGTGGGTCGATATAGTAATCCAAGAACTCAAGAACGAAATTGTTACGCGTATCTGTAATAGGGAAATTCTCTGAGAAAACCTTATACAGACCGTCATTCTTGCGTTCCTCAGGCGGAGTGTCCAACTGCAAGAAGTCTCTGAACGACTTCAACTGCACATCAAGGAAATCCGGATAAGCAAGCGGATTCTTTACGCTGGCAAAGTTTACTCTGTTGTCAACAATTTTTGTAGCCATTCTTTATTATAATTAATCTATTCGGAGTATTCTGATTACTCGGAGTACTCCGAGGTTCAGCTTTTTGTCAAAAGACACAAAATGGTTAGGACATGCCTACTTAGCAAATCCTAACCAATATAGACGGAAAGAGCATTGGGAGAGCCTAAAGACCCTGTTCCCAATGCTATATTATGCTCTTATTATTTGAGCTCTACCTTAGCACCAGCCTCTTCGATGGCCTTCTTAAGGTTCTCAGCCTCGTCCTTAGAGAGACCTTCCTTGATGGTTGCAGGAGCACCGTCAACGAGATCCTTAGCCTCTTTCAGACCAAGACCACAAGCCTCCTTAACAGCCTTTACAACCTGGAGCTTAGCAGCGCCAACCTCAGCGAGGACAACATCGAATGATGTCTTCTCCTCAGCTGCATCAGCAGCACCACCTGCTGCAGGACCAGCAGCTACAGCTACAGCTGCAGCAGCAGGCTCGATACCATACTCGTCCTTCAGGACTGTTGCCAACTCATTAACTTCTTTTACAGTAAGGTTTACCAACTCTTCTGCAATAGCTTTAATATCTGCCATTTCTATTTATAATTTTAATTGTTTTATACTTATTATTTCTTTTTCGCTTATTGGTTACGCTCAGCGATAGCGTCAAGTAATCCATGAATCTTGCCACCGGCATTCAGGCCAGAAACAACATTCTTGATTGGAGACTGCAACAGTGCCACAACATCTGCGATGAGCTCGCTCTTGCTCTTGATAGCTACCAACTCTGGCAACTTGTCAGCACCAACGAAGAAGCTCTCCTCAGCGTATGCTGCCTTCAGTGCAGGAATCTCCTTTTTCTTATCCTTATACTCCTTGAGCAACTTTGCCGGTGCATTTGCAACATTGCAGAACATCATAGCGGTGTTGCCCTTCAAAGCGTCATATAATGGAGAGTAGTCAATCTCGCTTGCCTCGAAAGCCTTGTGGAGAAGAGTATTCTTAACCACGATGAGCTTAATCTCGTTCTTGAAGCACTTACGACGCAGGTCACTTGTCTGCTCCGCATTCAGTCCGTGCAAGTCAACGAGATAGAAATGAGGGAAAGCCTTGAGCTTCTCACCCAACTCAACGATAATTGTATCTTTTACTTCCTTTTTCATCTTTAACCTTTCAATTTTTCAATTTTTCAATTTTTCCGGGTTACTCAACTGATTTAGGATCAACCTTGATACCCTTACTCATTGTGCTGGAAATAAAGATACTCTTAATGTATGTACCCTTTGCTGCAGCAGGCTTCAGCTTGATAACGGTTGCAATGAACTCCTTAGCGTTGCCGAAGAGAGCATCAGAAGCCATACTAACCTTACCGATTGAAGTATGGATGATACCTGCCTTGTCAACCTTAAAGTCTATCTTACCTTGCTTAACTTCCTTTACAGCCTTAGCTACATCCATTGTCACCGTACCACTCTTTGGGTTTGGCATCAATCCACGAGGACCGAGCACACGACCCAAAGGACCAATCTTGCCCATGCAAGAAGGCATTGTGATGATGACATCAATATCTGTCCATCCACCTTTGATCTTTTCAACATATTCGTCAAGACCAACGTAGTCAGCACCAGCTGCCTTGGCAGCCTCTTCCTGATCAGGAGTACAGAGAGCTAACACGCGCGTTACCTTACCGGTACCATTTGGCAGTGAAACAACGCCACGAACCATCTGGTTAGCCTTACGTGGGTCAACACCCAGACGCACGTCAATGTCAACAGAAGCATCGAACTTGGTGGTGGTAATCTCCTTCACCAATTCTGTAGCCTCTTTCAACGTATACAACTTCCCTGTCTCAACCTTCTCAGCTACTGATTTTTGATTTTTTGTCAGTTTACTCATTTTCTTGAAGATTTTAATTATTCACCAGGGAAGTCCCCTTTTACTGTAATACCCATACTACGCGCCGTACCAGCGATAAGCTTCATTGCTGACTCCACTGTGAAACAGTTCAAGTCTGCCATCTTATCTTCGGCAATGGCTCTTACCTGATCCCAAGTAACAGTAGCTACCTTCTTACGGTTAGGTTCACCTGAACCGCCTTTCACCTTTGCTGTCTCCATGA
>JAFZVR010000110.1 GCA_017617725.1 Prevotella sp.
AAAAAGAGCTTTAGCAAAGACATGCTAAAGCTCTTTTTATAAAACTCCCCTCCTTTCGGAGGGGTTGGGGGGAGACCTCTATTTACTTCTTGTTTAATGCAAGGTCGATAGCAACGGCGATAGCAACGGTAGCGCCAACCATTGGGTTGTTACCAATGCCGAGGAAGCCCATCATCTCTACGTGAGCAGGAACAGAAGAAGAACCTGCAAACTGAGCATCTGAGTGCATACGTCCAAGAGTGTCAGTCATACCGTATGATGCCGGACCAGCTGCCATGTTATCTGGGTGCAGGGTACGACCCGTACCACCACCAGAAGCAACAGAGAAGTAAGGCTTGCCAGCAAGCACGCGCTCCTTCTTATATGTACCAGCTACAGGATGCTGGAAACGTGTCGGGTTGGTAGAGTTACCTGTAATGGATACGTCCACATTCTCATGCCACAGGATGGCAACGCCTTCGCGTACATCATCAGCACCATAGCACTTTACCTTCAGACGGCTTGGGTTATTGCCATAAGGAACCTCCTTGACAATATTCAACTCTGATGTGAAGTAGTCGAACTGTGTCTGTACGTATGTAAAGCCGTTGATACGACTGATAATCTGAGCAGCATCCTTGCCAAGACCGTTCAGGATAACACGCAGAGGCTTCTGGCGAACCTTGTTGGCCATCTCTGCAATCTTGATAGCACCCTCAGCGGCAGCGAAAGACTCGTGACCAGCCAGGAAGGCGAAGCACTCAGTCTCTTCGCGGAGCAGACGAGCAGCAAGATTACCATGACCGATACCTACTTTACGGTCGTCGGCTACTGAACCTGGAATACAGAAGCTCTGCAGACCAATACCGATGGCCTCAGCAGCTTCGGCAGCTGTCTTCACACCTTTCTTGATGGCGATGGCAGCACCACAAACGTATGCCCACTTGGCATTCTCGAAGCAGATGAGCTGAGTCTCCTCACACATCTGATAGGGATCGATACCTGCCTTATCACAAATCTCATTGGCTTCTTCAATACTATTGATGCCATTCTCTTTCAGAGCAGCAAGAACCTGGTCGATACGGCGCTCCTGACTCTCAAACTGTACTTTTCTAATCATAGTCGTATCCTCCTTATTCTTTACGTGGGTCAATAGCCTTTACTGCACCCTGCTCCTTAGTCGTACGACCGTAAGAACCGGTAAATTTCTTCAAAGCCTCGTTAGCATCCATGCCGTTCTTCACAGCTTCCATCATCTTGCCAAGATGTACATACTCGTAACCGCAAACCTCGTTGTTCTCATCAAGGAACTGCTTGGTGATGTAACCCTCGGTGAGTTCCAGATAGCGAGTACCCTTGGCAACGGTACCATACAATGTACCAGTCTGTGAACGCAGACCCTTACCAAGGTCCTCAAGACCAGCACCGATAGGCAGACCGCCCTCAGAGAAAGCGCTCTGTGTACGTCCATAAACAATCTGCAGGAACAACTCACGCATAGCGGTGTTGATAGCATCACAAACCAGGTCGGTGTTCAGTGCCTCAAGAATAGTCTTACCTGGCAGAATCTCGCTGGCCATAGCTGCAGAGTGTGTCATACCTGTACAACCGATTGTCTCTACGAGTGCCTCCTGGATAATGCCATCCTTAACATTCAGGCTCAGTTTGCAGGCACCCTGCTGAGGTGCACACCAACCGATACCATGGGTATAACCCGAAATGTCCTTAATCTCTTTTGCCTGAATCCATTTGCCCTCCTCTGGGATGGGTGCAGGTCCATGATAAGCGCCCTTGCAGACGCTACACATGTTTTTGACTTCTGTTGAATAAATCATTGAAAATATAAACTATTAAGTTAATAATTATACTTATTATAATCCTTGCTTATAGCTTACAAATTTAGGTGTTTCTTATGAGTCGTCCAAGTCTTTTTCTGCCCAATTAAAAAATATTAACATCAAAAAACAGCCTGTAGAAAGAGTTATTCTTTTTATTTCGTATTTTTGTAACTCGATATTGCAATTATGACGGATTTAGAGTTAGAAGAACGGGTTCAGCAGGCTGTGGATAATTTCATGGCCGGTTATGGCTGTTGTCAGAGTGTCGTGGCTGCATTTGCCGACCTTTACGGACTTGACGACACTTTGGCGAAGAAAATTGCTGCTGGTTTCGGCGGTGGCGTCGGAAGGATGCGTATGATGTGTGGTGCTGTTTCTGGCATTGTGATGCTTGTAGGACTTGACTGCGGACAGACCGCTGGTGATGACCGTGATGGAAAGTCTGCATGTTATAAGGTAGTACAGGAGCTGTTAGATAAGTCGAAAGAAGTCAATGGCAGCCTTATCTGTGCAGAGATACTTGGTATTAAAGGTTATGAGAAAGCTGCATGCAATTACCAGGCTTCTGCACGTACAAAAGAATACTACAAAAGCCGTCCCTGTGCCGCAAAGGTAGAGAGTGCTGCCCGTATCTTTGCCGATTACCTACGGAATAAAGTATAGACAGAAATTAAACCAAAACCTAAATATAATATATTATGAGAAAACTATTTACTATTTTGCTTGTCAGCATAACAATGTTGGCAGCAGCGCAGGTGACAACAACACCGGCTATCATCGAAGAGGGGTATAAAGGACAGGTGATAATTACCTTTGACCCAACAGCCGGCAATGGTGGAATGGTAGGTGCTACGAAATGTTACGCACACACTGGACTGATTACATCAGAATCAACAGGCATCAGCGACTGGAAGTATGTGGTGTCTGGATGGCGTAGTGCCGACACTCCTGAGTTGACAAAGATTGGCAACAACTGGCAGCTCGTCATCCCAAACATTTATACATTCTATAAATGTCCAGAGTCAACGGTCATCAAGGCGCTGGTATTCGTGTTCCATGATGGCCCTGGTGGTTCAAAAGAAGGCAAGACGAGCCAAGGTAAGGACATCGTTATTTATATCGGCGAGGAGAATATCGGTGACATCTGGTCGGCTATCACGCCGACAGATCCTGTTATACAGGCACGTCCGGCAGGTGTGAGCAATGGTATCTACTATGACCCTAATGACAACACCAAAGTGACGCTGTGTACCTATGCCGCAAGCAAGACGGAACCTGCTAAGCATGTGTACCTGCTGGGCGATATGACCAACTGGAAACTGGATAATAACTATCAGCTGAAGCGCGACGGTAACTACTTCTGGATTACGCTGACGGGTCTCACTCCTGGCAAGGAATATCGATTCCAGTATGCTGTTGAGCGTGCCGATGGCGTGAAGAAGCAAATATGCGACCTGTATAGCGAGAAAGTGCTCACAAGTGATGATGAGTGGGAACCGAAATGGCAGGATCCTACATTGATAGGATATCCAGAGAGGGGTGCCGATGGTGGACTGGTGACAGTCATTCAGACGGGTAAGAAGGCATATCAATGGTCGGATGCTACGCTGAACTTCAAACGCCCAAATAAAAACAACCTCGTGATTTACGAACTGTGGGTCTATGACTATACTCCGGAACGTTCATATTTAGGTCTTATGCGTCGTCTTGACCGCATTCAGGCATTGGGTGTCAATGCTGTTGAACTGATGCCTATCTGCGAGTTTGATGGTAACTACAACTGGGGCTATTCACCATGTCTATACTTCGCTCCTGATAAAGCATACGGTACTTCCGACCAGCTGAAGAAGCTTATTGACGAGTGCCACAAGCGCGGTATGGCGGTAATCCTCGATATGGTGTTCAACCACGCTACTGGCAACAATCCTATGAATAAACTATATCCATACGGAACGGACCTAGCGAAGAATCCTTGGTTCAACGTAACGGCTCCTCACTCTGACAATGTATATGAGGACTGGAATCACGGCTTCGAGCCTGCTCACGAGATGTTCATACGTGCGCTGCAGTACTGGCTGAAGGAATATAAGGTGGACGGCTATCGTCTCGACCTCAGTCACGGACTCTGTTCAGACAAGGCCAACACATCGGTAGGCAATCTTAAGGACTATTATCAGAAAGGTGTGAAAGCCGTTTCGCCTGATGCCTATATGATTCTTGAACATTGGGGTAGCAGTATGGGAACAGAACGTCCACAACTCATCTCGGAGGGTATGCTGTGCTGGAATAACACTACTAATGCCTATGGTCAGACGGCTATGGGATGGCTCAAAGACGGTGATGCCTTTGTGGATGCCAGTCAGGATGGCTATGTGTCGTATGCTGAGAGTCACGACGAGGAACGTATGCAGTATAAGGCAAAAAAGTACGGTAACGGCACAATCAAGACAGACAAGGCAACACGCCTGGGCCGTGTGGCTGCCAACGTAGTGATGAACGCGCTACTTGATGGTTCGCACATGATATGGCAGTTCGAGGAGATTGGATATGACTACTCCATCAACTGCGACGTAGATCATCCTAATGCGGAGAACAGCAGCTACCGCTGCAATAAGAAACCGAATCCAGAGACACTCAACTATTTCGATGACGCAGACCGTATGGCACAATTCGTGAAATGTGCACAAGCTATACAACTGCGCACACGTATTATGCCTCAGGTGTTTGAAGGCAACCCAACACAACAGGTACTAGGTAGCGGAGTGTCTGTACGAAATATACAGTGGGGTAGCGACGTGTTAGTTGTTGCCAACTTCTCGCCCACCACTAAGATGCCATATTTCCTGCCTACCGGCACTTGGTACAACTACTACACTGGTGCTCAACAGACTGCTGCCTCCGTAATGCTCCAGCCAGGTGAATTGATGATATTTACGGGCTCTAAGGTGGATCTTCCAACTATACCTACTCAGTTCGATACAGGCGTGGAGAACATTACTGTGACTAAATCCGGATTACAGCCACCTTACGATGTGACAGTATACACACTCAGTGGTCTGCCAGTATGGAAAGAGAAAAATGCATCGCAACTGAACCTTGAGAACTTGCCGCGTGGCACGTATATCGTACGTACGTCAAATGCCCAAGGATATTCTACCCGAAAAATGGCAGTACGGTAAAACAGTTGACCATTTACGGATTAAAAGAAGAAAGTGGTGGAATCTAAATGATTCCACCACTTTCGTATCAAGCGTACCCAGAGCCGGGGTCGAACCGGCACGGGTTGCCCCACTGGTGTTTGAGACCAGCGCGTCTACCGATTCCGCCATCTGGGCTTTTGCGGGTGCAAAATTACATATTTTTTCTGAATTGGCAAATGTTTGACAAAAAAACTTTAAAACATTTGCAATATATTGGAATAATGTTTACCTTCGTAATCCGAAAAGTATTATGGAACGACAAGAAATAGTCAACACCTTAATATATAGACTTAAAGGCTAATAATGGAAAACAATAAATATTGCGTTATACTTGCTGGCGGATTAGGACGCCGTCTATGGCCTTGTAGCCGTGAGACATTTCCTAAGCAGTTTATCGATTTCTTTGGTACTGGCAAAACACAGCTGCAACAGACTTATGCTCGCTTCAGGAAAATTATACCCGCGGAGAATATCCTTGTGAGTACAAGTGTGGATTATGAGCATTTGGTACGTGAGCAGTTGCCAGAGTTACCGGACTGGAATATTCTTGCAGAGCCGATACATCGTAATACCGCACCGAGTGTAGCATGGGCTTGTTCACGTGTTGAGCACCGCTGTAACAATGGTGTGTTGATAGTGTCACCTTCAGATCAGGCAGTAATGCAGGAGGAGGTGTTTAATGAGAGTGTGATGAATGGTCTGCAATTCGTGGAGAATCATGACGGTATGTTGACGCTTGGTGTGCGCCCCACGCGACCGGAGCCAGGCTATGGCTATATACAGATAGGGGATGCTCAGAATCTCGCGGATACATATACCGTAAAGTCGTTCTCGGAAAAGCCTGAGCGCGAATTTGCACAGGTGTTTATGAATAGTGGTGAGTTCCTCTGGAATACAGGTATCTATCTGGCGCGTGTTGAATATTTTATAAAATGTTTCAAGGAGATTCTTCCTTCGGTGATGGGTGATATAGCAGAGAAGCAGCTCAATAGGGAAGAGGAAATAAAATATGTTCATGAGAATTTTCCACGTTATCCTAACCTGTCAATAGACTATGGTATACTTGAGAAGGTGGACAATGTGTATGTCATGGAGAGTCATTTCGGATGGGCTGACCTGGGTACGTGGCATAGTACCTACGAAGCGTTGAGCCTCAATGAGGGTGGTAATGTCATTATTGATTCTGAGGTGATAGCAGAGAATTGCAGCAATAGTATTATCAAGATACCGAAGGACCATATTGCAGTCATCAATGGTCTCGATGGATATATCATTGCAGAGAAGGATAATGTGTTACTGATATGCAAGAAAGAAGATTCATCGGCACTGGTGCGGAAGTACATCAATGAGGTAAGAATGAAATATGGTGACGAGTATATATAAAAAAAAAGAAGGGGAACCTTCTTTTTTTTGTTGAGAGTTGATAGTTGCTGGTTGAGAGTCGAGAGTTGAGGGTTGCCTCCTCTCCAACCTCCCATGAAGGGAAGGAGGAGTTAAGCTTTAAATGCGGCGTAGATGCGATTGGCTATAGACTGGAATTCTTCTTGTGAGAGTTCCAGTTTCTCTTTGCGGAAATCTACGTCAGCCTCAGAATCCATCGGGATGAGATGGATGTGAGCATGAGGAACCTCAAGGCCGAGTACAATTTGTGCCACCTTCTTGCAGTTGAACACATCCTTTATGGCATGTGCTACTTTCTTTGCAAAAACCTGAAAGGCTGCCAATTCCTCGTCATCCATATCGAAGATATAGTCCACTTCACGACGTGGGATGACCAGAGTGTGTCCTTTTCCTACTGGATTGATGTCGAGGAACGCATAGAAGCGCTCATCTTCCGCACATTTGTAGCTGGGAATTTCACCAGCAGCAATCTTACTGAAAATATCCATAACTATTTCGTGATAACTAATAATGAATTAATACCTCTTTATGCTATCGAGATATTCTCGATGCGCAGTTTGATGGAGCCGCGCGGAATCTTTATCTCAACCTCGTCGCCCACTTTCTTGTTTAGCAGTCCTTGTGCGATAGGTGTCTTGATACTGATTTTTCCTTCACGCAGGTTTGCCTCTGTTTCGCTTACTATGGTATATGTCATTTTTTGTTTTGTAGTCAGATTTGTCATTTCTACCTTTGACATAATCTGAACAGCATCAGTGCTAAGACGTGACATATCCACAATCTTTGCCTCGGCAATAGTAAGTTTCAACTGTGCAATCTTTGCTTCCAAATGAGCCTGTGCCTCTTTCGCTGCGTCATATTCCGAATTCTCACTAAGATCGCCCTTGTCGCGTGCTTCGGCGATTGCAGCCGATGCCTTGGGGCGCTCTACACCTTCAAGTTTCTGTAGTTCAGCTACTAATTTGTCGTAGCCTTCTTTTGACATGTATGCCATATATTTTCCAATTTAATAGTTACTTCTGTTTTGAAACACAAAAAAGAAAGAATTCCAACATCTCGTGAATGCTAGAATTCCAAACGTATCGGATTGCAAAGATATGGAAAGTTTTCAAAAGAACAAAGAAAACAGCGAATATTTTTGCCCCAAATACAGAAGTGATAATATATCGGAATTAATAAAATACTTGATTTAAATCAAAAAATGAAAGTAAAATGCAACTTTTTCTTTTATTTTCTTGTGCTGTGTGGGAAAACAGGTTATCTTTGCATCGTGTTTTTCATAGTATTAGATTTAAGGTTAACAAAGGTTGGACTACAGCGGTAGTCCTTTTTTTATTGCCTTTTGTAGCTTGAATCTATGCTTCCCCCCTTTTCAGATAAAAGTTCTCTGAATATAGGATTTGTTTCTAATAGAGGTTTATATCCTACCAATAATATTTGTTTGCGCGCGCGCGTGAGCACCACGTTGAGTTTCCTGTCAATTGTACGATTCCCGTCTATGAAGCAACTGCTGGTGAGAAATTCGAGTTGGTAGTCTTTTGTTGCCGTGAAGGAGTATATAATGATGTCACGCTGTGAGCCTTGGAATCGTTCCACTGTATCAATAGTAATGTGCAATAAGGGTTCTATATGGAGCTGCTCTATAGCTTGACGTATGGTGGCAATCTGGTTGCGGTAGGGCACAATGACACCTACGCTTTGCAACGGTTGGAAGGTGTTAAAACATAGCTGATAGACGTGTTGGAGGAGGCTTGCGACAATTCGTGCTTCTTCAGTATTGACTTTGTCGGATAACCCTATGTCGGCAGGTAAAGGTGAAGGGAAAAAGAGCATGCGTTTGGTAAGGAGCAAGTGCGACAGGTCATCATAGGCGACAGCATCTGGGTATATAGTATCGGTGGTCTGGTGCTGTAACGGTACGGCGGTAATCAGTTCGTCAGAATAGAATTTTTCGCAGCTGAAACGAGCAACATCGGGATGCATTCGTCCTTGCTTATGGAGAATAGCAGTGAAAGCAGAGCGTCCGGCAGCTTTTTCTATACGTAGAAGGCGTTCAAAAAGTGAGTTGCGACAATTATCTAAGTGAATGTCAAGCAGGTACTGATTGGTGACAGCAGACGTTTCTGCATCTTGCTGTACTACCGCTGGAAGCTGTTTGTGATCGCCTATGAGAATAAATGGTATACCTGTGGACAATATCCCAATTATATTTGGCTCCAGGATTTGACTGGCCTCGTCGATAATGATACGACTGAAGTTTTTTTGCGTCAGGATATGAGGGTGTTTGCCAATTGTAGATGTAGTGGCAACGATAATTTTGGCATCCAGAAGTCGTTGGCGAAGTGTGTCGAGACGTGGGGTGGTCTTGGCAATGCTATTTAAGAGGTATGGACGAAACCGTGGCTCACAGCTATATTCATGTCCTAAACGAATGAAATCCAGACCAGCTTGCACAAGCATCTCACAAATCTCGTCCACAGCACGGTTGGTGTAGGATAGAAGGAGGAGTGCGGGAGAATCCATGCTCCTCTCCCGCTCGGGAGAAGTTTGGGTTGGGCTCGACTCTCGACCCTCGACTCTTGACCCTCGACCAAAAAGGCTCTCTTCAACGAGAAAACGTAATGCCATACTAGTCTTACCTGTTCCTGGAGGACCTACCAGGAGGAAGTAATCTTCCGATTGGATGGCCTTTTCCACTATTTCATCATAATCGGGATGATAATGGCGGGAGAGTTGGCGCGTGGTATCTCTTCGAGGCTGGCGTTGTGCCAATAGTAGTTGACGAACACCTTCTGGAGCACGTAGAAAAGCATGGAGTCCTTGTATGGCTGCAGTGGTGTTTACATCACTGTCAGCATGTTCGATAGTCCAAGAATTGGTCGATGGTGGAGTCTGTAAATCGTCACTTGTAAACTGTAAATGGTCGAAGATGTCGGGATTCTGTTGTCCGTTGTTGAGTTGCACAATAACTCGTGTAGTTGTGATATGTGTGAGAGTTCCTTTAAGGAGGATGCTATGGTTGATAGTTGGCGTGTCGAGAGTGGAAGGTGTTTGGTAGAGGTATACCATGTCGCCACGACGGAAATTGGGCATGAAGTCCTCACCTTGGTTTGGTACATCGAAAGTAAGGAGGTCATAGCCGCTGCAGGAAGAGCTCGGCTGCTTATCCGTAAGATGTAGTCCCGTATAGATATTTCCCATTTCCTGCTTCTGAGTCAGTGGCATGCGCCATAGGTCTGCTACGCAGGCATAGTATGGGATGGAAGGTAGAGAGTCGAGAGTGGAGGGGCTTGCTCCTGTTTTGCAAACTATCTGTTCTCGAATGACGAATGTCATCATACGTTCCATGTATGCACGCTCTATTGGTGTAGCATTATGTAATGGGTTGAGTATCTCTTGAAGACGAGGCAGTTCATAGCGAACAAAGAAAGTGTCTTTAGAGTCATCGCATAGAGTTTCGGGTGTGAGACTGTCGTAGACCGATGCGAATCCTTCGTTGGCAATCTTGTAGAGTAGTGCTGCAACCTCATCGCGGAAAGTCATAGCTTCCTCAAGGAGCTTCCTGTTGAGTTTAGCATCAATCTTCCGAAGACTATCGGGAAGTGGATATTTGGAGTATAGCAGCTCTACATCAATGTTATCGGGATTAAGCCCAAAGTTATGTGTAAGCACATCGTAATAGAGTAGGGCCTGCACATAATGCTTTTGCGGACATATATTCTTTCCTGACTTCTGTTCCACTAATAATTGCATATCGATAGTCATGAGATCGATACGTCCTTGCAGTCCCAGTGCTGGACACACGAATGACGGTTCGAGGAGCGCTCGAGAGCGGAGAGTCGAGGAGCGTGAGTATGGAGCAGAGAGGTGCTGAACGGCTTGTTGTATGTTCTGTATCTGCCGCAGGGCATCGCGTTTGAATTTCTGAGCGTCAAAATCGTCGCATGTAGCATATTCAAGTGCTTTCTCCTGGAAATTCCTGGTGAGCGTGCGAGCTAAGATATTCTCGGCCTTCGACTCCCGATTCTCATGGATAATGTCATCGAGGGCACTGCCCGCGAAGTTTCCAAGCAGGGTGTGATAGGTGTTTGCCCGCGGCTTCATCTGGTTGACAATATATAGCAACGGATGGTGACCATAGCCCTCAAAGCAGGCAGCTACGGACGATATGTCAAGCAAGAAATCGCGCAATGTCAATTATGAATTATGAATTATGAATTATCAATTATCATCACTGTCCTCCTAACCGTTCAAAGAAGGTGATGACCTCCTCCCAAGTCTTCATATCGTCGCTCCCAAGAGTGAGTACTGTACCAAGAAACTCATTGCCCTTCGCCCCTCGACTCTCTTCTCTCGTCTCTCTTCTCTCGTCTCTCGCCCCTCTTCTAATAAAGTAGTCCCCGTAGATATGCTCTGGCTGATTTGTGAAGACGATGTGGTTCCATGCTGGTGCACTGACATATTCCTCTATCCATTCCTGTACATGCGTTGTGAATGTGTGGTCGGTGGATGGGGCAGGGGCAGTGAAGAAGACATTATAGTTTTCGATAAGGAACTCATAGGCTTTGTTGAAGCAGGAGCGGGGCTTTCCATAGACGTCATGGACTGTGCTATAGTCGATATATATCGATGGTCGTTCACGTCCTTCCTGGCGGTCGTCTATCCATCGTATTACGGGAACGATGTAGTGGAGGAGTACAGAGTCGTTGAGACGATGTTCACCATGGAAGCGGATGGCGTTGGGATAGTGACCAAGGAAGAGATTGTAGGTATGGACAACCTCATCGCGGTCACCAAACAGTCCGAAGACTCGTTGTTGCTCGATGTTATCAACATTTTGGAAACATAGTTCCGTTATGGCCTTATATTCTTTGACGAGTGCTTTCGTGACGATAAATTCCTGTATGCCGTCTTTGCGTGGATTCTGGAATACTTGTTTGCCTGTCATGCCATGTTCCTGCATGGTCTCACCCATCTGGAAGGCAGGGTTTACACAAATACGATCAATACCTTTCAGTTGCTCGGTGTACATCCCACCCATAGACGTGCCAATGATAAGGTTTGGTTTTTCAGCTTCAACCAGTTCATGCAGCATCGCTATAGCTTCTGTGGGCTGTAGTGGAATGTCTGGTGACAACACTGTGGCGTTGGGCATCAGCTGGCGTAGCATCTGTGCGGTGTGAGTACTCCCTGCCGACCCAAAACCATGGATGTAGAGTACTGTTTTTCCAGCCATTAATTGCGGAAATGTCTTCATGTATTGGTTTTCCATCATTTGGTCTTTGTTATAAATGCAAATATAATGCTTTTCTTTCGTATATAACTGATGTTAAGAAGGTTTAACGTTGTGAATGTTATACTACACCTTATTTATATGTACCTTTGTAAGGATAAATATCGATTAAAATATGATACACAGACATTTTGCGATAGTCCTCCTTGCAGTTGGATTGTCATTCGCTTCATTAGTTGCATCAGCACAGTCGCAGTTTCCTTTTGTCAATGACCTTATGAAGAAGATGACCTTACAGGAAAAGA
Source organism: Prevotella sp. (assembly GCA_017617725.1). Classification (GTDB taxonomy): domain Bacteria; phylum Bacteroidota; class Bacteroidia; order Bacteroidales; family Bacteroidaceae; genus Prevotella. The sequence continues at coordinate 11,957 of JAFZVR010000110.1, forward strand.
TAGGTCAGCTTAATCTCATGGTGGCTGGTAACATTACTACTGGTGCAACTATGGATAATGAGGTTGGTAGCGACATTGCTGCTGGGCGTATAGGAGGAATCTTCAATATCAAAGGTGCCGATAAGATTCATAAGATGCAGGAGATGGCGGTGAAGAAAAGTAGACTTGGAATTCCTCTCCTTGTGGGTATGGATGTTATCCACGGCTATGAGACAATCTTCCCCATTCCATTGGCATTGTCTTGTTCATGGGACCTTGATGCCATTGAACAGAGTGCGCGTATTGCCGCCAAGGAAGCCAGTGCCGACGGAATTAACTGGACATTCTCGCCGATGGTCGATGTGTCACTCGATGCTCGTTGGGGTCGCTGTTCTGAGGGTAATGGAGAGGATCCATATCTCGGTTCGCTTATTGGGCAGGCCATGATACGTGGTTATCAAGGTGACTATTCCAAAGAGAATGTGATGGCGTGTGTAAAACACTTTGCACTCTATGGTGCAGTGGAGTCCGGTCGCGAATATAATACTGTGGACATGAGTCGTGTACGTATGTACAACCAGTATTTCCCACCCTATAAAGCAGCGGCAGAAGCGGGTGCCGGGTCGGTGATGACCTCATTCAATCTCGTTGACGGTGTGCCGGCAACGGCTAATCGCTGGCTGTTGGAAGATGTACTACGTCAGCAGTGGTCTTATGATGACCTTGTCGTAACAGACTACGGCACTATCGGTGGCATGCTCGATCATGGTGTGAGTGAGAATATGGCGGATGCATCGGCCCAGGTGCTCCATGCCGGTACTGATATGGATATGTGTTCTATGGGCTATGTGAAAACCCTTGAGCAGAGTCTTGCCGAAGGCAAGGTGACAATGGAGGATATCGATAAGGCCTGCCGCCGTGTGCTTGATGCCAAATATAAGCTTGGACTCTTTGATGATCCATATAAATTCTGCGATGCCAAACGCAGGAAAACCGATATCTTCACAGAAGGGAACCGTGCCGAGGCACGCCGTATTGCCGCAGAGACCTTTGTGCTGTTGAAGAACCAAGGTAACCTGTTGCCATTGAAGAAGCAAGGTAAGATCGCTCTCATCGGTCCGTTGGCCAATACGCGTTCCAATATGGCGGGAACCTGGTGCGTTGCCATGACCCCAGACCGTTATAGTACATTGAAGGAGGCTATGGAACAGGCCTTGGATGGAAGGGCGGAGTTGCTCTATGCACAGGGAAGTAACATCACACGCGATGAAGCTCTGCAGGTAGCTGCAGAGTTTGGTAAGACTATTCCGCGTGTCGATGACGAACAGGCAAAGGCTGAGGCGCTCCGTATGGCACGTCAGGCCGATGTCATTGTTGCGGCTATGGGTGAGTGTGCTGACATGAGCGGTGAATGTGCCAGTCGTGCGGACTTGCGGATGCCTGACGTACAGATGGAACTGTTACAGGAGCTTGTGAGACTTGGCAAGCCCGTCGTACTACTTAATTTCTCTGGACGTCCTACTGTTATGACATGGGAGAGTGAGAATGTGAATGCTATTATGAATGTATGGTTCGGGGGTAGTGAAGCAGGCGCGGCCATATGTGACGTGCTCTTTGGTGATAAGGTGCCTACAGGCCGTCTTACCATGAGTATGCCGCAATCTACTGGCCAAGAGCCCCTATATTACAACTATCTTAACACTGGGCGTTCCCTACCAGAGGGTGTCAAAGAGTTCCACAAATATGTCACAAATTATCTTGATGTACGTAACGATCCTCTCTATCCCTTTGGTTTTGGTCTAAGCTATACTACATTCAGTTATGGCGAGCCTTTATTGGAAGGCAACCGTGTGACGGTAACGGTCACAAATACCGGCAGTCGCGATGCCGATGAGGTCGTACAGCTATATATCCGTGACCGAGTGGCTAAGGTGAGCCGTCCGGTTAAGGAACTAAAAGGCTTTCAGCGTATTCACTTGAATATCGGTGAGAGCAAGCGTATATCCTTCGATATCACACCACAGATGCTACAGTACTATGACGGTGAAGGACGACTTCTTACTGCTGATGGCGACATTGATGTAATGATTGGTCCGAATAGCCGTGAACTGCAAACAGTCACTATGAGGTGGTAAAATATACGTTATAATGAAAAAAAGAAAAGGTCTTGAGAGCTCTCAAGACCTTTTCTTTTGGTAGTTGCAGCGATGGTGTTATCTGATGAATAGCAGTTCACGATACTTAGGCAGGGTCCAAAGTTCATCTGCAACGATGAGTTCGAGTTTGTCTATATGGTATCGTATATCATTCATTTTCGGCTCAACGCTGTCATGATATGCTATTGCCTTTGCGCGCTCGTTGTCGATACGGTTTGCTATGCGGCGTGCTTCAACAAGTTCTTCAACCATTGTCTCAATAGTCTGAGTACGTTCTGCAATCTCCTTGATAATCTTCAGGTTACGAGCTGTGAATCTGTTAGCTTCTTCCTTATCGAAAATTTCACGGATGCTTGATACATTCTTTGCGAGTCGTGACTGATAGTGTGTGGCTACAGGGATAATGTGGTTCATAGTGAGGTCACCCAGTACGCGTGCTTCTATCTGTAATTTCTTTGTGTATGTCTCCCATTTTACTTCGTTGCGTGCCCTAAGCTCTTTGCGATTCATTATGTTGAGACTCTCAAACATGTCGATGCTCTCTTTGTCGAGATAACGGTCGAAAATGACAGGGCATGATGTCTCTACATCGAGGCCGCGTCGTGTGGCTTCTTCGACCCACTCGTCACTATATCCGTTGCCGTCGAAATGGATGGGCTTGCAGGTTCTGATATCTTCACGTAATACGTCGATTATGGCGTGGTAGGCGGCAGTATGGCCAGAGCCTTTTGCGTATTCGGCGTTATTAGAGTATTGTAATATCCTCTCGTCAACTCTTTTCTTGAAGCTTGTCAGGGCTTCTGCTACCGCAGCATTGAGAGCAATCATTGCGCTGGCGCAGTTTGCCTCTGAACCAACAGCACGGAATTCAAAGCGGTTTCCTGTGAAGGCAAATGGTGAGGTGCGGTTTCGGTCGGTATTGTCGATGAGCAGTTCTGGAATCTCCGGGATGTCGACTTCCATTTTCTGTTTTCCTGCAACGATGAGACTTGCGCTCCCCTTCTCGATATGGTCGAGCAATTCACTTACTTGTTTGCCGAGGAAGCTTGAGATGATAGCTGGTGGTGCTTCGTTAGCTCCTAATCGGTGGGCATTAGTAGCACTCATTATGCTTGCTTTGAGCAGACCGTTATGCTTATATACACCCATTAGGGTTTCGACAACGAAGGTGACGAAGCGCAGGTTCTGCTCCGGTGTCTTTCCAGGAGCATGGAGGAGGGTCCCTGTATCTGTGGACAGACTCCAATTATTATGTTTTCCTGAGCCGTTGACGCCGTCGAATGGTTTCTCATGGAGCAGTGCGCGGAAGCCGTGTTTACGAGCCACTTTCTTAAGTAGTGACATAAGGAGCATGTTGTGGTCGACAGCAAGGTTGGTCTCCTCATATATTGGCGCGAGCTCAAACTGGTTTGGTGCTACCTCATTATGGCGTGTCTTACAGGGGATACCAAGTTCAAGTGCCTGTATCTCCAGGTCTTTCATGAATGCCTGTACACGATCAGGGATGATACCGAAATAGTGGTCGTCCATCTGCTGGTTCTTTGCCGAATCGTGTCCCATGAGTGTGCGTCCTGTGAGCATCAGATCGGGGCGTGCAGAATAGAGGTTCTCGTCAACGAGGAAGTATTCCTGTTCCCATCCGAGGTTAGTGACGACCTTTTTCACTTCCGGCTCAAAATATTTCGCCACAGCGGTGGCCGCGATATCAATAGCATGTAAAGCTCGTTTCAGAGGTGCCTTATAGTCAAGGGATTCCCCTGTATATGATATGAATATGGTTGGTATACACAAAGTGTCATCAATGATAAACACTGGTGATGTGGGGTCCCATGCTGAATAGCCTCGTGCCTCGAATGTGGCGCGGATACCTCCTGACGGAAAACTGGATGCGTCAGGTTCCTGCTGAACAAGCAGTTTTCCGGAAAATTCCTCTATCATACCACCTTTACCATCGTGCTCAATGAATGCGTCATGTTTCTCCGCTGTTCCTTCCGTAAGTGGTTGGAACCAGTGGGTATAGTGTGTTACTCCATTCTCGTCGGCCCACTGTTTCATACCTTTTGCAACGGCATCGGCTATGGATCGGTCAAGTGTTGCTCCATTGTCAATTACGTCAATGAGTTTATCATAGATGTCACGTTGCAGGTATTTAAACATCTTTGCACGTGTAAAGACATTTTTCGCGAAGAACTCTGACGGCCTGTCTGTTGGTGTTGGTATGTCGAGTGGTTTTTTGTTGAAAGCTTCTTCTACTACTCGGAATCTTAAGTTATCCATATATTGGTTATTGGTTATTGATTAGAGCCTCATCCCCAACCCCTCTTCCAAGGAAAGGGGAGTGGTTACTTCTTATCTCTTATTTCTTACATTATTCCCATCCAGCGTAATACATCGTTGAGGTTTGCTACTACCATTAATAGTAATACCAATCCAAGACCTACGTATTCTGCGTATATCATGAACTGTTCGCTAGGTTTACGACGCGTGATCATCTCATAAAGCAGGAAGAGAACGTGTCCGCCATCGAGAGCTGGTATTGGGAGTATATTCATAAAGGCAAGGATAATGCTGAGCCATGCTGTCATAAGCCAGAAGGCGTGCCAGTCCCATGTTGGTGGGAATAGGCTGCCGATAGCTCCGAATCCGCCAAGTGACTTAGCTCCGTCGGCAGAGAAAACATATTTCAGGTCACCAACATATCCACGTAGCTGGTTCCATCCATAGCGTATGCCTGCTGGTATACTCTCAAAGATACCGTATGACTTATGTGTTATGGTGTAGTAGCCAGTGTAAGCCTTTGTGTAGAATCCTACTTGCAATTCAGGTGTAAGGTTCACGGTTGCTGTATATACCTTATTTGTGTGTGGACGAAGCCATTGTATGGTAGTATGACGTACCCGTAGGCTGTCGCTATGCTTTGTCGCAGTTGTCATGACGTCTTGCAAACGTCCTATCTCATAGGTGAACTCATTATATGAGTCAATCTTCTTCCCTGCAATGGATAATATCTTATCGCCAGCCTGCATTCCAATGCGCTCTGCGGGATATCCGTGCATTATGCTATCAACGACAGCTGGTGTGAATGGGCTCACAAACTGTGGCTGGTGTTTGAGCATGTTTAGAAGGTTAAGTTGTTCGTTGACAGGTATACTTACCTTTTTGCCGTTGCGCAGCACGTCAATACGTGATGCCTTCGTCATATCACGGAACACATCCACATTATAGGCCTCGAATGTTTTCTTATCAGTACCAAGGAGAATATCGTGGTCCTGGAATCCCATAGCCTTAGCTTCGCTATTGAACTTCATACCCATTGTCATATCCTTAGTAAGCACATAGTCATCACCCCATGCCAATAGTACCATAGCATAGATAAACAATGCGAGTAGGAAGTTGACAAGGACACCGCCAATCATTATGAAAAGACGCTGCCATGCTGGCTTGGAACGAAACTCCCATGGCTGTTCCGGCTGTTTCATCTGTTCCGTATCCATGCTCTCGTCAATCATTCCTGCAATCTTACAGTAGCCACCGAAAGGTAACCACCCAATGCCATATTGTGTGTCGGACTTCTTTGGTTTGAACTTTAATAATGACCCTTTCCATTTACCAATGGTAACATCGAAGAATAAGTAGAATTTCTCAACGCGTACACCAAAGAGTTTTGAGAAAAAGAAATGACCGCCCTCGTGCAATAACACAAGAAGACTGATGGCCATAATAAACTGTAACAATCTTATTACGAATACTTCCATTATTTCAATTTATAATTCATAATTTATAATTCATATAATCACATGACAAATTCCTTGTACTTCAACCTCGTATCTATCCTCCTGCAACAATATTTTCAGCTATTTGTCTTGCTTCACTATCGGTACGGAAATAGGCATCGAGTGACGGACTATAGTCGAATGTCGCCTGCTGCATGGTCTGCTCTATGACTTCTGCCATCTGTAGGAAACCACATCGTCCTTGGCGGAAGGCCAGGTTCACTACTTCATTGGCAGCATTGACAATACATGGCATATTACCACCAATGTTGATAGCCTCGAAAGCAAGCGCAAGACAACGGAACTTTTCAGTGTCAGGCTCTATGAACTCCAAGGAATGACTATGGAACAGGTCGAGACGGTCGCCATTTAGCGGTAAGCGCTCGGGAAATGAGAAAGCATATTGTATGGGCAATCGCATATCTGGGACACCGAGCTGAGCTTTTACGGAGCCGTCACAGAACTGTACAGCACTGTGTACGATACTTTGTGGATGTATCAATACCTGTATTTTCTCCGCAGGAATGCCAAAGAGCCATTTTGCTTCAATGACCTCAAAGCCTTTGTTCATCAGTGATGCGGAATCGATGGTTATCTTGGCTCCCATATCCCAAGTAGGGTGTTTCAGAGCATCTGCAGCCGTGACGGTATGCAGTTGTTCAAAATCCATCTTTCTGAATGGCCCGCCAGAGCATGTAAGGAGTATTTTCTCTATTTCGTTATCACCTTCGCCAACAATGCTCTGGAAGATGGCGGAGTGTTCGCTGTCAACAGGTAGGATTGGCACGTGATTCTCCTGTGCCAGCTGACAAATCAGTTCGCCGGCAACGACAAGTGTTTCCTTGTTGGCGAGGCATATCTTCTTATGCGCTTTGACGGCATGGATGGTAGGCGATAGACCTGCGAAGCCTACCATGGCGGTGAGCACCATATCAATAGGGTCAGCCTCAACGATTTCGTCAAGTGCCCGTTTGCCAGCATATACCTTTATGTCCGGCTGGTCATTGAGTGCTTCTCTGACAGCGGTATAGTGCTCCTCATTGGCAATCACTACAGCCGCTGGCTGATATTGGATAGCCTGCTCCACTAATTGCTGCCAACGGTTGTTGGCAGTAAGGGCATAGACTTCATAGCGGTCGGGATGCTGGCTTATGACATCAAGCGCCTGTGTGCCGATTGACCCCGTCGAGCCAAGGATGCATATCTGTTGTTTCTTCATTTGGTTTCTTTTTCTAGTATGACTTATCTCTATGTTTATATAGAGAGGAGCCCTTCCGGGATTTTTATTATAACGCGTTTGTTTTTTATATCCACTTCTTCAATAAGGTCTTCAGCAGCAGGGATGAGTAGCTCTGTTCCATCGGTAGTCTTTACTTCAAAGAGGATATTCATGGTGCTATCATCAACGGACAGGATGGTTCCAACTTCCTTGTCTGTTGTTGCATCAATGAGAGTCATTGTGGGGAGCTGAGCTAATGACACCTCGGCGTCAGTGTCGCATAGCGTACGAGGGAAGAAAACGTTGCATCCTGTCAGTTCGCGTGCCCGATCCTGGGTGTCTATTCCATCGAATTTCATCAGTACGACGGTGTCAGTACGGAAGCGGTATTCTTCAATGAAAAACGGAACGAGTATGCCGTCAATGTCAAGAACTAAATAGTCGGCATCAACACGGTCGAAGATATCATCAGTAAACTGTATTGTGACCTCTCCCTTTACTCCATGTGTTTTCCCGATGCGTCCTATCTTATATACTTCTTCAGCTCTGATCATGATTTATTTCACTCGCGTTATTTTTGCACCTAAGGCATTGAGGCGCAATTCAATGTTTTCGTAACCACGGTCAATTTGTGCAATATTGTTTATACGACTGGTGCCATTAGCACTGAGCGCGGCAATGAGCAGTGCTATACCAGCACGGATATCAGGACTCGACATACGCCCTGCACGTAGGGTTTTTGTGTGGTCATGACCAACAACAACGGCGCGGTGTGGATCACATAGAATTATTTGTGCCCCCATGTCTATCAGCTTATCTACAAAGAACAGACGGCTTTCGAACATCTTCTGGTGGAAGAGCACGCTACCACGCGCTTGTGTCGCTACAACGATGAGTACAGACAATAGGTCTGGAGTAAGTCCAGGCCAGGGAGCGTCTGCGAGAGTCATTATGGAACCATCAATGAACGAATCGATCTCATAATGGTCGTGACGAGGAATGATGATGTCATCGCCTTCCTCTTGAATGGTAATGCCCAATCGTCTAAAAGCATCAGGTATTATGCCGAGATTCTGGCGTGATACATTCTTTATGCGTACTCCATCGCCAACCATCGCTGCCATACCAATGAATGAACCTACCTCAATCATATCAGGCAATGTGGTATGAGATGTGCCATGTAGTTCCCTTACACCTTCAATAGTGATGAGGTTTGAGGCAATACCTGTGATTTTGGCACCCATACTGTTCAACATCTTACATAACTGTTGTATGTATGGTTCGCAGGCAGCATTGTAGATGGTGGTTGTACCTTCTGCCATTACGGCAGCCATAATAATATTGGCTGTACCGGTTACAGATGCTTCGTCAAGGAGCATGTATGTACCGCGGAGCTTATCAGCTTTAATCTCATAGACATCCCTGCCGTCAACTCTTTCGAATGTGGCACCAAGATAATGGAATCCCAGAAAGTGCGTATCTAATCGGCGGCGTCCTATTTTGTCACCGCCAGGTTTTGCCACCGTTGCCTTTCCATAACGTCCCAACAATGGTCCTATCATCAGAACGCTTCCGCGTAATGATGAGCATTTTTTCACAAACTCATCGCTTTCAAGATAGTCGAGGTTTAGGTATTCAGCTTGAAAAAGGAATTCACCAGGCGCTTTTTTTTCAACCTTCACACCCATATCGATGAGAAGTTTTATCAGGTTGTTGACATCAAGGATGTCTGGTATGTTCTTGATGAGTACAGGCTCACTGGTTAATAGTGAGGCACAGATAACCTCAAGCGCTTCATTCTTTGCACCTTGCGGTGTGATAGTACCTTTAAGCGGATGTCCGCCCTCAATAATAAATGACTCCATGATTACTTCTTTTTTCTGCGCTTCTCGTTAAGCTCACGCTCACTGATTTTTGCAAACTTAAAACTATTGGGGTCTAATTGTATCTTACCATCGGTATATCGTGCCAAATCATCGAATACCTTCTCATCATCAGCAGAGCCATGGCTCCATTGTAGCAGAGAACGTTTCATTTGATTGGCAGTGAAGCGCGCTAACTCATCGCGCTCCTCACCTTCTGGCATAGTCCTCAGACGTTCAAAGAGCTCAAAGATAAGTTTACCATAATGACGTATTGGAATGTCACCAGTAGAATAATTAATCGGCTCAGGCTTTGTTGCCATTTTCAGTGCCTGTGTTACATCGTATGGGTAGTCGATGTCGAGCTGGAAATTACTCATCAACGCCAGATGATCCCAAAGCTTTTGTTGCAGATCATTACCTTCATTGCTCTTCGGGTACATACGTCCCATAATATCAATGATTGTCTCCGCACACTTCTGACGTTCCTCTTTTGTTGGGAGCGTCATAGCGTGGTCAACCATCTTTTGTATCTCGCGACCGTATTCCGGCAGCAGTAGTTTCTCGCGCTGTGTGTTGTAGTCTAATCCTTCTAAGTTCATATGATTTATTCTGATTACTCCAATTGTTCTGATTACTCCAGCCCTTTACAATAATGGCCTTGGTGCTTTTGCCACAAAATCCTTTAGGTAGAACGGCACAAAGTAGGCTATGTCTTCAAACTTTTCGTTAAAGAACCGTTTCTCTGCCAAAGGCTGCATATTCTTTGCCAATGGCTTAATGTCTTTTATGAGATGGGCATTTGGATGGTTGATAGTATCCATACATTTTGCGGCGCCATTGCCAAAGAAGTATACCGGGCGCTCGTCAAGATATTTACGATAGGTATCGCCATCAACGATATCTGCTTGGGTAGCGCGTATCTCATGTAGAGAACGGTCGAAGATTTGTGAGTAGACCTCCATACGACGTGCATCAAGCATGGGACACAGAAGGGCATCTTCCTCTGGAATGAGGCATTTCAACAATACGGGAACACAGAGAAGTTCCAGAGTAGGTACTGCTATTAGCTTAAGGTTCCTGGCATAACAGATTCCTTTTGCCATCGAAACACCGATGCGTAATCCTGTATAGCTACCCGGGCCGCAACTCACGGCAACGGCATCGAAAGGTATGGCATGGTTGTCAGTAAATGACAACGCCTCATCAACGAAAGTGCCAAGGCTCACGGCGTGATTCGGACCGCTATGGTCTTCCTCCTTGAAGATGCATGCTCCGTCTTGGCTAACCGCCACGGAACAAATATCGGTACTGGTCTCTATATGTAGTATGCAAGCCATATTTATCCGTATAACGTAAATAATTTGCAAAATTACGCTTTTTTCGCTCAACTTTCGCGCAAAAGTTGTACTTTTGCATAAATTTAACGTGAAAGATGCTATGATTCAATCCATGACGGGCTATGGCAAGGCCATAGCAACCTACAAAGAAAAGAAAATTAATGTTGAGATAAAGTCACTGAACAGTAAACAGCTGGATTTGACAACACGAATAGCACCGCTATATCGTGAGAAAGAGATGGAAATCCGCCAAATCATTGCTAAGACAGTTGAACGTGGCAAAGTTGACTTCGCTATATGGATAGAGAAAGATGCTGCTTCGGAGGGGGCGGTCATCAACGCTCCTCTTGTTGAGAATTATTACCGTCAGTTGAAGTCTATTTCTGAGTCTGTTGGTATACCGGAACCTCAGGATTGGTTTGCAACCCTCGTACGACTGCCTGAAGTAACGTCGCGTACAGAAGTGGAAGAACTGAGTGATGATGAGTGGACTGTGGCCAGTCGCTGTATTGAAGAGGCTTTATCGCAGCTTGAATCCTTCAGGATACAGGAGGGTGTGGCTCTGCAGAAAAAATTTACAGAGAAAATAGATAATATCGCTGCTTTATTGGCAAGTATTGAGCCGTACGAAAAGATGCGCGTTGAGAAAATTCGTGCACGTATCGTAGAAGGGTTAAAGGCTATACCAGAGGCGGAGTATGATGGGAACCGTTTGGAACAGGAACTTATCTACTACATCGAGAAACTTGACATCAGTGAAGAGAAACAGCGTCTGGCCAATCACCTGACATATTTCCGTAAGACAATGGAAGAGGATCATTCACAAGGAAAGAAACTTGGTTTTATCGCACAGGAGATGGGCCGCGAAATTAATACCACCGGCTCTAAGAGTAATCATGCTGAGATGCAAAACATCGTTGTAAGGATGAAGGATGAGCTTGAGCAAATCAAGGAACAGGTACTTAATGTATTGTGATAATAGACGGTTTGTTGTAGGGTTGTAAGGAGAGTGGTTATGAAAGGAAAACTGATTATTTTCTCAGCACCATCGGGGTCAGGGAAAAGTACACTTGTAAACTGGCTGATGAGAGAACACCCGGAACTGTCGCTTGCTTTTAGTATCAGTTGTACGTCGCGTCCGCCGCGTGGAACAGAGCGCCATGGGGTAGAATATTTCTTTGTTACTCCAGAGGATTTCAGGGATCGTATCAGCCGTGAGGAATTCTTAGAGTACGAGGAGGTCTATGAAGGCAGGTATTACGGTACCTTAAAAGAACAAGTGGAACGTCAGCGGGAAAGTGGTCAGAATGTAGTGTTCGACGTTGATGTCAAGGGTGGTGTTAACATAAAACGGTTCTATGGCGATGAGGCCATGAGTCTATTTATACAGCCTCCATCAGTGGAAGAACTGCGCCGTAGGCTGACCGGACGTGCTACGGATGCTCCAGACGTTATAGAACAGCGTCTTGCAAAGGCAGAGTATGAGTTGACGTTTGCTCCGCGATTTGACCATGTTATTGTTAATGATGATTTAGAGAAGGCAAAGGCAGAGACGTTAAGTCTTGTGGAGGAGTTCCTGAAAAAATAGATAATGAAGAGAGTAGGGATATATGGTGGTAGCTTTAATCCTATCCATAACGGCCATATAGAATTAGCACGACAATTCATCACGGCAGTGGCCCTTGATGAGGTGTGGTTCGTGGTGTCGCCACAGAACCCGTTTAAGGTTGGTGATAATCTGTTGGATGACGAAAAACGATTGGAGATGGCGCGTTGCGCCCTTGCTACCGAACCGCAGATGAAAGCTTCCGATGTGGAGTTCTATCTGCCTCGTCCCTCTTACATGTGGAACACGCTACAGCAGTTGTCTTCAGATAATCCTGATAGTACTTTCATATTGCTTATTGGTGGTGATAATTGGAGTAGTTTTGCACGTTGGTATCGTTCTGAGGATATCTTAAGTCATTATAGTATTGCAATATACCCACGTAAGGGAGAAGAGATTGAAGAATCCTCTCTGTCTGACAATGTGACACTTATTCATGCGAAATTACTCGATATCAGTAGTACTATGATACGTCAGCGTTTGGCGGAAAATAAATCTATTTCCGGTCTTGTGCCTCCTGTTGTAGCACGTATGATAAAGCGTGAAAAGCTCTATAAAGAACAAAATCATTGACTTTTCTTTGTAGAATATCCGAATTGCATTATCTTTGCTCACAAATTGCACTTGCATGAAATTTGGGAGAACAGTTTTGCGTTTGTTTCGCCTCGTGGCACGTCCAGTGAAAGACAATACCTCGTTTTTCATATGGATGTATCTCTTAGGCATCATCAGTAGTTGGATGGTGTTGCCCCGTTGGCGTGGTGCTCATCTATATGATAATCTGTGGCTGGAACTACTGCTGGATATATATTTACTATGCGTGATTCTCAGTATCATGCCAAAACGAATCCGTCGATGGATTCGGGGATTATTTTATGCCGTAGCCTATTCCGTAACGCTGGTTGATACATTCTGCTTTGTTAAGTTCGAGTCCACTCTTAATCCTACGATGCTGTTGCTGGTTGGTGAGACGACAGGTCGCGAAGCTGGAGAGTTTCTCGGTTCTTATCTGAGGGCAGACGTTATATTCTCAGGTGTAGGAGTGGTCTTCCTAGTGTTATTGGCACATATATTCTCTGCTGTTTTTCCTTGGAAATCCCTACCGTTCTATCGTTATTTACAGCATCCTCTACCACGCCAGTTCTGTAACGTTGCGAGTATAGCCTTTTCTGCGTTGCTTATAACTGCCGTTATAATGTCGTGGCATAATAAAAAGGAGATGGTGCATATGTTCACGCGTACTAACGTAGGGCAGGTGGAGCATGAACTGACGCGAAAAGAATGTGCTCAGTTCTATCTGCCACTATACAGACTTGCATTCAGCCTTTTCTCTAATCAATTAGCAGCAAAACAGGTTGTGCGTTTACAGGCAGCACAGAAAGGTGTTGTAGTGGATAGCTGCGACTATCGTAGTCCGTGTATTGTTTTGATTATTGGTGAGAGTTATAACAAATATCACTCACAATTATACGGTTATGACAAGGAGACAACACCATTACAGGTTGAGCGTATGAAAACGGGACGGCTGGTTCCTTATTCGGACGTAATTGCTCCTTGGAACCTGACGAGCTTCGTTTTCAAGAATGTATTCTCTACACATGTTGTAGGACAAGAAGGAGAATGGTGTGACTATCCACTGTTTACTACCGTATTCCGCCAAGCCGGATATCAAGTGACATTCATCACAAACCAGTTTTTGCCAAAGGCAAAAGAAGCTGTCTATGACTTCTCCGGCGGTTTCTTCCTAAATGATCCGAAGCTTAGTGCAATACAATTCGATCTTCGCAACAGTTCTGTACATCGTTTTGATGACGGTATATTGAAAGACTATGACCAAATGGTGGAGCAAGGGAAAATAAAGTTCGGAGCAGGGACTATTGAATCAGCGTCACAGCGGGATGTGAAAGCTAACCTTGTAATCTTCCATGTCATGGGACAACATGTAAACTATAACAGTCGATACCCAAAAAGTCATCGTCGTTGGTATTCTGATGATTATGACCGTCCTGATTTGTCGAAGCGAAAACGTGATATCTTGTCACATTATGATAATGCAACGATTTACAATGATTCCATAGTGGATCAGATTCTCCATCGTTTTGAGGACAAGGATGCTGTTGTTATATATTTCTCTGACCACGGTGAGGAATGCTTCGATGATGGCTTCCAATATCATGGACGCAACCACAGTGCTGTGATTGACGCGCGGTTAGCCCGTCAGGAGTTTGATGTGCCGTTCTGGATATGGTGCTCTCATGACTATGCAGTGAAACATGCAGATGTGTTTTCTGAAATAGTGGCAGCAAAAAACCGTCGCATGATGACCGATGCGTTGCCGCATTTGTTATTCTATCTGGCAGGTCTTCATACAAAAGATTATCATGAGGAATATAATGTTTTGTCACCATCGTATGATGAGAAGCGACCACGTATTATCAAGGCGAAGGTTGATTATGACAAGGTAGTAGAGGAAAAGTAGTATGGGAAAAGAGATATTGACAAGAACGGAATGTAATGCCCTGCGTGGAATAGCTATCCTTGGGATAGTGTTACATAATTATTGTCATTGGCTCAGAGGCATTGTCCGTGAGAATGAATACCAATTCTTTCAGCGGAATGTAGATGGTTTACATAATGTCATACAGAATCCAGATTGGAACCTACCAGTTCATTTGCTGTCTTTCTTTGGACATTATGGTGTGCCAGTATTCTTATTCCTAAGTGCCTACGGACTTGTATGTAAATATGAGCGTTTGCGCCCTATACAAAATAACACTGAGTCAGCGCATGGTTTTATATGGGCACATTTCAAGAAATTGTTTATGATGATGATACCTGGCTTTGTGGCTTTTGTCCTTGTTGACGCTATCACCCCAGGCTCACATCACTACCATCTCTTGGATGTTGTCGCTCAGTTGGGACTTTTTAATAATGTCCTACCTGATCCAGACCATATCATCTGGCCGGGTCCCTATTGGTTCTTTGGATTGATGTTGCAGTTGTATATCGTATATCGGTTGTTTCTCTATCGCCGTCATTGGGGCTGGACATTTGCTCTTATGGCGATATGTACATTGGCACAGCTCTTGTTGGCTCCAGAGAGCGAGGCCTTAAACCGTTATCGCTATAATTTTATGGGTGGAATGCTGCCGTTTGGCTTGGGACTTCTCTATGCCCGTATGCCAATGAATATGCCACGAAACTATAACTGGTTGTTCCTTATCGTTTCTTTAATGCTGGTCTATTCTTTCGGGCAGACATATTCTGGTTGGATTTTTGTTCCGGTATTTATTTGTTCGGCAGGTTTTACCATAGTAAAAATCCTTCCGTCAGTATTGTTGCACGCATGCGAATGGATGGGTGGTATCTCCGCAGCATTATTCGTCTGTCACCCTATCATCAGGAAGATAATTATACCAATTAGCCATCATGGTGATGTATATGCCGGATTACTGTTATATATAGTGTCGGCGATAGTGGTAGCGGTGATATGGAAGAGAGTTGAGAGTTTTAAGTTGAAAGATGAGAGGTAAGAATAATATAGAATGGGCTGCCATCAGTCGCTATCGCGACGAACTAATGGGACTGGCAATACTCTTTGTGGTGTTGTTCCATATCGGTCTGCCACGTACAGACATGTTCTTCGGTTTGAAGAGGATGGGTAATATCGGTGTGGATATATTTTTCTTCCTTAGCGGCATGGGCCTGTGGTTTTCATGGATGAAGAGCTGCCCCTCGACTCTCGACTCCCGACCCTCGACCCTCGACTTTTACAAGCGTCGTTTCATCCGTATTTATCCTACGTGGCTTGTTGTGGCAGGCTCTTTCTATATTTGGAAGTATCTTACAGGTGGTAAGTTCAGCTCCGGCATAATAGACCTAATAGGAGATATTACTATCAACTGGGACTTCTGGTTGCACGATGAGTTGACTTTCTGGTATATTCCTGCTACACTGATGCTCTACCTATGGGCACCATTCTATATGGAGCTGATACGTCGTCATCCGGAATACCGATGGTTGCCTGTTGCAATGGTGATGTGGTGCGTAGCTGTGCAGTGGGTGACTCCTATTCATCAGGCAGTAGGACATATAGAGATATTCTGGAGCCGCGTGCCCATATTCTTTATAGGTATCAATATGGGTGAAGCCATTCGTCAGAAGCAAACGATGAACAAGTCTGCAATAGGATTGGTAATCCTTTTGTTTATAATGTCGTTGGCAATGTGTATATGGTTAGAGCAGATGCGTCATGGTAAGTTCCCGCTTTTTGTTGAGCGTATGCTATATATTCCTCTTACCGTGACAGCATTGTTGCTGATGAGCAGAATGCTGGATAAGGCACCGCAAAGATTGCTTCGTGTCCTCTCATTTGTAGGAGGATTAAGCTTGGAGATATATCTCATACATTCACAGTTTATCCTGCCGTATATAGCCAAGATGCATTTGGGCTATTGGCTGACCTTCCTATTGGTTATTCTCATCGCGATACCTGTCTCCTGGTTACTTCAGAAGATTATAGGCAGGCTTACAAAAATTATCTTTAAACCTTAAAATCTTAACTATGCTTACTGGTCTAATTAAACTAATACGTCCCAAACAGTGGGTAAAAAACACTTTTGTGTTGATACCATTGTTTTTTGGTGGTGAACTGCTGAATCTTCATGCTGTAACAACAGCATTGCTCACTTTTGTGAGTTTTTGTTTTGCAGCATCATCGATATACTGCCTCAATGACGTCGTTGATGTTGAGGCTGACCGTCGTCATCCTGTAAAATGTAATCGTCCTGTGGCATCAGGTGTGGTATCCGTCGCGCAGGCGTGGATGCTAATGATTGGCTTTTTCCTTGCATCAGTGGCTGTTTGCCTCTTTGCCATAAAGACAATGGACGTGGCATGGCAGACTCTTGCGGTAATAGTATTCTACTGGCTGTTGAATATTGCCTACTGTACACGACTGAAGCAGTATGCCATCATTGACGTGTGTGTGGTAGCCTTCGGTTTTGTGCTGCGCATTCTTGCAGGTGGTCTTGCTACAGACGTAGTTCTTAGTACCTGGCTGGTGTTGATGACATTCCTCCTTACCCTTTTCCTTTCTTTTGCAAAGCGTCGTGATGATGTGTTGCGTATGGAGGAAACGGGAGAAGCGCCGCGTAGGAATACTATCCGTTATAATATGACCTTTATAAACCAAGCTATAACAATTACTGCAGCTGTCACGTTGGTGTGTTACATAATGTATACCGTTTCGCCAGAGGTTATAGCTCGTGTGCATACGGAGTATGTATATCTGACAACTGTCTTTGTACTTCTTGGACTACTCCGCTATATTCAGTTGGCGGTGGTGGATAAGCGTAGTGGAGACCCAACAAAGGTAATCCTCCGTGATCGCTTCACCCAGTTAGTGGTGCTTGCATGGGGCCTGAGCTTCTTGATAATAATCTACTGCTAATTACCATAACCTATAACCCACAACCAATGAAAAAGGTTTATGCTTTTGATTTTGACGGTACACTGACAACCCACGATACCTTCATACAGCTTATAGCCTATGTACATGGGTGGTGGCGCCTTATAGGAGGAATGCTGCTCTTTTCTCCTATTTTGATACTTATGAAGCTTAATCTCTATCCGAATTGGAAGGCAAAGCAACAGGTGTTCTCCTTTTTCTTTAAGGGGATGAAAATAAACGATTTCGATGAGCTCTGTCGTAATTTCGCTCGTGACAGGCAATCACTGATACGCAAAAAAGGGATGCAGACCCTCCGTGAAGCTTTGGATGATGGTAGTGAAGTGGTCATTGTCAGTGCCAGTATAACAAACTGGGTGGAGCCTTTCTTTAGTGATCTTAAGGGTGTCATAAAGGTAGAAGGAACGCGTATAGATGTACGCAATGAAAGTGTAACAGGTAAGTTCCTGACAAAAAACTGTTACGGTCAGGAGAAAGTCAAACGTATTAGTCGGCTTTATCCTTATCGTGAATCGTATTTCCTTATTGCTTTTGGCGACAGTAAAGGTGATAAGCGTATGCTGGAATATGCTGATGAGGCACATTATAAACCTTTTAGAGGTAAGAGGTAAGAAGTAAGATGTAAGAATGGAGAAGGAACGTGTAGGAGAGATAATACGCTTTGCTGTGGTAGGTGTTGTGGCAACTATCATTCAGGCGGCAGTCTACTGGCTGTTGGTGGGGTGGATTAACTATGCTATTGCCAATACCACAGCCTATCTGGTAAGTTTCCTGTTTAACTATGTGGCATCTACCCGTTATACTTTTCGTGTGAGGTCTACAGCTAAGCGTGGAGCAGGTTTTGCCTTTTCCCATCTGGTAAATTACTTATTGCAGACGTTAATCCTTACCGCTGCGATAGCTTGTGGCATCGACAAACGATGGGCACTTCTCCCGATGTTTGCTATCTGTGTGCCAGTGAATTTTGTCTTAGTGAGATTCTTCCTAAAAGGAAGACATCAGAATAATCAGGGTACTCCGAATACTCAGAGTACTCCGAGAACTCAGAACCATAGATAAATCCAACAATAATGACTCTATTACAACTATTTCGAATACGTCGCGAAGAGAGAAACCTTTCTTGTGTGGCATTGATACTTTTGACAATCTATAATGCTCTAACGATAGTGCGCTACTATGATCAGTTCTCAAAGCTCTGCGACAACTATTCCAATCTGTTTATCAAAACATTCCACGTGTCGGGCTTCGACCCTTTGACGTATGTGGTGGTGTCCAATTGGGATACTTCATATAATGTGTATCGTCATCCGCTGTTGGCGTTTTTTATGTTTCCTGCCAACCAACTCAATCAAGGGCTTATGCTGTTGACTGGAATGAACTGGGTACAGTTTATAGTTGCTGCGATACTCATCTTCTGCTCGTTCTATTCATTTCTGTTCCTATACCGCATAGAGCGAGAAATAATCCACATAAAGGCTTGTGATGCAATCCTTCTTTCTATGATGCTCTTCTCTTTTGCCTACGTGATGATTTCGGCAATTGTCCCTGACCATTTCATAATGTCTATGATGATGCTGCTATTGACATTATATCTATGTGGTATTAAGCAGAAGGAAGGAAAGACTATGTCCATTCCTGAAACGGTAATATTGTTCGTATTTACTGCTGGAATATCACTTAATAATGGTATTAAGACTTTCCTAGCAGCATTCTTTACCAACGAGAAGCGTTTCTTCAATTGGAAATTCCTGCTCTTTGCAGTAATATTGCCAAGTGCCTTGATATGGGGTGGAGCGCGTATGGAATACCGTCATTTCGTTTGGCCCAAAGAGATGGCGCGCAAGGAAGCAAAGATGAAGAAAGACAAGGAACTGCGTGCTCAGATAGTTCAGCAATATTTGGACACAGCACAGGTGAAAGATAGCACTGCTGCAGTGGCTGCTATGAAGAAGATAGCAAAGAAGAGAGCCTTTGAAAAATACCAGCGCGACCATAAAAAGGTGTGGAATATCAATACGGGTAAGCCTATTGCAAAAGGGGAGTTCTCACGATGGACGGATATCTCTACACCACGTTCCATAACTGCGGTGGAGAATCTTTTTGGTGAAGGACTGTTACTACATCAAGACCACCTGATGGGTGATGTTTTGCGTGACCGTCCTGTAATAGTGAAATATAAATGGTGGTGGAACTATCTCATTGAGGGACTTCTTTTGCTATTGTTCGTTAGTGGATTATTATGTGGCTTGCGAATGCGGTTTATGTGGATGACAATGTCGTTTTTCCTCTTCGACATGGCACTACACATGGGACTTGGCTTTGGTATAAATGAGGTGTATATCATGACAGCTCATTGGGCGTATGTTATCCCGATTGCTATCGGTTATCTTTTTTATCGTGCAGGTGACATGCTACGTCCATGGCTCAGAGGAATTGTAGGACTTCTCGTAACTTACATGTTTATATATAATACATGGCTGTTGAGTAGCTATATGATGGGTATTGTCTGATGGGTGTTAATAGATACGTAAAAATATATTGATATGAAGAAGGTATCGGTCATAGTCCCTGTATATGGTGTCGAGAGATTCATTGCACGGTGTGCAAGGACTCTCTTTGAACAGACATACCCGGATATGGAGTATGTCTTTGTGGATGACTGTTCGCCAGACAACAGTGTCAATATATTGCGTGGGGTCCTTGCGGATTATCCTCAAAGGGTATCCCAGGTAAAAATCATTTCCCACGAGAGTAATCGCGGCTCTGGAGCCGCCCGTCTTACAGCAATGCAGAATACTACTGGTGAGTTGGTGATGTTCGTCGATAGTGATGACTATATTGACGCGAACTGTGTAGAGAAGCTCGTTGCCAGACAAACAGAGACGGATGCTGATGTGGTAGATGGGGCGTATTGTACATTTACCGATGACAGGATTCTCTCAACGACACATCCTTGGAAGGGTGCTGTAAATGGTTATCTAAAGGCCATTCTTATACACAATACTATAACGCATCAGTTATGGGCGAGGATAATACGTAGGAGTCTGTTCGAAAAAACAGGCGTATCATTTGTCGAGGGTGTTGACCATGGTGAAGACTATTCTGTCATGGGCAGACTATTGATGAAAGCTACTCATGCAACCGTGGATGATGTTGTCTATTATTACCGATACAATGACTATGGTACTTTTGCAGACGGTATTTCTTCACGGCATATCACATCATTCCTTCGTGCTAACGGGCTTGTATGCCAATATATACACGAACATGACACAGACAGAACCTTCCAGACAGCCATGCAGATAGGAATGTTGCATACTTGCTACTGTGCATTGTCTGTGGGAATGTCGTTATCTGAAGTGTATGGATATTGCGGCAGACCGTCGTCGCCGTTCTTCAAAGCGTGTATGTGTTTTGCCCGTCCGTCGCTTCGTGTGGCATTACGATGGTTGTATCTATTAATAAAGAAGGTGTATAAGGTTACGGTACTACACGTGGCTTAGTCATATCCGCCTCGTCCCGTTATTTTCTTAATTCGTAGTGTGGCAGCATTTGCAATCTCCTTGAAATTACCATAGCGCAGGTTGTTTATTAGTTCCTCTATGCTTCTGAATATCTTTACCCATGAGTATTTACCCCATCCCATGATACGATAGACGCGGTCTTTATATTCCACATTCTCTATGACATATTCTGGATGACGGAGAGGAAACGACAGGTCGTGGCTCTTCATGGTAAGCAGTTGGCGCATACGTTTTGGAATGGTTTTCAGTGAACCGCTGAAGTGTGTGGCATCTTCCGAAATACCGCTATTACAAATCATATTGCATACAGGAATAATGGCAAGTCCGGAATTCAAGGTGTTATATGTCCAGAATACGGTTTCATAGATAGGGTGCCCCTGTGCCTTGTGCTTGGCTATTGCCTTAATGAAATATCCCCGTTCTCCACGTGCCTTTGCCAATGTCTTCAGTTGCTGCATGTTGTATTGGTCGTCCACAATGGTATATTTCCCGTCCCACTTGCTGACGACCCTGCGCCATGAGGCCCATCCCCAGATGCTGAAGACCGATGAGAAGAAATAGTCGTAAGGACAGCCCTGTGTCTGTTCCTCATGGTTGAACCCTGCTATCATCGTTATGCGTTCATCATTTTCATAGCGGTCGAGCATCTCCTTGCAGAATGGTATGAATGATACCGACGGGGTGCTGTCGTCTTCTATATACACACATTTGTCATACAAGGAGAACCCCCATGTCTGTGCCTTGTAGTTCGAAGCCCATGCGCCCGCATTCTCGGTCTGGTAGTTACGCTGTATATCACATTCCCAGTCAATGTTCTCATTTGACACTATTTCCCGACATTCTGCAATTTTCTTTGCATCATCACTGTTGCGTGGACCATCCTGATACAGGAATAGGTGTGAAGGGCGGCACGTCTTTATTACGTCAAAGGTTTTTTGGAGCGTTTCCTTACGCGTGAAAAACAAGAGTATGACGGCTACGTCCGTCTTTGAGGGGTTCTTCATCTTCTATTTCTTTCTAATAAATTTCAGGCATTCTTCAAGAATCTTGGCTCCTGTCAGCTTCATAATGGCAACATAAAGACAAGTTGCAATGATGATGCGACCGATGAGCAGGCATATAGGTGATGTTATGCTTTTTGTTACGAACCATGTGACAGCCATCACTATGATAGCAGACAGGAGGAATGGCATCACATCTTTTATTACGTCGAGCAGAGATATTGACATGATGCGTGTGGTCTGCCAATGCCATATGCCAAGGTATAGTATATTAAATAAGGTATATACAGAAACCATAATAGTGATACCCTTGGCAGCAAAGCATAATATCAATACAATCTGTAGTACTATCTGTATGGCATTACACCACAGATAGATATCAGAGCGCCCCTTGCTGATGACAAGATTCTGATACATGGTATATATTGGCATGAAAGCTCCGCCGAATGCCAGAATCTGCAGAAGAGGTACGCAGGCTTCCCAGTGTGGACCAACTGTCAGTGTAATGAACTCATGGGCAATAAGGGCCAGTCCAACCATTGCAGGGAAAGAAAGGAAAGAGGTGAAGCGCAGCATCTTACGAAAAACACGACGCTCGCGGTCGTCATCGTCGGTAATCTCAGCCATCACAGGCTGTGCCACCTGCTGTATCGTACCAGAGACAAGTGAGTGCCCCATCGTGTTCCATTTGTTTGCTTGCGAAAAGTTTCCTACAGCCTGAATAGGTAGCATCCTACCGAAGATAAATGTCAGGATGTTCATTGATAGTGTGGTGAGGATCTTCGTGCATAGTAGATTAACAGCAAAAGGGAACATCTGCCGCACTGGTCCGAAGTCAATAGTCAGAGATGGTCGCCAGCGACTATATCGTAGTCGAATAATGTTCAATACACTGATATATACTACCTGTTGCCATGCCAGTGCCCAGTATGCATGCCCGCGCCATGCAAGGATGATGCCGACAGTGCCAGAGCACACCAATGCTGTGACGCCTGCTATAGTCTGTTCCTTCACCATTAGGTTTTTTGTAAGATATGCGTTATGCGCTATACCGAGAGAAGAGATTAGGAAGGCGAGGAAGACGAAACGTGACACGTCCGTGAGTACGGGCTGGTGGAAGAACAGAGCAATGAGTGGGGCACTGCAGAAAAGTATGGCGTAGAGTACGATGCTCACTAACACATTGAACCAGAATACTGAGTTGTAATCTCTGCTCGTTGGGTTCTTGATGTTGATAAGTGCTTGAGAAAAACCGGCACTCTGCAGGTCGCCAGCGATAGCTGTGAAGATTGCCAGAACTCCCACGATGCCATA
>JAFZVR010000111.1 GCA_017617725.1 Prevotella sp.
AGCTGTATCACCCCATAGATATGGAGGCTGTAGAACAGTTCTGTCGCGAACACCCTGTGACGCCAGCCCACCTGACGCTGGCAGCCACACTGTTGGTTTTCGCCCGTTTTACAGGCAATGAAGACCTCTATATCAGTACTGTCAGTAGCGGACGCTCCAACATCCGCATTCAGGACACCTTCGGCATGTTTGTGAACACCTTGCCATTTGCTGCGAAACTCACAGATGGGAGCGTGATGGACTTTATCAAGGATGTCAGCAAGCGCTTCGATGAAGCTATGCGCCATGAGCAGTATCCCTTCGCCCGTATCGCCGCTGACTATGGCTATACGCCAGAACTGGCCTTCGCCTATCAGCTGGGCATGGTGACTCGCTATATGGAGAACGGCCATGAGGTGAGCGTTGAAAGCTTAGAGACTGGTGCTCCTAAGTTCCGATTGATTGTGCGCATAGAGATACACGACGGACAGCCCTGTATCGTGACGGAATATGACGACGGACAGTACAGTGAATCATTAGTAGCCCAACTCACCGAGTCCATTGCTAACGTGCTGAAAGCTTTCATCAACCAGCCACAGGCTCGGCTACATGACGTATCACTGCTATCCGTAGAACAGATAAGACTACTGGACTCCTTCAACCAAAACGACGTGCCTTACGACGATACCCAGACCATAGTCTCACTGTTCCGTAACCAAGCCCAAAAGACACCTGAAAACATCGCAGTAGTATATAAGGATACTCGACTGACCTACCGAGAAGTGGACGAGTTGAGCGACCGCATCGCAGGGTATATCGCATCGAAGGGACTTGGCTTGGAAGATGTGGTATCCGTCTTAATCCCCCGTTGCGAATGGATGCCTATTGCATCACTGGGCATAATGAAAGCAGGCTGCGCTTATGAGCCACTGGATCCCAGCTATCCCAAAGAACGCCTGAACTTTATGATGAAGGATGCTAATGCTAAACTGTTGATAGCTGATGAGGAACTACGTCCCATCGTGGATGAGTATCATGGCGATGTTATCCTGACCAAGGAACTGATGGGACTACCAATTGTAAAAGATCTTCCAGAAGGTCCGAAGCCCGACAGTCTTTATATTCTGCTTTATACCTCAGGCTCTACCGGCGTTCCCAAAGGCTGCCAATTGATACATTCGAACCTAGTGGCTTTTATCCACTGGTATCATCGTTACTTTGACCTCCAAGATACTGACAAGGTGACGGCTTATGCCAGCTACGGTTTTGATGCCAATATGTATGACACATATCCCGCCTTGACACGTGGTGCTACGTTATATATCATCCCAGAAGAGATTCGTCTGGACTTGATAGCCATGAATGATTATTTCGAACGTGAGCACATCACCAACGCATTCATGACGACTCAGGTAGCCTATCAGTTTGCTACCACCATCGAAAACCACTCGTTGAAGCATTTCACGACAGGTGGCGAAAAGCTGGCCTCTCTCTCTCCACCTAAGGGGTATAAGTTGCATAACGCCTATGGCCCCACAGAAACCACCATTCTTGAAACCTGTTATCAGGTTGATCAAGAGCTGAGGAACATCCCTATTGGTAAGGCTATTGATAACATGCGCTTGTACATTGTCGATTCGCATGGTCATCGTTTGCCCGCAGGTGCCGTAGGAGAACTGTGGGCCAGTGGTCCACAAGTGGGACGGGGCTATCTAAACCGCCCTGAGAAAACAGCTGAAGTTTTTGTAAAGAATCCATTCCTTTCTATTGAGACCGACAGTAAATACGCCAGCTGCTACCGTACTGGCGATATCGTGCGTTACCTGCCAGATGGCAACATCCAGTTTGTGGGTCGTAGCGATGGACAGGTAAAGATTCGCGGTTTCCGAATCGAGTTGAAAGAAATCGAAGCTGTCATCCGCGAATTTCCAGACATCAAGGATGTCACTGTACAGGCCTTTGATGATGAGGGCGGCGGTAAATTCGTTGCAGCCTATATTGTCAGTGACAAGACTATCAATATCGAAGCACTCAACAATTTTATTCTCGATCAGAAGCCACCCTATATGGTGCCTGCAGTGACGATGCAGATTGAGTCTATACCACTAAACCAGAACCAAAAGGTAGACAAGCGAGCTTTGCCAAAAGCTGAGAAATCTGTTGCTACTCAGGCGCAACAGGCGGTACAGGCTCCGATGAACGTGTTGGAGCAAGAGTTGCATCAGATGGTTGCTGGCATCGTTAATAATACCGATTTCGGTATCACTACCGTCCTCGGTTATGCAGGTCTTACCTCCATCTCAGCTATCAAGCTCGCCGTACAAGTGAATAAGCGCTATGGCGTGACGCTCAACTCCAAGAGCTTGGTGAAGAGTGGTACATTGCAGAGCATCGAGAATGAGATTCTTATTAGTTGTTTGGGAGATTCGTCGTTTAGTCGTTTAGAAAAAAATAAAAACGTGGTATCTACTCCAAACGACCAAACAACACGGTCTGTCCCCCTCAGTTTCGCACAGCAGGGTGTATTTACCGAATGCCAAGCCAACCCGAACACGGTTCAGTACAATATACCTCATGCACTACGATTCCCGAAAGAGATTGACGAAAAGCAACTTGCTAATGCCGTACGCACTGTGGTTGAAAGTCATCCGTATATCCTGTGCCACTTTATTGCAGACAGCAATAACGAAATCGTTCAAGAACCGATTCCCGATTTCATACTGGAGATACCCGTCAAGACTATGACGGCTGACGAGTTAGAGACCTATAAGAAGGAATTCGTGCGCCCCTTTGATTTAGAAAAAGGACCATGCGTACGATTTGAAATTATCAACGTTAACGATGATCCGACTGTCTCATCAAAAATAAACGAAAGTGTCCTGTTGGCTGATATGCATCATCTGGTCAGCGATGGTGCATCTGTGGACCTCTTCATTACACAACTCTGTAGTGTTATCAATGGTTCTACCATAGAGAAAGAAGACTATACCTACTATGACTTTGTGCGTGATGAGGAGATAACCCCTGAGACAGAGAGCTTCTTCGAACAGCAGATGGCAGAAGTCGAGGAACCCACACAGCTGATTCCCGACATATATGAACAAAATCTACCAAATACCCAGAAGAGCGTAGCTGTTCCGACAGACATCCAGACAGTTAGGGAATTTGCCCAAAGAAACGGCATTACCCCCGCCACTGTCTATCTC
The DNA here is from genome assembly GCA_017617725.1 of Prevotella sp. GTDB lineage: Bacteria > Bacteroidota > Bacteroidia > Bacteroidales > Bacteroidaceae > Prevotella. The sequence continues at coordinate 3,186 of JAFZVR010000111.1, forward strand.
GGCGCATGTTTTATCACATTTGGACGTTTCGTATGCGAGGATTTAGTGTCCATCGTTACAGTATCAAACGGAAGGAGTAATATGAAGGTTTGGAACACAATGGGTATGTTCGTAAATACACTGCCGCTCGTAACAACACTCGACCATCATGAAAAGACAGCTGACTTCCTGCACCGTGTGGCACAGAATTTCTCCGACACCATTGAGCATGAGAACTACCCTTTTGCACGTATTGCCAGTCGTTACGACTTCCATCCCCAGGCATCCTATACCTATCAAATAGGGGTCATCAATGACTATAACACCAAGTATGGAAAAGCAACCGTAGAGACCTTGATGCTGGATATCGCCAAGTTGCCTGTTGCAGTATATATCGAAGGTAGCGAAGAGAACGCAGTTATCAAAATTGACTACGATTCTTCCATATACAGTACCGAGATGATGACTGGGTTGGCCGAGGGTATAAGGAATGTCGCACACGGACTGACTGTCTACGACAGCGTGTCAGAGATCAGTCTGACTGATGAGAAGCAGTGGAAAGTGCTTGATAGCTTTAACAAACCGTGGGATCTTGACTACGACATGACCGACTCTGTCGCCACACGGTTCAAGAAGATTGTTGCCGAGAATCCTGACAAGATTGCTGCGGTATTCAAGGATAAGGCCTATACCTATAAAGAGCTGGACAACCTGACTGACCGTCTGGCGGCCAAGATTTACAAGATTGGCCGTGAGGTTACAGGAAAGACTGACCTCAAGGAAGAAGTAGCAGCTATCATCCTGCCCAGGAACGAGCAGACCATTATCCTGCCTTTGGCCGTAGTCAAAGCTGGTATGGGCTATGAGCCACTTGACCCGAGCTATCCAAAGGAACGTTTGAACTTTATGGTAAAGGATGCTTCTGTCAGCCTATTGATTGCCGATGACAGTCTATGTGACGTAATGGATGAATATCAGGGTAAGGTCGTTACAATCAGTGAAATCTACGAGATGGAGGACACAGGCATGACGCCAGTCGGTCCTAAGCCAGACAGTCTTTTCATCATGCTCTACACCTCTGGCTCTACTGGCGCCCCCAAGGGTTGCCAGATCGAAAACCGCAATATTGTGGCCTATGCCCACGGCATGCGTCACACCTTCTATACGAAGGATGATATTGTAGCCGCATATGCCTCATTCAGTTTCGACGTGAATATGGCAGATGTATTCTGTAGCCTCTTGGTAGGAGCCACCGTTAACATCGTGCCCGAGGAAGACCGCATGGATTTAGGTCGCCTGGAGGCATACTTCGATAAGGCAGGCATCACGACATTGCTGCTGACGACGCAGGTCGGTGTGCAGTTTGCACAGAACTATCCTCATCAGAAAACACTCAGGCTGTTGATTATCGCCGGCGAGAAATGTCCCGCTATTGATCCATCAGCTATCGACTATCCTATAGCCAACGGCTATGGTCCCACGGAGAACTGCTGCGGTGTCAGCGTCTTCCCTATCAAAAAGTGGGAGCCGAATATCCCCATAGGACAACCGATACCCACCATTCACGCTTATGTGCTGGACAAGACAAATCACAGACTGCCGGCAGGTGCAGCAGGAGAATATTGTCTATCGGGACCGCAAACGAGTCGTGGCTACCTGAACCGTCCTGATAAGACTGCCGAGGCGTACGAAGACTGTCCATTCAATGAGTTCCGTATGTATCATACTGGCGATATTGTACGCTATCGTCAAAACGGTGATGTGGAGTTTGTAGGCCGCAAGGACGGACAGGTGAAAATCCGCGGTTTCCGTATCGAGACGAAAGAGGTTGAGACCGTTATACGTGGTTTTGAAGGTATCAAGGATGTCACCGTTCAGGCATACGACTATGAGAGTGGCGGAAAGTACCTGACTGCCTTCGTAGTCAGTGACGGCACGATTGACACTAATGCACTAGCTACGTATGTAAAAAGCCAGAAGCCTGCCTATATGGTGCCGGCCGTTATCATGCAGATTGACAATATTCCGCTCACCGTCAATATGAAAGTCGATAAGAAGGCGCTGCCGAAGCCTGAGCGGAAAGCCGCCGAATATATGGCTCCAGCCAACAAGACCGAGGAAGCCTTCTGTGGTATCTTCAGTAGCGTTCTTGGCATTGACCGCGTTAGTGCTGACGCTGACTTTTTTGAAATAGGCGGTAGTTCTATACTCGCTATGAAGGTGATCATTGCTGCCGAGAAAGCAGGATTCAGCATTGTATATAACGATGTTTTTACCTACACCACACCACAAGCATTGGCAGAATTCCTTGGTGCAAGTCAAGAAGATAGTAAAGAGGTTAGTGATCCACAAGGAACCACAGAAGGTGGAACATGGATTCCACCGACAGTTGGTGCTGATGGATACGACTACACACAAATTCACGAGTTACTCTCACGCAACACCATAGAGGCATTACGCAATGGCGAGCGTAACCCCCTTGGCGACATAATGCTGTTAGGCGCGACAGGCTATCTTGGAAGTCATGTGCTTCACGAGCTGATAGAGAACCATAGCGGTAAGATATACTGCTTTGTTCGCCCAGGAAAGGAGAAAAGCGCACTTGACCGTCTAAGAGAAATGCAACGTTATTATTTCGGTAACGGACCAGAGACCGCTGATGATTTGTATGGCTCACGTATCATCGTCATCAATGGCGATGCCACTGACCCTGCTTCGCTGGGGCAGTATGAAGCGCCTCATAGTAATATGACGGTTATTAACTGTGCTGCTAGCGTCAAGCATTTTGCTAAAGGCAACGAAATTGAGCGCGTGAATGTTGAGTCGGTGAAGAACCTGACGGAATGGTGTCTACGTTGGAATGCACGTTTGGTACATATATCTACTGGCAGCATCATGGGTAGTCGTAAAAACGGTCTGCCGCCTGTGGGCTATCAATTTACTGAACATGTGCTGTATGCGGGACAGGAACTCAATGCCAACCAATATGTCCATTCCAAGTTCATGGCTGAACGCCATATCTATGAGGAGATTCTTAAGCATGGTCTTAAAGCTAAAGTATGCCGCGTAGGCAATTTGGCACCGAGGTTAGACGATGGTGAATTCCAGATTAATTACAAGACCAATAGTTATATGAATACGCTCAATGCCTTCCGTACTATTGGCGTTATCGGATATGACGAGCTGAATGTTGAAACGGAGTTCTCACCCATAGACTGTGTGGCAAAGGCCGTTCTATCATTGGCTCAGATGCCTGATGATTGTGTATGTTTCCAGCCACTTAATCCGCATAGACCGTTAATGGGCGATGTTATCCGCGCTATGAACGACATTGGCTATAGCATCCGAGGTGCTGAAGACGAAGAGATGGCAGAGGCACTCCAGCAAGCTCTCGCTGACGAAAAGACTAATGCGGCAGTCGGCAGTCTGATTGCCTACAACAGTAACGACGGTAGCCAAGAGATAGGATTGGACAGCCTTGACATCACGTATACATCAAGCGTCTTGGAGCGACTTGGGTTCTCATGGCCGGAGACCGGTTCTGCCTATATCCGTCAATTCATTGAACGACTGGATAGGAAAGATTTTTTCAAATGTTAATCGACTATGGAAAAACTGTTTCATGAACGAGTCGCGGCTTTTGCTGCTACCAACCCGTCCAAGATAGCCTTGCAGGACCCTTTCGGTGATATGAGCTATGGGGAACTGGAGGCAAAGAGTGCCGCCGTCAGTAGCACGCTGTCATCCCTTGATGTGAAGCCAGGAAATGCCGTGGCGGTGTATGTCCCGTTCACCAAGGATATCATGGTGGGGGCTATCGCAACCCTACGAACAGGTTGTATCTTCATCCCCTTTGACGGGGCCTATCCCGAAAAGCGCCTGGAGTATATGCTTGAAGATGCTGAGGTGGCAGCCATCCTCACCGTGCGGGAGTTTTGGGAAAATAGAAAGTTGCATTTCCCCGTAGAACGGGTTATTTTCCTCGATGAGATAGCACCCCCCAACTCTAAACTCTCAACTCTAAACTCTCAACTCTCAGAGCATAGCCCCGCTATGCTCCTTTACACCTCCGGAACAACGGGTAAGCCCAAGGGCGTGCTGCACAGTCACCGCATGCTGTTGCATATTGCTGATTGTGCCAAAGTGCATCCTGATGCTGTGATGAACGCCGATACCCACTCTGGCATTATGTCAAGCTTTCCTTTCGTAGCCACCATGATGTTCCTAATTGGTCCTTTGCTCTATGGCGGCACTGTATGTATAGCTCCTGAGATAGCCCGCAAAGATATGGGCTATCTCTACCAGTTCATCCGAGAGGCAAGAGTCACTCATATTTTCCTGCCTTCAGGTCTCGCTGCCATTATGGCCGAGGACTACGACCTCAAAGGAGTATTTGTATTTGCTGCAGGCGAGAAACTTCGCAACTTCCATCCTTTTTCGCCTGATAATATCCTAATAAATCTGTACGGTAGTACAGAGGTATGCCCTATCATATCCAAAAAGATTCGTGGCAACGAGGAACGTATCCGGGTGGGTAAACCTTACCATAACACCAAGATCATGATTGTCAATGATGAACTGCATCCAGTCGCTCCGGGTGTAGCTGGTGAGTTAATTGTCAGCAACGACTATATGTCGAGCGGTTACTATAAATTACCTAAATTGAGTGCAGAGAAATGGTTCATGCTGAACAGCGTTAGGTGGTTCCATACCGGCGACAGAGCCATATGTACAGCAGATGGTGACATTGACATCCTGGGACGAACCGACAATATGGTGAAGCTGTCAGGTTTCCGAATAGAGACAGGTGAGGTTGAGGCTCAGATTACTAAAGCTATCTCTAAACTCTCAACTCTAAACTCTCAACTCTTAGAAAATGTGGGACAAGTCATTGTAGTAGTCAAGAGCTTGAACGGTATCGACCACCTTTCATGCTACTACGAGGCGAAACATGAACTTGACAAGCGGGCGGTCAAAGATGAGATTGCCAAATATCTGGCCAAATATATGATACCCGACGTATGGGTTCGAATGGATGCACTGCCACGTAACCTCAACGGCAAAGTTATGCGCAATGAGCTACCGAGTCCAAAGAGAGAACGGAACATGACAGGCATCATAGACAGCGAAGTGCTATTCAGAGTATTGACAACAGCGGAAGATATATTAGATATTGACACTCACATCGGACCTGACGAAAGGTTCACCGATGTGGGCGGCACATCACTCATCGCCATGAAATATGCCGTAGCACTCCGCGAACAGGGTATTAAGATAACTGGCAAACAAATCTTGCAATATAATACTTTCCGCAAGATTGCCGATATTGCCGATGTTGCCTATGAGCAGCTATGGAGCAGGGAGGAGTATGAAACCATCCAGCGTGACTTCGCCATAAGGGGTGAACATATTGAGAAGGTATTGCCTATCGCAAACTGGCAGGACGAGATGTTGTTCCGACATCTTATCTCTCCCGACTCCCACAGCTACCGTAATGTGGTATTCCTACAGGTCGATAGCATCGTCAGCGAAGCCCATCTGCGTGAAGCCTTAGACATCATAGCCCATGAAAACGAACAGCTGCGGTCAGCTATCGTATTTCATAACATTCCCGTCATACAACAGGTCATCACCGACCGCAGGATTCCCCTTGAAATGGTAGCTCCTAACTCCTCTCCAAGTAGAGAGGGGAGCGAATTCTCGCTGGGAAGGGTACGTGACGCACTGTATAATACCCCTATCGACCTGCAATTCAGCCCGATGATGAAGATGGTTTGTCTACACGCTCATCAGCGTAGCTTCCTGTATGTGCTGACCCATAACATCGCTGTGAGCCAACAGCAGCTGCGACAGTATCTATTAAGACTAATGCAGGTGCTGGCAGACCATTATCCCAACGATGTTTCTATCAGTGGATGGGTGGAGATGTTGGAGTTCGGAAGCGAAAGCGAAAACGAGAATGAAAACCAAAACGGAAAGGAGAACAAAAAAACTCTAAACTCTAAACTCTTTACTCTTAACTCTAAAACAGCTCCGTCAGAGATGTGTGTCTATTCGACCAACGACGGTCCCAAGATGGTATTTGTTCATACAGCCAATACCGGCAGCGACGCGTACTACCAGTTAGCCGACCGGATAGGCGACTCTGTATCCTTCGCGGTCATTGAGCCATACAACCTGTACCATCCCGACGATGTGCGACATAGCATTAAGAAGATAGCCTCAAACTATATTCGCATACTCAAGGAGTATCAACCCGAAGGTCCATATATACTCGGCGGATGGTGCTATGGTGGCGTTGTAGCACACGAGATGGCTTGTCAGCTCCGAGCAGCAGGAGAAAACGTCAAGCATCTTATTATGCTTGACTCCCATGCACTTGCAGACAACAACCTTCGTGAGATGTCTTGGGGGATGCTCTCAGAAATCAACGTAGCATATTTCGAGATGTGCCCTCTGTTTGCAGAACTCAGGGAAGCAGGCATGCTCGACGCAATGGTGAAGAATGCTGCCAACGTAGCTCAAGACTTAACCCATCACAACCCGTCGTTCTTCGATGGTAACGTGACCTATTTCAAGCCCGACCAGATTCCTGCCGGAGTGACAGGCGACAATCGCAAATACTGGGAAAAAATGATGGAGTTTGAGGCAGGCAATTACGAAAACTACTGCGACAAGTCAAAACTACATATCATACATACCCCTCACGAGCATGACCTGATGATGGACGATGCATCGCTGGATATTATTTTGCCTGAGTTGTATAAAATAATAAGATAAGGATACTATCAATAACTCAAAAGTACTCTCGTTCGGAAATGCTTAAATAAAATTTGGCATTTCCCTCTCTTATTTGTACCTTTGCAGGGAATTTATTGACACACAACAGAAATGAGTAGCGAGAATACAACTCATGTATTGACCAAGACGGTGGATAGACTATCAGAGAACGACTCTCTGAAAGGATTGTTTCACGAACATCGTGACGGCGACCCACTGCCTTCGGCAAAGGCTCTTGCAGAGATTATTGGACTAGCAAGAGCAATTATTTTCCCAGGATTTTATGGACATTCTTCTGTAAAACTAAGTACAATAAAATATCAAATCGGTGTAAATATCGAGCGCATGCATAAACTGCTTAGCCAACAGATTCTGGCAGGCTTATGCTTCGCTGAGGGACAAGAAGCTCCTGCTCCCTGCTCCTCTATAGCTTCGGACTTAGCTGCAAAGCTGATAGAGCGACTGCCTGAGATACGCCGGATGCTCGCCACCGACGTGGAAGCTGCATACAATGGTGACCCTGCCGCGGCTTCGTTTGGTGAGATTATCTCTTGCTACCCTGTGATCAAAGCACTCATCAACTACCGCATTGCTCATGAGCTAGTACTCTTAGGCGTACCTCTCATCCCTCGTATGATAACAGAAATGGCACATTCCGAGACTGGGATAGACATCCACCCTGCTGCCACCATTGGTGAACATTTCACCATTGACCACGGTACAGGTGTGGTGATTGGTGCCACATGTATAATCGGTAATAACGTGAAGATATATCAGGGTGTAACGCTCGGAGCTATCAGCTTCCCCCTTGACGACAATGGAAATCCCATCAAAGGTATTCCTCGTCATCCGATATTAGAAGATGATGTTATAATATATGCTAATGCTACCATTCTGGGAAGAATAACCATTGGAAAGGGCTGTACCGTTGGAGCCAATGTATGGGTGACACGCGACATGAGCCCTAATACAAAGAAATACAACAAAGAAAAAATAGACAATCTCGACTTGGAATTTAATCATGGCACAGGAATTTGAAATGATAGCAAAGACCTTCATGGGTCTTGAGAACATACTGGCAGAAGAACTGACGCAACTGGGTGCGAACAACATACAGATAGGACGCCGCATGGTATCATTCACCGGTGACCAGGAGATGCTCTATCGTGCTAATATACAACTGCATACCGCCATACGCATACTGAAACCGATAGCACACTTTAAGGCACTATCTGCAGAAGATATGTATGATGAGGTGAAGAAGATTGACTGGAGCCGGTATATTGGCGAGGGTAAGACCTTCAGCGTGGACTCCGTAGTGTACTCAGAGGAATTCCGCAACTCTCGCTTTGTAACATATAAGGTAAAGGATGCTATCGTGGATCAGTTCCGCGAGAACACAGGGACACGCCCAAACATATCGGTTAGCAATCCTGACATCAGACTGAACATTCACATCGCTGAAGACAACGCCACTCTTTCGCTCGATTCCAGTGGAGAATCGCTACACCGTCGCGGCTACCGTCAGGAGAATGTTGAAGCACCACTTAACGAAGTTCTCGCAGCAGGAATGATTCTCATGACAGGGTGGAGAGGAGAGACGGATTTCATCGACCCTATGTGTGGAAGCGGTACCCTACTCATTGAGGCTGCACTCATAGCACGAAATATTTCACCTGGTGTCTTCCGTAAGGAATATGCCTTTGAGCGATGGGCGGACTTCGATAGCGAACTATTCGATAAAGTCTATAACGACGACTCACAAGAACGTGAGTTTCAGCATCATATATATGGATATGACATCGACACAAAAGCAGTAAACACAGCATCTCTAAACATACGCGCCGCAGGACTCTCTAAGGATATCACCGTTACACAACAAGACTTTAAGGATTTCGTGAAACCGAAAGAGAAGGCCATCATAGTAACCAACCCACCATACGGTGAGCGAATCTCTACCCCTAACCTACTGGGTACATACAAGATGATCGGTGAACGACTGAAGCATGCATTCGGAGGTAACACTGCCTGGATACTGAGCTATCGCGAAGAATGCTTCGAGCAGATTGGATTGAAACCAAGCATTAAAATTCCATTATACAATGGCTCATTGGAATGCGAATTCCGCAAATATACCATGTTTGAAGGTAAAATGAAAGAGTTCCGCGAGGAAGGTGGTATCGTAAAGACCGAAGAGGAAATCAAGGAAATGGCGCAGAAACACCGGTTTAAGAAACATCGCGACTTCAAGCAGCGACTTACCGAAGACGAAGATAACGCGGAGGGAGATATCCGCTCCTTCACATTCCACTCTTTCGAGAAAGATCATTTAGGACGGAAGAGGGGTGAGAGAAGAGAGTTGTGGGGTGAGAGAAGAGAGTTGTGGGGCGAGAGTCGAGAAACGAGAGACGAGAAACGAGGAACGAGATACCGCGGTTCCCATAATTTCAAACGTGAAGACAAGCGCGGAGGAAGAGTATTTGACAAGCGCGGAGGTAAATCCTTCGACCGAAAAGACCGCAATAGAAACAATAAGAAACAAAACGTTAATGAAAACTTTAATAATGAAGATTAACAAACTGGGTTTCAGAAATTTATCAATTATAGCCACCTCTATCTTTTTTGTCACGACAATGAGTGCACAGGAGTTAAAACAACTCACTTTAGAGGAGTTAAACTACGGAGGAAAGAACTACTCCAAATTCCGTCCGAAGAATCGCAAATACAGTTGGTGGGGTAATCAGCTGGTACGTAAAGACGGTGACAAAATGCTGACAGTCAGTAAGACTGGTAAGGAACAAGCCTTCACCGAGAAACAAAAAGAACAATATGCTGATTGGTGTACGCAGCAAGAGGATAAGGCCAAAGTGAAGGAGCACAACATCTTCATTGGTGAAAAGGCTATTACCACCGACGGTACTCGCGAACTCGTTTACGGAGAAGTAGTCTATCGTAATGAGTTTGGCATTGAGACAGGTCTTTTCTGGAGTCCTGACAAAAAGCGATTGGCATTCTACCGCATGGATCAAAGCATGGTTGCAGACTATCCTCAGGTTAATATCGATGCCCGTATAGCTCAGCATGAACCTGACAAATATCCTATGGCTGGTGAAACAAGCCATCAGGCAACAGTGGGAGTATATGATACAACAACAGGTAAGACAATCTACCTCAAGACACCCGTTTCTCACGACACCTCCGCTGTCGGCAGTTCCCCTGCCGACAACCTACCCGTTTACTTCACAAATATTGCATGGAGCCCTGACAGTAAAATGATTTACATGTTTGAACTTAATCGCGACCAGAACGACTGTCGCTTAGTGAGCTACGATGCAGAGACAGGTGCCCGTCTGCAGGAACTCTATCGTGAGACTTCGGATAAATACGTAGAACCACTCCACCCTATTGTCTTCCTGCCTTGGGATGACAGCAAGGCCCTGATACAGAGCCAAAAAGACGGGTATAATCATTTGTATCTGGTCGAGAGGCGAGGGTCGAGAAGCGAGAGGCGAGAGGAGCTCAACATACGACAACTCACCAACGGAGAATGGGTGGTAATGGATATGTTAGGCTTTAACACAAAAGAAAATAGTGTCATCATCCGTTCCAACGAGCTGTCACCAATTCAGGCAAACATTTTTGCTGTAGATATAAAAACTGGCAAACGTACTCTTCTCGATAACGGACGAGGATACCACAATGGCGTACTGTCAGAAGACGGCACATACCTTCTGGATTCTTATTCAGAGCCGACAGTACCACACTGTATAGACCTTGTATCTACAAGCAGTCGTTGCCATACCACAACAAACCTTCTTACTGCTGCAGACCCGTGGGAAGGCTATGAGCAGCCTGGATTCATTTGCGGAACTATCAAGGCAGCCGACGGAGTGACCGACCTCTACTACCGTATGGTGGTACCGGCAGAGCTCTACAACAAGCTAAACTCTGACATCGAAGGTCACAAGCTCCCTTCCCTTGGGGAAGGGGTGGGGTTAGGCTCCACTCTCGACCCTCAACTCTCGAC
>JAFZVR010000112.1 GCA_017617725.1 Prevotella sp.
CCTTCTATCTCCCTTTATCTCCCTTTATCTCCTTCTATCTCCCTTTATCTCCCTTTATCTCCTTCTATCTCCCTTTATCTCCCTTTATCTCCTTCTATCTCCCTTTATCTCCTTCTATACACCACATACTCCACCTCTCCGAAGAGTGGTTTCAGCAAGGCAGAAAATGCATTGACAATCTCCTGCTTCTCACCACTAACACTACTGAGATGAAGCAATACACTCATGTGAGAACCTGCCATCTGCGCAATGACATTCTCAGGTAACGCCTGTGCCGGTGTTGTGAGACTTGTCTTTTCAAGCTGCTGCTCACTGTCTGCATCCAGAGGGGTTCTGTCATCACGTAGCTTTGCTGCCCATTCCATCTGCATATTCTCTTCATCGTATGCAGGAATAGTTAGTACCAAGTCACCATCGACCTGTTCAACGAACTTATCGATATCTATTTTCACTCCCACGCCAGTAAGCAGGGCACGGAACTCACGGCTCTGGCGCATCAGTGGCAGCAGTTGCCTGCCGTCAGCATTCATCGCCATTGTGAAAAGAGACTGAGCAGGTATCAGTCGGAGATATTCTTCTGTCAGCGGTCGGTAAATATTCTGTGACTGCTGCAATGCAGCATTGATCTTCTCATCGAAAGAGAAGGTTTCACCCTCCATTACCACACAGCCTTTGTCGGCATGCATCTCTGCTGCTATGAATACCTGTGATGCATCGGCATCAGCAGGAGCACCAAGGGTGAATGGTGCAATGAGCTGCTGTGGTAAAGCCTGAGCTTGTGAAACCATAGCGACAGGTGAAGATAGTGTCTCTAACCGTTCAAAGAGCGGTGTGCCCACTATACCCTCGTCAGCCTTGAGATAGCGCATCATCTGTCGCATCAGCTCCGACTGTGCCATGCTGACAGCAGGTCCCATGACAAGAAGGGCGTCATCACTGTATCCTACGAGCCACGATTGTCTCATCACTGTGAAATGAAGGTCCCGCCGCTCCTGTGTCGGTTTACACAGTCCTTTGGCAGCCAACTTATTCAGCCAGTCGTCAAGCTTTCGCTCACTTTTAACCCTTGCTACAATACCCAGAGTACCATCGACAGATTCAAATAGGAAGACCTTTGCAGACAAGTCGATACCACAATCGGCGACATCACTGACGCGAAAGAGGGATTTTAACACATTGGCATTAACGCCCTTAGATGCACTGGCAGCATCTGCCACATCTATGGAAATCAATGCAGTACTCTCTGCAGGTATCACATTCAGATAACCGTCATCAGAGCAGGAGAAGCAACACCATGACAAAAGCAATAGCCACACTCCTCTTCTTTTTATTTCGCTTAATATTTCCATTATCACTATTTTTATTCCCCCTTTCTCAATGACAGATTAGCCATGAATACCGCTGTCAGACCTGCCGTTTCCGTACGCAAGCGACTTTGACCAAGGGTCACAGACTCATAGCCGCGGTCAATCGCCTGACGAACCTCATCGATGGAAAAGTCACCCTCTGGACCTACAAGGAGGGTGATAGGAGCCTCACCCCCTACCCCCCTCTCCAAAAGGCAAGGGGGAAGAGTCGAAAGCTCTGCCCATAGGTCTTTCTTTGGTATCTCATCATAGCAATGACATATATACTTACGCCCTTCTCGTGGTTGTTCAATGAACCGCTGGAACGGTTGCATAGCATTAACAACCGGCATCCATGCCTTACGGCTCTGTTTGACAGCCGACAATACGATTTTCTCTATACGGTCCTCACGAACCACCTTACGCTCAGAGAAACGACAGCTCAAGAATGACAGTTCGTCGAATCCCATCTCCGTAGCTTTCTCCGCCATCCATTCAATACGTCCGATATCTTTCGTTGGAGCAATTGCCAGATGGATTCGTCCACGCCATGTACGCTCCTGTGGCAGGGTCTCAAGTATCTTATACACACAATGCTTGTTCGCAACCATTGTGAGCTCAGCACGATAGAATGTTCCGGAACCATTCATTAGGAACACCTCGTCACCCTCTTGAAGGCGCAACACGCGTGCTGCATGTTGCGCCTCCTCTAAAGGTAATTCCGTGCGTTTGTCCGCATCAGGAACATAAAAATATCGTACTTCCTTCATTACTATTTCTTATCCGGCTTGAACAGGATAGCAAAGGATATACCCACAACAAAGGCGAAAGCTGCAAAGATGAACCAGCATGTTGGCCAGTCGCCCATAAGGAAGCCATCTTTATTCCACTCACAGTAACTATTGATGATGGCACCGGCAGAGAGTGTTCCTACTGTTGCTCCGACACCATTGGTCATCATCATGAAAAGACCCTGAGCAGATGCTTTGATAGATGGTTCACACTCCTGATCAACGAAGATACCTCCGGAGACATTGAAGAAGTCAAATGCCACACCATATACTATACATGACAGGATGAACAGGATTACACCAGGCATTGTTGGACTACCCAAGCCGAGGAAACCAAAGCGTAATACCCATGCAAACATAGACATCAGCATCACATTCTTAATACCATATCGTTTCAAGAAGAAAGGTATGGAAAGGATACACAATGCCTCACTGACCTGCGAGATAGATGTCAGCAACGTAGCATTGTTTGCTGCAAAGGAATTAGCTATTACTTCATCCAGTGAACCCTTGAAACTGGTAATGAATGGTCCCATATAGCCATTGGTTACCTGCAGACACATGCCCAATAGTGCTGAGAAGATGAAGAACAATGCCATCTTCTTGGTCTTAAACAACTTGAACGCCTTCAAGCCAAAACGTTCTGCCAAAGATACATTCTCGTCCTTTTTCTCAATCTTCACCTGTGGAAGCGTGAAGCAATACAGGAACAGTACAAGGCTCAACAGACCCGATACCATGAACTGTAGGTAAGTATATTGGAACTTGAACGGATGAGGACCAAAGGTGAAGTCGAAGGTGCCGTTCTGTGTCCATACAGCACAGTTGACAAACCACATTGACAAAATGAAACCGACTGTTCCCAATACACGGATTGGAGGGAAGTCCTTTACAGTATCATAGCCATTTTTCTTCAGGATATCGAAGGCAACAGTATTGGCAAGAGCGATGGTCGGCATATAGAATGCTACACTCATGGTGTAAGAAGCCATAAACATTGCCTTGTCAGGAAGTTCCTGGCCATGACCGGCCTGGAAGCCCATCCACCAACAGAACAGCATAAAGGCACCTGCCAATAAATGACACAAACCTAATAATCGTTGTGGCTGCATATATCTGTCAGCGACAATACCCATTAAAGTAGGCATAAAAATTGATACTATACCTTGGATGGCATAGAACCAAGGAATTTGATTACCCAGTCCTGCTACACCAAGGTAGTTTCCCATACACGTTAAATATGCTCCCCAGACAGCAAACTCCAGGAAGAACATTACTGATAAACGTACTTTTAAATTCATGATATTATAGTTATTAGTAAATTCTAAACGCAAAAGTACTACAAAGAAAAGTAATAAACAAATTTTAATTTGTTTTTTCGGTATTATCGTTTCATCATCTATCAAAAAAAGGCAAAAAAAAATTGATTGTCTCACGACAACCAATCTTCTTTAACCTTAATAATCTAATACCATGAAAAACACGTTGCAAAGGTATGATTATTTTTCAAACTACCGAATTTTTTCCTGCAATATTATCGCAATTAAACATTAATTAAATCTTTTACCATTCCAATTAAGCTTTCTTTGCAGTAAATACGGTTCTAATCTCTTTTGCTCATCAATTGACAGAGGTGGGAGTGATACACTGACTGTAAGTGAATTGTCAGTTTGAGACAAATCCATCTTTACATACAATGGCGACACTAATGATAGTAATTCATCATATTCCTCGTCACTGAGACTGTCGGGGCGTTGTATAAAGGAACGTGCATCGGCAAGTTGGAACTCATCGGGTAATGATTGTTCTATTTGAACCTGTCGCCAATTATGTTCATAAAATGCCAAGCAACTTTCAGCAGCTGGTCCTTCGTAGGTTTGTATCACGCAAAGAATACTGTCAGCTGCTCCCCCACTCCACGGAAGCAGCTTCATCTGCAGTCGTGATGCCGCAGAAAGCCGCACGTCGATATAGTCTCTTGTAAGAGCTGTAATACGCGTAGTATCCTTCAGATGATTCTGTATGACCGCATCCATATTCATAGAGACATAATCAGCTAATTCCGTACGGTTGCTCTCATTCAGATATGGTACCACGGAGTCTGGCAGGTTTATCCATACCTGTCTCATTGACTGAGCAGACACAGAAATGCAGAATACGAGACTGACTACAACAAAAAGGTTTCTCATCGCTCTGCACGCATTGGGTTATTAAGAAAATCATGGTATGCCAGACGGATGCCATCCTCGAGTTCAGTCTTATACGTCCAACCAAACTTTGTGGCTTTTCTTACGTCCAAAAGCTTGCGAGGTGTACCATTAGGTCGAGTGGTATCCCACTTGATTTCACCCTCATAACCCACAACCTTGGCAACCAGTTCAGTTAGAGCCTTGATGGTCAGTTCCTTGCCCGTGCCCGCGTTGACTGTTTCGTTGCCAGAATAGTTATTCATGAGGAAGACACAAAGGTTGGCAAGGTCATCCACATACAGGAACTCACGAAGCGGGCTACCATCACCCCAACAAGTAACTTCTTTCAGTCCGGCTTCTTTAGCCTCATGGAACCGCCTGATAAGGGCAGGAAGCACATGGCTATGCTCAGGATGATAGTTATCATTAGGACCGTATAGATTTGTCGGCATCACGGAGATATAATCCGTGCCGTATTGCTTGTTCAGAAACTCGCAGTATTTTAAGCCAGATATCTTTGCAAGTGCGTAGGCCTCATTTGTCTTTTCCAATTCTCCAGTAAGAAGACAACTCTCTGGCATAGGCTGAGGAGCCATGCGAGGATAGATACAGCTGCTGCCAAGAAACTCGAGTTTCTTACAGCCGTTCTTCCATGCTGCATGGATGACATTCATTTCCAGAATCATGTTGTCATACATGAAATCTGCCAATGCACTCTGGTTGGCCACGATGCCGCCCACCTTGGCCGCAGCGAGGAACACATACTCCGGTTTCTCATCCGCGAAGAACTTCTCCACGTCATCCTGACGTGTGAGGTCCAGTTCCTTATGCGTGCGTGTAACAATATTATTATATCCTTGTCTCTGCAATTCTCTGACTATTGCAGAGCCCACCATACCGCGGTGTCCGGCAACATATATTTTTGAGGATTTTTCCATAGAAATAATAATATATGGAATTTATATGAAATATCACATTATTCTCTTGTGATGTGGAGGAAACGTGTCATTGTTCCTGCTATACTACGATCCATATTATCAATGAATGCATCAAGAAGTCGAGTCTTTCCATTGAGCGGTATAACATCGTAGTCTGCGATAGCTGCTGGTATGAGCGTACTATTGCCCTCACGCAGCGTAATCTCTGCCTCAGTGCTGCGAATACGGAACCTACAGTCTCCCTCAAGGCACATGGAAATTACGAAACTATCATATTTCATCAGATTACGATGGAACGAGTCGGTTATCTCCATCACACGAACATCGAAATATGGCGAATCAATAATCTGTACCGCACGATTATCTGTTTCATTATACTCTGTACGGTAGTTTTTCTCAACCTTGAAATCAAGAGCCTGAGCAGCGAGTGCCGTATGCAGTTCACGAGGTTTGCCATCCATTCCCGGACGGTTATAGTCAAAGATACGGTAGGTTACATCCGATGACTGTTGCACCTCAGCAAGGAGGATTCCTCCACAGATGGCATGAACACGTCCAGCAGGCAGGTAGAACACATCACCTTCCTTCACTGAATGATCAGCAAGGACTTCTGTGATGGTTCCATCTGCTATGCGGCGTTCATATTCCTCCTTTGTAATCTCATCCTTAAAGCCGGCATATAGGTGGCTGCCCTCTTCTGCCTTGATGACATACCACATTTCCGACTTACCCATCTTACCATGTTCACGCTGAGCCATTTCGTCATCAGGATGCACCTGAATACTGAGGTCACGCTTAGCATCAATGAATTTCACCAATAAAGGTAACTGACCATTGTATTTTCTGCTTACGGCACGTCCCAGTATATCGTCTGGATTCTCACTGATGACAGAAATGAGATCGCGTCCTCTCCACTCACCATTGCTGATGATACTGGTACTTGATGGCACAGCACTAACTTCCCAACTCTCACCAATCGGTTCGTCAGTTGGTTCTAACCCCTTGTATGGGCGCAGTTTATTACCGCCCCATACAACGGTGTGAAGGTTAGGCTGAAAAAGGAGAGGATAGTAGGACATATTACTTCTCTACTGCTGCCTGTGCGGC
>JAFZVR010000113.1 GCA_017617725.1 Prevotella sp.
TAAAGCGGTAGTCACCATTTCGATTCAGGGAAAGCCAGTTTTCGGTATTATTATCTGCTTCAAAATGTCGGACAAGATAACTCTGCGCATTATAATTGTATATGGAATAGTCTGAAATATGTTGATTGGTAAACACCAGATTAGGATTACCTTTTATATAATAATCAGTGTATGAATCATTTGTAATGGTCGGAATGTTTCCCAACTCCACCGAAACTTTAGCAGCTGCACGCTCCACATAGACATATGCTGCAGGATAATTCTCGGCTTCAGACTCTGTGGCGAAGAAGAGCAACGGATCCACCTTGACAAGTGTATTCACCGTACCCGAGCCTTCGTTGTCAGTAGCCAATGGTGCATTTGCCATCACAAAATAATCTGTTGAGTTATATTCATTTGTAATATCAATGGATGAGTTCTTTATGTCACTATAAGGCATGTTATTATATAGTGTGGGGATGTGGTTAAGAATAGTAAGCAGGTAAACATTATCTCCCCTTTCAATGTTATCCGATGTCACTTGTAGTGTTTTTGTCACCTGAGGATCATTATCGTCAACCCATTCTGTTTCTGAAAAATAATAACTGCTGGCCACTTTCGCATCATCTTCACTTGTTCCGTGCAACAGCACAATAGTCAAATCGTGAACAGCATGTTCGTTACCGTCGACAAATTTGGGGTCATCATATTCGGTAGAACGGGTCACGCCCGTCAAATAGCCAAGGGGAATCTCCAGATTAAGCCATGCCTTACCCTCTGCATCGAAACGCGAGAGGATGTCCATCGATGGATCTTCAACATCATAATCATCTACAACCCATGAGCACGCCGTTGCCTGTGGCAGTAGGATAGCGACTGTCAGAAGTTTCAGTAAGTTGTATGTCAATGACCGGATGTTCATGACTGTCATCGTAACGGATGTTCTATTTTTTATAAATTTACATATTGTATACGCCTTGACCAAGAGAGGACATCAACACAGATTGTAAGGAATGCTCCTTCCTCCCAGCGTTGATTCTTCAGCCACAGCTCCAAGCGATAGTCATACTCGCGGTCGAGGTATTCCTGCGGCTGGTAGTTATTGATCTCGTAAGCCATACGCCCCTGACAGAGGATGTACGGCAGGTTAAAAAGGGCTACGATATCGCCTGAAGACCGTTCACGGATGCACAACACTGCGTTCTTCTGTGTCGTGGTGTTGTACCTCAGTCGGTTGAACATCAGGTCGTAGTGTGCCGAGTAGTCGGCAGTAGTCTTTCCGTCGCTCTTCACCACTGATGTCCACTGGGCGTAGGGACGGTAGACGATAGAGTCGTTAGGTGAGATGACATTATTCTCGAAGTCCACATCAGCATTGTCATCGAGGATGGTGACATCGTAGTTCTCATGATTCACCAATTCCGGGTGGTCAATCTCACGCAGTGAGAGGTTCAGGTGCTTGGTATCGCGTATAAGGCTGACGGTGGCATAGGTCGGAACACCCCTCACCAAGTCAACACTTTCCACACCATTGGACGTTGCCGTACCATTACTCTTCAGATGGTACTTTGTGGCGGCAGGCAGATTCTCTTTCTCTGCATTCAGCGTAGTCAGTGTATGCCACATGGTGTCTAATGGAGCTACGGCTGATATCTCATGATATGGCGTGCCTTCGCTTCGGTCCAGTTTTACGCCAAAGGTCTGACGGTCATCGCCTATGAGCATCTCAGTCTTGCGATATTTGGCACCTGGCGTGCTTAAAGCCGTCTGCCAGTCTTTCTGCATGGCGACAGCCTGAAGACGGTACCAGTGGTTGGGAGCTAACTCTTCTTCCGTGAAATGGATGTAGAAGCCATAGCGTGAGAGTTCGCTCCCACTCACCGTCCGTTGAGCGACAAGTCGGTCAGACTCATCATACACGTAGAGCGTGAGGCCGCCGACATGGTCTTTGAACATGTCTGCCCGCTGAATGTTATAGTCGTAGACGAAGTTGACATAGAGGCCTGTCGGACAGTCGCTCAGGTCTTCTGTCATCATGCTGCAACTACTCAATGCCAATGCGGCCACCACAGCCACAAAGCTCTTTTGTATGGTGAGTCGAACGTTCATTGTCGAATAGAGTTTATACTTTTTTTCTTTAATAATTAGAAGGTCACGCTCTGAGTACGCTTTGCCCAAGAAAGAACGTTGATCTTCACGGAGAGGTACTTTTTCTCCGGCTCGAGGTTGTCATCATCCTTGTCGCCGATAGTTGTGCTAACATCAGTGGGTGAGCCGAGATGAGTAATCATATCTATAGAAATGTCGTACCAGTTGTTGCGTACCATACCATAGCGGCCAAGGTAATTTTTTTCTGATTCCGCAGTAGTTCCAGGATAGGCCGATGATGGAGATGGCGCGGTTACGCTAGCAGCAGTTTCCCATGTATTCCAGGGTGCAAGGTCGGTTGAGCTACCATTCCAGATTCCAGAAGTGTAGCCGGCATCGGCAGGATTTGCGAAATGCTGAATTCGTGTCTCATAATACATCACTCCCCCATTATAACGCTGGATGTTCACATTAGAATTAGCATTGGCTAGTTCATCAGTAAGAGCCGCCAAGTTTGAATTAACATCTGTTGTGTTGAAATTAGTAGCAGCTGCAGAAGCCAGGAATGTTGCACTCAACGTAAGAGCAGA
>JAFZVR010000114.1 GCA_017617725.1 Prevotella sp.
CCACGTTGTTCCACTGTTGTTAGCATAGGGTCGCAGGCTACGGCACGCTCACCGTTAGTGAAACCGCAGATGCTTATATCTTGCGGAATACGGTAGCCCATACGCTTTGCTGTATGGAGAATACCGATGGCAGTGTCGTCATTTATCGCGAAGAAAGCATCAGGTATGTCTTCCTGTGACAGCATCTGTTCTGTTACGGTCTCTGCCTTCTGACGGTCATCACATTCCACGATAAATCGTGGGTCAGGCGTCAGGCGTGCTTTCAGCAGTGCATCGCAATAACCGTTATATCTGTTTTTCGATATCTCAAGATTTTTTGGACCTCCATAGAATGCGATATGCCGGCAGCCAGTCTCTATAAGGTATTCCACAGCGCGCAATGAACCAAGATAGTCATCAACAACCACACGGCTGGTATTGATACTCGTACATATACGATCATAGAAAACCAATGGCACTCCCTGGTCAAGCAACTGCTGGAAGTGTTCGTATTTTACCGTGTCCTTTGCCTGGGATACTATTATGCCGCACACCTTATTCTCATAGAACGACCTGCATATCTCCACTTCACGTTCATATTGTTCTCCACTTTGTGCCACAAGAATACGGTAGCCGTGTTTCCACGCCTCCTCCTCTATACCTGTCAGTATGGATGTGAAGTAGTAGTGTGTGAACTGTGGTATGATGACACCGATGATTTTCATTGGTTGCACACGACTTTTGCGCAATGATGTAGCAATGAAATTTGGCAGGAAGTTATGCTCGCGCGCGTACCTTTTTATATTCTCACGCGTTTCAGCGCTGATGCGTGGGTTGTCGCTCAGTGCTCTTGAAACTGTTGCCACAGATACGCCTAGTGCCTTGGCAATGTCTTTCATAGTTACAGGAGCCTTGTCTTCCATTTGTTTAGGTGTTATGTGTAAATATGTTTTCAATGCAAAGATAGTTGTTGCTGTGCAATGGTTTGCGCGTAATGTGAAAATAGGTTACAAATAGTTGCGTAAACGTTTGCACTAACTATTTTATTTTTTTTGTCAAAAAGTTGTGCTAATATATCTTAAAGAATTATACTTTTGCATAACGTACCATGTTACTGTGCCCCTTTGTGGGTAGGAACTATGAACCTAAAAGATTTATTATTTAATACTACACTAATAACACTAACTTAAAAAATCAAATGATGAAGCAGGTAAAATTCAAGTTTCCTGTCAGGATTATGGCTGTTGTTTTCGGCCTATTCCTCTCAGTAGGTGCCTTTGCTCAGCAGATTGCTGTCAATGGACATGTTAAAGATGCTACCGGCGAGCCTATTATTGGTGCTACAGTACTCGTAGTAGGTGGTTCTGCTAATGAAGGAGCAGTTACCGACCTCGATGGTAATTTCACACTGAACGTCAACCAAGGCGCAAAGCTTCGCGTTTCTTACATTGGCTACAACACCCAGGAGGTGACAGCTGCAGCGAATGTAGTCATCACTCTCGAGGATGATGCAGCGCAGAACCTGAACGAGGTTGTCGTTATCGGTTATGGTGCCGTTAAGAAGAGCGACCTCACCGGTGCTGTTACGGCATTGAAGCCAGACTCAAAGAACAAGGGTCTCGTGGTTAATGCTCAGGACATGATCGCTGGTAAGATTGCCGGTGTGAGTGTAACAAGCGACAGTGGTAGCCCAGGTGGTAGTTCTACTATCCGTATTCGTGGTGGTGCTTCTCTGAATGCATCTAACGACCCACTTATCGTTATCGACGGTGTTGCTGTTGAAGGTGGTGCCAAGGGTATGCCAAACCCACTCGCATCTATCAACCCTCAGGACATTGAAAGTTTCAACGTTTTGAAGTCAGCTTCTGCAACAGCTATCTACGGTTCTCGTGGTTCTAACGGTGTCATCATCATCACAACAAAGAAGGGTCACAAGGGTCAGAAGCCATCTGTTTCTTATGCAGGAAGTGTGACAATGAGCAAGAAGACCAAGACTATCGACGTTCTTGATGCCAACGAGTATCGTGCTCTTGTAAAGAACAGATTCGGTGAGGATTCTGAAGAGTACAGTGCACTGGGTACTGCTAACACAGACTGGCAAGATCTTCTCTTCCGTACAGCATGGAGCCATGACCACAATGTAACGGTATCTGGTTCTGTAGGTTCTATCCTTCCTTACCGTGTTTCTGTAGGTTATACCAATCAGGAGGGTATCTTAAAGAACTCTGATTTCGAGCGTGTAACAGGTGCGATTAACCTAAATCCTTCTTTCTTCAAGGATCACTTGGTATTGAACTTGAACGCAAAGGGTGTTTATGCAAAGACATTATATGGTAACGACGGTGCAATTGGTTCTGCAATTGGTTTTGATCCAACACAGGATCCACATGCATTCACCTCTGAGTACCATAAGAGACAACTCGGTGATAATATGTCAAAGACATTGAATAACTATGGTGGTTATTTCGAGTGGTCTACTCCTGGTACATATGATCCGGAATGGCCGTTTATTTTCAATGGACAAGCTGGACAAAACCCATTGGCAGTTCTTAATGGTTCAAGACACACTGCTCACAGCCGTGAGTTTGTAGGTAGTGCTGATATCGACTATAAGGTGCATGGATTTGAGGATTTGCGTTTGCATGCTACTCTCGGTGCCGACATTTCTCAGGGTCAGGAAGACTACAGAACAGAGCGATGGAATCCTGCAGGAAATTCAACATCAGACCCAGGATTCTACACAGGTTACAGTGGCTTTAACCGTGAGCTTAAACGTAACCTTACATTGTCAACATACGCACAGTATTACCATGACTTCAACGACAAGGCTAAGAACCACGTTGACTTAATGGTTGGTTATGAGTGGCAACACTATTTCTATAAAGGAAAAGGTGACGGTTACGGAACATATCCTTTAACTTACACTTTGAATCCTGACAAAGCAGGACAAACAACAGATCATATTCCATGGGTTAGTCCATCAGAGAATTATCTCGTTTCATTCTTCGGTCGTGGTAACTACAGCCTGATGGATCGCTACTACTTCACATTCACAGTACGTCGCGATGGTACCTCTCGTTTCGGTAACCACTATTCAACATTCCCATCAGCAGCTTTCGCATGGCGTATCAATGATGAGAACTGCTTCCGCAATGTAGAGTGGCTCTCTGATTTGAAGCTCCGCTTAGACTGGGGTATGACAGGTCAGCAGGCATTCGGTGACGGATACGGCTGGATTCCTACATACGAAATGAATCTCTCTAATATCCATGGTCTCTATCCTATCGTTGATGCCAACGGTGATGGTGTGATCACTCCAGAGGATGGTAAGACACAGCGCCCGGGTAACTACACTCCAGAATTGAAGTGGGAGACAACAACTACTTATAATATCGGTCTTGACTGGGGCTTCTGGGATCAGAAACTCAGCGGTACTATCGACTGGTACCATCGTCGCACCACCGACCTTATCAACTATGCCACAACAGTTGCTATGACAGCAAACCGCAACATGGCTAACCAGAATATCGGTTCTCTCGTTAATATGGGTGTTGAAGCAGCTATCGCATGGAGAGTGCTTCGTACAAAGGACTGGTTCTGGACTGTTAACTACAACTTCGCATACAACTACAACAAGATTACTGAACTTCCTGACGTAACAAAGGATCAGCCAAAGGAGAATGGTAGTATTGGTAACCTTGGTTCGTATGTTGAATACTATCAGGTTGGTTATCCAGCAAACGCATTCTGGGTATACCAGCAGGTATATGACCAGAATGGTAATCCTATCGAGGGGCAGGTTGTTGACCGCAATGGTGACGGACAGATCTCTGCTGCAGACCGTTATTTCTACAAGAGTCCGGCAGCTCCTGTAACGATGGGCTTCAGCTCACGTCTTGAGTGGAAGAACTTCGACTTTGGTTTCTCTCTCCGTGCAAGCATTGGCAACTATGTATTCAACAACATAGAATCTGGTCACATCAATACAAGTGCATCAGCATTGAATTCTGGTCTTAACGGTCTGTCATTGGCTAACGTTCCGACCTGCGCAATGACTGATCAGTGGCAGACATGGGATGTAGAAGCTAAGTTGACTGACCGCTTTGTTCACAACGCATCATTCTTGAAGTGTGACAACATCACATTGGGTTACAGTTTCAACAATCTGTTAAAGATGGGTAACTACAGAGGTCTCAGTGGTCGTGTTTACGGCACTGTCAACAATGTCTTCACAATCACCAAGTATGACGGAATTGATCCAGAAATTGGTAATGGCTACGATAACACTATGTACCCACGTCCAATCTCATTCATCTTGGGTCTGAATCTTAACTTCTAAATAATTATAAAGGAAATAAAGTCATGAAAAAGTATATAAAGAACATACTTCCCGTTGCTACACTGATGCTTGCCCTTGGTTTTGCATCATGTACCGACGATTTGGATGTGACACCACTTGACGATTCTCGTCAGACAACGTATGATGCGGATGCTCTGTTCACCAAGTGTTATGCAGTGCTTGCACTTGAGGGTAACGGAGGTGCTGACGATGCCAGCGATATCGATGGTATGGATGGTGGTATGTCAGGATTCTTCCGTCAGATGTGGAACTCTAATGAGTTGACAACCGATGAGGCTATTTGTAGGTGGGGTGACCCCGGTATCAGTGAGTTTAATACAAATGCGTATGGTCCAGACCACCCAATGCTCAATGGTTATTATAGCCGTCTGACAACTGCCATCAACTTCGCCAACACTTATCTGAGTGCAGAAGGTGACAAGGACGAGACCCGCGCTGCTGAGGTTCGTTTCCTCCGTGCTTTCGAGTACTATATGTTGATGGATGCCTTCGGAAATGTTCCATTCTCTACTATACCACTTGCAACGCCAAGTCGTAAGACACGTGCCGAGATGTATGAGTGGATTGAGAATGAGCTCCTTGAGATTGAACCAATGCTGTCTGAAGCTAAGGCTAAGAAATCTACAGATGTTGGCTATGGCCGCGTTGACAAGGCTGCTGCTTGGTTCCTCCTTATGCGTCTCTATTTGAATGCTGAGGTTTACACAGGTACAGCACAGTGGGCAAAGGCTGCAACCTATGCTAAGAAGGTTATGGATTCTTCTTATAAGCTCCATACTCAGGGTAGTGGTGTTTGGTCAGCTTATCGTATGCTGTTCATGGGTGACAACGGCGAGACTGATGCTGCTTACGAGTGTGTATTCCCACTTATGGCTGATGGTGTTTGGGCAACAGGTTATGCTAACGCATTCTTTGTAATTGCTTCTACATTTAGTGGTCAAATGCACGAGAATCCACTTGATCCAAGTGTAACTAATGGTTCAAGTGATGGTAACTGGGCAGGTAACCGCGCACGTCCACAGCTTGTTCGCAAGTTCATCCCTAACGATGATGCTCCTGAGCTCACAGCTTATGAGATGGCTTTGGTTATGGGTGATGACCGCGCGTTGTTCAATAATATCGGTCATACTCTGAGCACAAAGGAGAATAAAGAATTTGAGGATGGTTACGCTGTAGCTAAATATGTTAGCTTTAGATCCGACGGAACTTTACCTCATGCTTCTAAGTTCACTGATACTGACGTGTTCCTCTTCCGTGTTGCTGAGGCTTATTTGACATATGCAGAGTGTCTGCTCCGCCAGGGTCAGCCTTCAGAGGCAGTGAAGTATGTAAACATTATCCGTGAGCGTGCTAATGCTTCTAAGCTTCAGGCTCTCACACTTGACGTTATGCTTGATGAGTGGAGCCGTGAGTTCTACTTCGAGGGTCGTCGTCGTGTAGATCTTATCCGCTTCGGCAAGTTCGGTGGCAACAATGATTACAACTGGGAATGGAAGGGTGGTGCCTTTGCAGGTACAAACTTCGAGGCATACAAGAACATCTTCGCTATTCCACACAACCAGGTAAGAGGTGCCATCATTCAGAATCCAGGTTATCCAACAAACTAATTAAATAGGAAGTAACACTATGGAAAAAATTATAAAGTCCGCAATGCTGCTTGTGTGCAGTATGTTCATCTTCGCAGCATGTGAAGACGAAAGAGACGTGAAACCGACAATTCAAGTTCCAGAGTCGTTTGTCCTGAATACTCCGGCTTATGCAAGCACGGCAGTTGATTTGGCAACAACTTCGAGCATTGAATTCACGATGAAACAGCCAGATTTTGGCTTCCCTGTAGTAACAACATACCAGTTGCAGGTGTCTAAGGATGGCAATTTCACCAAGGACCTTGCTGATGTAGTAGAGGGTGAAGAGACAATAGCTAACTTCGCAACTATGTCGGACGTGTTCAAAGAGCCAAAATGCCTTTTGGCTGGCAACAAGTTGTCTAATGCAATTAATTTGATGAATGGCTGGACAGCAGAGAATCTGCCGGAAGAGGCTATTGTATATGTTCGTGCACTGGCAACAACCGCAGCCTATGCTAATCCGACAGCCAACCCAGAGATTAATGCTAATGCAACAGTTTACTCTAACGTAGTAACTATTAAGGTTAAGCCGACTATGGATGCTGCTCCGTCATTCGACGAATGGATCTACGCTCCGGGTAACGGTCAGGACTGGAAGCCAGAAGTTGCTGCTGCTCTCCGTTCACCGGAAGGTGATGGTATCTATACTGGTTATGTTTACCTCGACGGTGGCTTCAAGTTCACTAAGGGACGTGACTGGAGTTCTGGTGAGTACAATCGAACAGTCTTTGAAACAGTTCCTTCATTCATTGATATTGTATCTGACGAAAAAGACAACAATCTTATCTGTAATGAGGCTGGTGTTTACTACATGACAGTCGATATTCCTAACAAGTCGATTACTGCTGAGAAGATTAACAACTTCAACCTTGTTGGTAGCTATCAGGGATGGGATCCTTCTGATGCAACTCAGCAGATGACTTGGAACAAGGATGAGATGTGCTACGTGAAGACTGGTGCTGAGGCAACAGGCGAATGGAAGTTTGCTGCTAATGACGGTTGGGGTCTCAACCTCGGTGGTGATGGTCTCGAAAACCTCTGGCAGGATGGTCCAAATATCACAGTGGATGCTGCTGGTAAGACAGTGAAGCTCTATCCATTGCGCAATACTTCTGAGAATATCTATTGCACAGTAGAGTAATAATAAGTTTAATGGTCTGTGGGCTGATGCTCACGCTGACGTCCACAGACTAAAGCTTTAAACATTAATAACTATAGAACAATGAAGAAAGTATTATATTTCATGGGATTCCTGCTTGCAATGGCAAGTTGTGGAAGCAGGGACGAAGCTGCTGGTGCATGGGAAGATCCTCTGGGCTATGACCAGGAAGATGCAAAGACCGTAGCTGTATCATTTGCTCAGGCTCCTGCTATTGACTTTGCAGCTATTGAAGACATAGAGAATGCTACTGTTCAGCTCTTTATACCAACAATTGCAGCTGAGGATGAGGCTACTGCAACTTATGCAGTTACTATCTATAATGCTGATAAGTCAAATAAAAAAGAACTGGCAGCAGAAGACGGTGGTTATGTAAAGGCTACTGAACTCAGCGATGCAATGACTGACCTCTACGGCAAGAATGATGATGCACATATGGCAGAACTCGACATCGTTGCAAATGTTATGATTGCTGGAATGGGATTTACCCGTACCGGAAATACAACGGCAACTGTTAAACTCCTTCCACCAGCATATCCACAGTACATCTATGTACCAGGTAATGGTCAAGGTGGTGGTGCAACTTGGGATCCAAGCAAGGCTGCAGCTCTCTATTCACCGAATGCAGATGGTAAATATACTGGTTTCGCTCATCTCGATGGTGACTTCAAGTTCACCAAGAAGCGTGACTGGAGTGCTGAGTTCAACTACAATGATTTCACATCTTATCCAAGCTTCATGGGCAAGGGTAGTGATACTAACATCAACTGCAGCGAGGCAGGTCTCTTCTATCTCGAAGTAGATGCTGTAGCAGGAACAATCAAGGCTACGAAGATCACTAATATGAATCTCGTTGGTGCCTTCAACAGCTGGAATGAAAAGGACGATACTCAGCAGATGACTTGGAACAAGGATGAACTCTGCTTCGTGAAAACTGGTGCTGCCGTTACTGAACAATGGAAGTTCGCTGCAAACAACAGTTGGGGCATCAACCTTGGTGGAAACGCTACGGGAGCAGATATTGATAATCTGAGACAGGATGGTGAGAACATTACTGTTGTCGGTACAACTATCAAGCTCTATCCATGCCGCAACACATCTGACAAGATTTACTGTACAGTACAGTAATCAAGAATCCTTCGCGCATACGCGCGTAGTAATAAGAATGTGGGAGTCACAATGTGGCTCCCACATTGTTTACCTAAACCACCCTCACTTCCCTCACTTCCTACACCAACTTTTTTTCACCAGTATCATACCCCAACCCCTCCCATGCAGGGGAGGGTAACTTTAAAGGAGTAAGGAGCCCCGCCACTACCCCCTCAAGAATTGTGAATTATTGTTGGTGGAGGAAGTGAGGGAAGTGAGGGTGATTTTCTTTTATCCTTATAGGACACTAAATATATGTTTAACAATATTTATTGATAGTTCCCCCAATAAAGACAACTATTTGAAACACACTGTGCGGAGCACTCGAACACGCTGTCCAAAGGCTCCGCTCTCACTGTCTAAATCATCCGCACATACAGAGCGAGGCCTCCGTACTTTGTCTTTTTGTAATTTAGGTGTCAACCCTATTTACAAAAAGACATAGTGTTGATGTCTATAGTGTGTTTTCGTGTCTTTTATTTTTCGTTATGCAAATAATTCAGTACCTTTGGCATGTAAAAGCAATTGACTATGAAGAAAGCAATATTTATCATTGTGTGTATGATAGGTGCTTGGTGCCAGACGGTACAAGCACAGATGGAACGACCGAAGTTGGTCGTAGGTTTGGTAGTGGACCAGATGCGTTGGGACTATCTCTATTACTTCCAGGACCTCTATGGTGAGGATGGTATCAATCGTTTGCTTCGTGAGGGTTTCTCATGTGAGAACACGATGATACCGTATATCCCAACAGTAACAGCCATTGGACATGCCAGTATCTTCACTGGTACTACGCCAGCCCTTCATGGAATCTGCGGAAACCATTTCTTCATCGGTAATAAAGGGGTGGGCTGCTGTGATGACGACCAGGTGAAGAGTGTTGGTTCCGACACGGATAAAGGACAGAAGTCTCCTCATTTGATGCTTTCAACGACTATCGGTGACCAGTTGAAGCTTGCCACAGACTTCCGTTCACGTGTGGTTGGTGTGGCTGTCAAAGACCGTGCAGCCATTCTGCCTGCCGGTCATGCTGCCGATGCAGCCTACTGGTTTGACTCCAAAGCCCAACGTTTTGTGACATCGACATATTATATGGAGAGCTTGCCACAGTGGGTGGAGAAATTCAATAAGGACAACAAGAAAGTACTAAGTGGCGATCTGTATAATTCACCTGATGGTGTAACGATGACATTCCGTCTGGCTGAGCAGGCCCTTGAGAACTACCAGCTCGGTCAGCGTGGCGAGACTGACATGTTGACCGTCAGTATCTCTGCAACAGATGCCATCGGACATAAGGTGGGACTGCGTGACACGTTATTGCGCGAGGCATATAAATGCCTGGATACGGAGTTGGCAGCGTTCCTTCGTATTCTCGATAATACGGTGGGCAAAGGACAGTATCTGCTCTTTCTTGCAGCTGACCATGGAGCTGCCCATAACTATAATTACCTTAAGGAACATCGCATACCGGCAGGTGGATGGGAGAGCTGGACTGATTTGAAGAGTCTGCGCAGAACTGTGGCTGCACGATTCCATGCTGGTGAAGACATTCTTCTCGGAGAGTCCTCAGGTCGTTTTTATCTGGATCATGAGAAGATTGCGGAACGCGGACTGAAGCTACAGGAGGTGAAACAGTTTGTAATGGACGAATTGAAGAAGAATCCAGATGTGTTGTATGTCATTGACTTTGCCGATGCTGCCAATGCCACGCTACCGGCACTGCTGCGTGAACGTATGTGTAATGGCTATAATCCTAATCGTTCAGGGGATATAGTTGTCGTAATGCGGTCGCAGATGGTGCTCACAACGAATAGTCCCGACTATAAGGGTACCAGCCACGGAGCATGGAATCCCTACGATGCCCATATTCCTTGTGTCTTCATGGGATGGCATGTGGAACACGGTGCCACAAATGCTCAGACGGCAATGACGGATATCGCTGCTACGGTATGTGCTCTTCTGCATATCCAGATGCCGAATGCATGTATAGGAACGGCGATAACGGCAATTACGAAGTGAAGGAGGCAAGTTCTTGACCTGCATCAACAAATGGGGCTCTTTATGCAAATATATGCTGTAAAACTTTGGCTGTGTGCGGAAACAGCGTAACTTTGCACTCGCAAACTCGCAGAAGCGACTGTGTACCGGTAAAACTGACAGGCACTGTTTGCTTCGTACGAAGAAGCATTCGCAAACAAATAATTGCAAAAAGGATAACAAATATGTAAACACGCCGGAGTAATCCGGAAACTTAAAGATTAAGAAAGGGTAACATTATGGTAACATTTGGTATTTTTCTCGTTATCGCAGCATCTTTTGCAGAGGCACTGCTTGTAAGCAAGAAGATAAACCCCAGCAAGTAAGGCTGCTTACTTTAGAAACAAATTAAAAGCAAAATAGAAAAAGAAAGCAGGAGTCATCAGACTTCTGCTTTCGTTATTTTTATTTCTGTTTAAGTATTTTCTTAAGTTGTTTGCGCTTAGCGCTGGCAGCCTTATATCCCTGGTCCATCATTACAGCCATTGCCGGTGCATTGAAACTGGCAGGGGTATATCCCTTGAGATCAGGATTTATATATACATTTGCTGATTCGCAGTTTTCCCTGTATTTCTTCATATCGGGACGACTTATCACCCAGTCAACTATTCCTAAAATACCACCGGCGTGATTGTCAGAGTCCATATTATACTGTTCGTCCTCGTGTTTATTCTGTGTCAGGTCTATGGCAATGACAATATCTGCTCCCATTGCACGCACGACGTCAACAGGTACATTGTTCAGAACTCCACCGTCCACCAAAGTCATATTGTCAAGTTCAAGTGGTTTGAAGGCACCGGGGATAGCCATAGAAGCACGCATAGCCACAGCCAGTTTACCTTCGGTAAAGATATATTCCTTCATTTTATTGACATCGACAGCAACACAACGAAATGGTATCTGGGTTAATTTGAATTCGTCACGTTCTGACTTTAGTATGTCTTCCGCATACATCGTCTTTCTTGGAATGTAGTCGGTATCAGAAGAATCGACAGCAGACAGGTCTGCACCCAATTTCAAACATATCATCGAGTCGAGAGATTCCATAACTTTCTCTCCGCGTAACAGGCCTATACTGGTCTTCTTCTTTTCCTCCTTACCCTCGTCATCTTGCATCTTGCCACGTTTTACAGGGAAACCGAATACATAAACTGTGCCGTCGTCGCCTCTGGATAATATTTTGGCTTTTTCAGATTCATTACGGTCGGTCATCATGGATATCCACTCCTGTGACATAAATGTTCGCTCGATATCATCAGCTGTATATCCGCAGGCATATAGACCGCCAACAATAGAACCGATGCTGGTGCCGGCAATATAGTCGGGATGAATACCCATTTCTTCAAGATACCTCAGTGCACCGATATGGGCAGCGCCCTTTGCTCCACCGCCACCGAGAGCCAGGCCGATTTTGGTTTTTTCACCTTTTTCTTGCTTGGTTTCTGCCATACTGGTCATAGACATCAGCATACAGAGTACAGTTATTGCAATGTTTCGTATTCTCATAACATAAACTTTTCTCAGCCGACAAAGATAATAATATTATTCAAGTTTGCAAGATGAATGGAGTTAAAAGGTCTTTAAGGTCCATAATGGCCTTAGTGCTTATAACGCTTCTGTTCCTTAATAGCTTAATAAACAACGTGTTACGAACTGTCAACATTGTACGTATTTTTTGGTTAAAATAACGAAATAATTATAAGAATATTTCTTATTGAGCAATAAGATTGCTACCTTTGCTGATGAATCTTCGCAAGAAGATGATGACGCTTGCTACGAAATACACAAAGATAAAAGTTTTTTTTCATGGTATTAGTTTTTAAGGTCGGGGTGCCCAAGTCGTGAGATTTCAGCACCCTTTTTCTTGCAATCGTTTGCATTCTTTTTACTGCAATTGTTATATGGTTTAGGTGCTGTTTACTAATGGTTTAACGTACTTTTGTAAATAATAATACCAAGAATAAATATCAAATCTAATATATCTATGAATCTGAAATTCCATGTTGAGTATCAGACAGTATTCGGACAGGAACTTGTCCTGAATGTTGTCGCTGAGAATATCAAGAAGGGACAGACTGTATCTGAATATAGGATGCAGACAGTTGACGGACAGAGCTGGGAGTGTGAAGTGAAGTACAGGGCTTCGTCTCTGCCCACCGCAGTGAATTATTTCTACACCGTAGTAAGCGGCGAGAACGTAGAGCGTCGTGAATGGCGTGTGGTTGGTCACCGTCTGGAGTTGAATGTCGATGGTGAACAAGGTAAGAAAACATTCCATATCTATGATCACTGGATTGATACGCCAGAGGATGCTTACCTGTACACTTCTGCTGTCACCGACTGCATTGTCAATAAGCAGTTGGATAAGCCTAAGACGGCACGTGCACAGAAGGTAGTGCGCTTGAAGGTTCGTGCTCCACAACTCCGTAAGGGTGAATCACTGATGATTATTGGAGGTGATGCACAACTTGGAAACTGGCAGCCACAGCAGGGTATGAAGATGATAGAGCACCAGACCAATGAGTGGATGGCAGATATCGATGCGTCACGTCTGTTTGACAACCGTCTGGAGTTTAAGTTTGCTGCAGTGCTCGATGGTAAGTACCGGTGGGAGCAGAGTGACAACCGCGTTGTAATGGTTCCTGAAGTAAAAGATGGTGACGTTATTGTATATGACTTGCCACAGGCGTGGTTTGACATCCCTGCACTTAAGTGTGCCGGTACTCTGGTGCCTGTATTCTCTTTACGCTCGGCAACCAGCTTCGGAGTCGGTGACTTCGGTGATTTGAAGAAGATGATAGACTGGGTGACGGAAACGGGACAGCGCCTACTGCAGATCCTGCCTATCAACGATACGACAATAACACATACTTGGACGGACAGTTATCCATATAGCTGTATCTCTATCTTCGCATTGCATCCGCAGTATGCTGACCTGACAGCATTGCCACAGTTGGCAGACAAGGCAGTGGCAGAGGAGATGGAGGCACTGCGAAAAGAACTGAATGCTTTGCCGCAGATAGACTATGAACGTGTCAATGATGCCAAGAAACGCTACCTGCGTATGCTCTTTGAGCAGGAGGGAAAGAAGGTGTTGGCAACGAAGGCTTTCAAGGACTTCTTTGCCGAGACAGAACACTGGCTCGTACCTTACGGACAGTATTGCTTCCTGCGCGACACCAACGGTACTGCTGACTTCTCGAAGTGGAAGGGTCATACCACATGGGATGAGGCAGCACGCACAGAACTGTCACAACCTCGTTCCAAGGCATATAAGGATGTCGCATTCTACTATTATGTACAGTTTATCCTCTCGCAGCAGATGCGTGAGGCTCATGAATATGCCAAGGCTCATAATGTAATCCTCAAGGGTGATATTCCAATCGGCGTAAACCGCTATGGTTGTGATGTGTGGTCAGAGCCACGTTACTTCAACCTTAACGGACAGGCAGGTGCTCCGCCAGATGACTTCTCTGTAAACGGACAGAACTGGGGCTTCCCAACATATAACTGGGAAGCTATGATTGCCGACGGTTGCCAGTGGTGGGTACGCCGCTTCCAGAATATGTCACAGTATTTCGATGCATATCGCATCGACCACGTGTTAGGATTCTTCCGTATATGGGAGATTCCTGGTGATGCTGTTCATGGACTATTAGGTCATTTCAGTCCAGCTTTGGGTATGTCACGTGAGGAGATAGAGGGCTATGGCCTGCATTGGCAGGAGGAACTCTTCACAACACCATTTATCACCGACTGGGTTCTCGACCGTATCTTCGGTCAGAATGCTGATATGGTACGCGACCATTTCGTTGAGAAGAAAGACGATAACCACTATCGTATGCGTGCCGACTTCGACACACAGAAGAAGATTGAGGCGTTCTTTGCAGAGCTGACTACCACTCATCATGTGGGCTTCGAATACCTGCAGAGCTGGCAGCAGCAAGACCTCAACAACCTGCGCGACGGCCTTTATGCCCTTGTCAGTGACGTACTCTTTGTGCGCGATCATCGCGATGAGAACAAGTTCCATCCGCGTATCTCAGTACAGTTCGACTTCATCTACGAGAACCTCTGGGATAGCGATAAGGCTATCTTCAACCGCCTGTACAACGATTATTTCTACCGTCGTAACAACCAGTTCTGGTATCGCGAGGCGATGAAGAAACTGCCGTTGCTCACCAATGCCACACGCATGCTGGTATGTGCCGAGGACCTCGGTATGGTGCCCGACTGTGTACCATGGGTAATGAATGAGTTGAAGATTCTCAGTCTGGAGTTGCAGTCGATGCCGAAAGACCCGACAGTACGTTTCGGACATCTGTCACGCAATCCTTACCGTTCCGTATGTACCATATCAAGCCATGATATGCCGACACTGCGTCAGTGGTGGGATGAAGACTGGAACCGTACGCAGGAATACTATAACACCATGCTCCATCGTGGTGACGCAGCACCTCACCCACTACCAGGATGGCTTGCTCGTGATATCTTGAGTCGTCATCTGACCAGCCCGTCAATGCTCTGCATACTGAGTATACAAGACTGGTTGGCAATGGATGAGAAACTCCGTCTGCCAGATGCTGATGCAGAGCGAATTAATATCCCTGCCAATCCAAAGCACTATTGGCGCTATCGCATGCATCTGAGCATAGAGCAGCTGATGGAGAATAAGGAGTTCAATGATAACATGCGTGAACTCATCGTCAACGCAGGAAGACGGTAATTGTTTACAGTTGTCGTAATAACGAAATAACGTGATAACGTTATAACGAAGAAAGAATAAGGGAATGAAGAAGCTGATGTTATTAGCGGTTGCGCTAATCATGCCGATGATATCCTTCGCACAGGCAGACGATACAGTGAAGAAATACACTGTTTCGTCGCCTGGCGATAAGGTAACCCTGACATTCTACGTTGAGTCCGGCCGTCCCACATACGAGATGACATATAAGGGCAAGACGGTTGTGAAACCGTCACATCTCGGTCTGGAGTTGGCAAAAGACAAGCATGCTTCGGTAGGACTGCGAGAGACTGACCTCATGGACAATTTCACCGTGACCGATGTCACTACGTCAACTTTCGATGAGACATGGAAACCAGTATGGGGCGAGACGGCTACCATACGTAACCATTATAACGAGCTCTCCGCAATTCTTACGCAGAAACTGAGGCTCGCACCGCCAAAAGTTGATAATGGAGCACGCCTCCAACCGGAACAGCGTATGCGTACCATTACCATTCGTTTCCGTGTCTATGATGACGGCATAGGTTTCCGTTATGAGTTCCCTCGACAACCGGCCCTCGACTACTTCATTATCCGTGATGAGCATACGGAGTTTGCCATGACGGGTGACCATAAGGCATGGTGGATTCCTGGTGACTATGATACACAGGAGTGGGAGACATATGAAACACGACTCTCAGAGATACGAAGCCACTTCGATGAAACCATGAGCTGGCCGAACTCCTCTATAGCTGTGTTCTCACCGACAGGCGTGCAGACGGCACTGCAGATGAAAACAGATGACGGACTGTATATAAATATCCATGAGGCAGCATGTCTCGACTATGCCACAATGCACTTGGAGCTTGTCGATGCAGAGACAACACACCTTACGGATACACTCTATGGACATAGTAACATATATACTCCGAAGCCGGTACCGGACAATCATTATGAACTACCGGATGTGTTCACATTCGTGAGCCATCTTACACCGGATGCTACAGGTCTGAAGGGATGTATGCAGACTCCTTGCGAGACACCGTGGCGTACGGTGATGGTCAGTGATGATGCCCGTGAGATGTTGTCGTCAAACCTCATCCTGAATCTCAATGAACCGTGTAAACTTGATGATACCAGCTGGATTCATCCGACGAAATACTGCGGTGTATGGTGGGAGATGATTGTCGGTAAGAGCAACTGGCACTATACCGATGACTTCCCGTCCATTAAGCTTGACCAGATAGACTGGAACAGCGTGAAACCGCACGGTCGTCATGCTGCCAACAATGAGAAGGTACGCCGCTACATCGACTTTGCTGCGAAGAACGGGCTTGATGAAGTACTCGTTGAGGGGTGGAACGTAGGCTGGGAAGACTGGGCAAACAAGTGGAAACGTGATGTGTTTGACTTCGTGACGCCATATCCCGATTTCGATATCAAGGCATTAAACGAATATGCACACTCAAAGGGTGTGAAGCTGCTAATGCATCATGAGACCTCTTCCAGTACGCAGAACTATGAACGCCATATGGAAGAGGCCTTCGACCTGATGAACCATTATGGCTATGATGCAGTGAAGACAGGTTATGTGGGAGATATCATTCCGCGTGGCGACCACCATTTCTCGCAGTCGCTCAACAACCATTACCTCACGGTAATACAACATGCTGCCAAGCACCATATCATGGTGAACTCGCACGAGGCGACAAGACCCACGGGACTATGTCGCACATATCCTAACCTTGTTGGAGGAGAGAGTGCGCGTGGCACAGAGTTTGAGGCTTTTGGCGGCAGCCTGCCCGATCACCCCTGCATACTACCGTTTACTCGTCTGCAAGGTGGTCCTATGGATTATACGCCCGGTATCTTCGTGACGAAACTGTCAGAATGGAGTGATAACCAGAATTGGGCACATATCACCCTCGTAGGGTCTCTGGCACTTTACTTGACGATGTACTCACCATTGCAGATGGCTGCCGACCTACCGGAGCACTATGAGCGTTATAACGATGCCTTCCAGTTTATCCGTGATGTGGCATGTGACTGGGATGAGTCCATATACCTTGAGGCAGAACCGGCAGACTATATCACCGTAGCTCGTAAGGCAAAAGGTACTGACAACTGGTTTATCGGTGGTAAATGTGATGAGAATGGACATAAAGCTGTTGTAAAACTCGATTTCCTTGATGCAGGCAAGAAATATGAGTGTACTATCTATGCAGATGCCAAGGATGCTCATTATGAAACGAACCCGCAAGCATATACCATAACGAGGAAGACGGTAAAGAAAGGACAGACACTGAAACTGACAGAGGCTCCGGGTGGCGGTTTTGCCGTCAGCCTGATTGCCAAGTAAAAATAGAATCTAGAGATTCTAGATTATCTAGGACGACTAGAAAAAACCAACCAACAATGAAAAAAATAATCTTATCATTACTGATGCTTTTACCAATGATGGCACAAGCCCAGGATTTCGACTTCAACGAAGTAGTGTATTCACCAGCGAAGACAACATTCCGTCTCTTTGCCCCACGTGACGGCAAACCCAAGGTGATGGTATTTAAAGACGCTGCCAAGCTCAAGGGAGCAAAGAGCGTCATGATGAAATATCTGCCAGAGGGTTATTGGGAGGCAGAGATAAAAGGAGACCTAAAGGACCAGTTCTATGCCTTCCAACTAACTGGTGTCAAAAACGCACAGCCTACACCAGGTGTGTTCGCCAAGGCCGTGAGCGTCAATGGTAAGTACGGTGCTATCGTCGATCTCCGTGAGACAGACCCGGAATTGTGGGATAAGGATAGAAAGCCGAGAGTAAAGACTCCGGCAGATCTCGTTATATACGAGATGCATCATCGTGACTTCTCTATTGATGCTTCTTCAGGACTGACATATAAAGGCAAGTATCTGGCTCTTACGGAAGCGAAAGCTATCGACCACCTGAAGGAGTTAGGTATCAATGCAGTGCATATCCTACCGTCTTACGACTATGGCTCTGTCGATGAGACACGTCTCAGTGATAATAAATACAACTGGGGCTATGACCCAGTGAACTATAATGTGCCGGAGGGTGGCTACAGTACAGACCCATACAACCCAAAGAGTCGTATCAGTGAATTCAAGCAGATGGTACAGGCCCTCCATAAGGCTGGCATCAATGTCATCCTTGATGTGGTTTATAACCATACGTATGATATCGACCACTCTAATTTCCAACGTACATACCCAGACTATTATTACCGTAAGAATGCTGACGGCACCTATAGCAATGGCTCTGGCTGTGGTAACGAAACAGCGTCTGACAAGCCGATGATGCGCCGTTTCATGATAGAGTCTGTGAAATACTGGATGCAGGAATACCATATCGACGGTTTCCGCTTCGACCTTATGGGTATACATGATATAGAGACCATGAATGCCATCCGTCAGGCTGTCGATGAGATAGACCCGACAGTATTCATCTATGGCGAGGGTTGGAGTGCTGGCTCATGTGCATACCCAGGTGAGAAATTAGGACTTAAAGCTAATATCCCACAGATGCCGGGCATTGCCGCGTTCAGCGATGAGATCCGTGATGCTCTGCGCGGTCCTTTCTCTGATGATACAAAGGGTGGTTTCCTTGCTGGTGTACCAGACACGGAGGAAAGCGTGAAGTTCGGTATCGTAGGTGCTATCAGTCATCCGCAGATTGATATGACAAAGGTCAACTACTCATCAGTGCCATGGGCCCTGCAGCCTACACAGATGATCAGTTATGTCAGCTGTCATGATGATATGTGCCTCGTGGACCGTCTGAAGGCCAGTGTGCCGTCACTGAAAACATCGGATGGAAAATTGTCAGAGAGCCAGATGGAAGAGCTTATCCGTCTCGACCTACTGGCACAGACGGCAGTGTTCACCTCTCAGGCTGTTCCGTTCATGCTCAGTGGTGAGGAGATGCTGCGTGACAAGAAAGGTGTACATAACTCCTTCGAGTCACCGGATAGTATCAACCACCTCGACTGGGATAACCTAAAGCGCTATCCGCAGGTGTTTGACTATTATAAGAACCTCATTGCGCTGCGTAAGCTGCATCCGGCATTCCGTATGGGCAGTGCCGACATGGTACGCCAGCACCTCGAATTCCTCGATGCTCCAAAGCAGGTAGTGGCATTCCGCCTAAAGAACTATGCTGGACGTGACGATTGGCGTAACATTATTGTCATCCTTAATGCATCCAAGGAGGAGCAGACCATCGCTGTTCCACAGGGTGACTATATCGTAAACTGTGCCAATGGCGTCATCACCGTAAAATCAAGAGGTCTCTCTTCATTCAGTGGCAATACTGCTACGGTGGCCCCACAGTCGGCATTGATAATTCATAATTGATAATTCATAATTCCATAACCTATAACCCTTCATGAAAAAGATATTATTATTAACATTGTTGCTGTCAAGTGTACTGACAATGAGTGCAAAGATAGATGTGACACGTATCGACCCTGCAGATTGGTTCGTTGGAATGAAGAATCCGCAGCTCCAGCTGATGGTCTATGGTAAGGGCATTGCCAATGCCGAGGTGACAACAGACTATCCTGGTGTGACAATAGAGAAAACGGTGGCTCTTGACTCACCGAACTATCTCTTCGTATATCTGAACCTCAGTGGCGCACAGCCAGGTGAGATGACACTTACCTTCAAGGATGGTAAGCAGACGAAGAAGGTGAAATATCAGTTGAAGCAGCGGGAGATGAAAGGCGAGGAGCGACAAGGCTTCACCAATGCCGATGTGCTATACCTCCTCATGCCCGACCGTTTTGCACAGAGCGCAAAGCATAACCCTCAACTCAAGGGAATGCGCACCTATAAAGAAGACCGTAATGCTCCATCGCTCCGTCATGGTGGTGACCTCGAAGGATTACGTGAGCATCTCGACTATTTCACCGATCTGGGTGTTACGGCATTGTGGTTCACTCCGATTCTGGAGAATGACTCGCCTGACGACCCCGGTGGCTGGTCCACCTATCATGGCTATGCCTGCACCGACTACTATCGTGTTGATCCTCGTTTCGGTACTAATGCAGAGTATCGTCAACTCATTGATGCCTGCCATCAGAAAGGTCTGAAGGTTGTC
>JAFZVR010000115.1 GCA_017617725.1 Prevotella sp.
ACGTGTGGCATTTCCAATGGTGGCGTACGAGCCAGAACAACTGGTGCTCACCTTGTGCAAGGATTCCATAGTGGGCAAAGCATATAAGAGAGGCCTTATCGCGACGTGGAAATAAGAAGGAAGTACCACATGGTGCAACGAATTGTGCCACAGAGTTATAGAACAAGATACATGCAAGTAAATACAACAAACAATGAGAAAAACGATTATATCAATGATATGCATGTTTTCCTCAATATTGGGATATGCACAAACAGGTAGTCAAGAGATTACCACTTCACAGTTGGTAGGAAAGGTCTGGGAGAGGGTGTCGCCGCGTTCAGAGCACGAGACCGTCACAATGAGTTTTACCCAAACGGCATTTACGGACAGTGCATACTATACCCTGCTTGAAAAGAGTTCGCTACGCAACCTGCCCTACTATGTCACAGACGAACAGCCTACAGACACTACGTTTCATCATGAGTATGTAGGACAGGAGCGGACGGGGAGGTACATCGTGAAGTTTTATCCCAAGGCAAATGATTTCGACTATTTCACCGTTGTTTCACTCACCGACGATGAACTCATTCTCTTCCACAAGGCAAGAGATGGGCAAATACCAAGATTTGATTCTTATATAAAATACAGGCGGAAGATATAACAAAGGAAAATAGATGGCATCACAAGTCCATTGATTTTACCTCAAAAAAACAATTACAAACAGTATGAAACAGTATGTAATCATTTCCATAATGTGTTTATATAGTTCTCTTGCATGTGCCCAGTCATTCTCATTAGATGGTCTTACTGGTAAGACTTGGAGAGGCGTTTCCGGATATGGGGGAACGGACTATATGGGAAAGTCTTTATCTATTTCTCAAAATACCGTAGATTTTAAGGTGTGGCGTCTAAATGCCTATACTGATGTTACTATTTTTGTTTATGATATGTATTTAAGTGACACTGCGCCAGATGTCTTTGACTCGACACAGGTTGGCAAACACAATACAGGTCGTTTTATAATCATGAATCGGCCATACAATTACAAAGGCGACTACCGTAATGATTTCATAGTGGAAGAAATAGTATCCTTGTCCGACAATCGGCTTGCACTCAAAGCCACAAACGGCAATATAATAGTGTATGAAAGTGAATGACAGATATTAATAACATCAAGCGCACGGTGTACTACGGTGACGGCTATGAGGAAGTTGCAGACGACAGCCTGGGTAACTATTCCATTACATACCTCGGCGAGAACATCATCGGAGTGAAAAAGGATAATGCCGTCAGCTATTACTACGTGCTCACAGACCATTTGGGAAGTATTGTCGGCATTTACAACGCTGCAGGCACCACGGTCTTCGATGCTACATACGATGCGTGGGGACAGCAGACGGTGACGAGGAACGACATCGGCTTCCTCCGCGGCTACACAGGGCATGAGATGATGCCGGAGTTCAAGTTGATTAACATGAACGGATGGAGCAGCGAGGGTTATCAAACTTGTTTGGATAACCGAGTCGTGACAGACGAAGACGAAGTCAATGGTCGCCTGTACGACCCGTTGCTCGCCCGCTTCCTCTCTCCCGACAACTACGTGCAGCTCCCCGACTTCTCGCAGAGCCTCAACCGCTATAGCTACTGTCTGAATAATCCACTAAAATATACAGACCCGGATGGTGAATGGTGGGGTATTGATGACTTGTTAATCGCAGGTGTAGGATTTGTCGCTGGTTATGTGTCCGCAGGGCTTTCTACAGGACATTGGGGAATGTCTTCTGTTAAACCTGGATTGATGACTGCTGCAATGGGATGGTTACAGTACAATACGGCAGGTCTAAGTTC
Source organism: Prevotella sp. (assembly GCA_017617725.1). Classification (GTDB taxonomy): domain Bacteria; phylum Bacteroidota; class Bacteroidia; order Bacteroidales; family Bacteroidaceae; genus Prevotella. The sequence continues at coordinate 1,831 of JAFZVR010000115.1, forward strand.
TGGCGCAATTACGTCTTCTACTTGGTCAACAGCCATGAGCATTGGAGCTAATACTGCCATAAATAGTGCCATTGAGCCAATGAGTATACCTATAAACAATCACTTTTCCATATCTGCATATCCATTAGTCGGTTATGGGGAAGGAGGATTTTATGCAGGCATAGGAAGCTCGCTGAACTATAATAGCCGTGACTTTGATTTGAGCCTGTCATTAGGTGCAACTAACAATTATGAAGGATGGAATGTAGTAGCATCTTCACATGGGTGGGGGGCTGGATATGGACAGACCTCATACGGAGAACAATATGTAAATGGGAATCGCATAGGAGCACAAAGGGTTGGAACATACAGTGTATACTTGGGAAATGACGTGTCATTCTCATTGTCAAACGATTTATTTGCAGACCGAAACGATAGATGGCGTACAAGTTCTGCAGAATTGTCAATAGGGAAAATAACCGTTGGAACATATGTTTTGACAAATTGGGGAGAGAACGACAGCCCATATGTTAACAAGTCTAAAACTGATATAACCCGCATAGACCCAATTGTAGGAGGGCACCATATCAGCGGTGGAGAAATCGGAGCATGGAATAACGGTTTGGTATATTCTGCACCAATATGGATTGGTTATAAACATCATTCCCAGATTTACCGTATAGGGGTTAGTCATCCTTTAGTGCAACATCTCACTCAAAACCTTGTCCATACAAGAATGAATACTCCATTCTTCTTGGATTACCAACATTTTCGTCAAGGATTATTCTTCACATCTGGTACATATACAACTCTATCGCATTATTGAATGATTATGATACGGAAAAATCTTTTTTACAGCATCATTGCATGCTCAATGTTAGTAGGTTTCATTGGCTGTATCTCTACTGCTGCAATAAGGAGAACAGTTCGGTTGAGTTCCGACATTAAGTGGGGTGACACAACCGAAAACAGCGGATTGATTCGTCATGACGGAGTGTATGTATGGAATGGCAACGAGGATGTAATTATGTTCTATCCTGATAATACAATCGTACATTTGTTTGACGTTGATGACATTGGAAGATTAAAAGAAGACATGACCCAATATCTGATGGAAAAGTGGAAACTCTCTCGTAAAATATCATATGGATTTCGTGCAGGGGTATATGATTTAGATAGTAAAGATAGTATATTGAGAGCTAACAACTACGTAAGATGTGAATACTTCCTCTTCCAGGTTTTTTGGAGAGAGATGTGGAAGGAAAAGTTTAAAGTCATTGATGACACTACGATAGTACAAACAGGAATACAAAAAATGTTTTTTGATATTTGCGGCAAGTATCACGATACTATCTGGAATCAAAAATATACCTTCACAAAGGTTCAGAATATTCCACCACCTAATACTACATTGAAGAAATTCAAGTGGATGTGGAGGGAGAAATAGAATGCGCATAGAAACTGTAAGAACCATAACAATACTAACAATGAAAAAGGAAATAATATTATTTGGCATTATTCTCACGATGACAACAAGCTTTGTTGCCTGCAATGATGACGAGGAAGAAATCGGGGGAGTTGTTTGGGAAGAAAGCAGTAGCAATTTTTTTCTTAACTACTGGAATGCAGGTAACAGCGGAGGTGACTCCTTTTTTTTAATGAAAGATGGTACATGCCGAGTCTGGTTCCTAAACAGTTTAACTTGTGAAGACGGAACATGGACGTATAATGACAATTCAAAGCAACTGGTACTTCACACTGAACAATTTAGCCATACATATACTGTGCGTTCAGTGACTCAGAAATATTTAGTTGTTGAAGAAGAAAGCAATGTCTATGGATTAGTGTCGACCTGTACCAGACAAGCTACACCTTTTGGTGGTACTATATGGCTATTTGATCCAGAATACAAGGATCTGTTCCTTGGTAAGTGGAAAGATGAAGTGCTTGGAACTGTCATGACAGTGACCAAGAATGAGATAAGAAAAGAATACAATGACGGTAAAATGGAAACATATAAGTATGTGATAGAAAGAAATGAATATGGTATCAATATGAAAGCCTATATGAAAGGTGCCGAGTCTGAAGGAGAGATATCCTTCATTATTGGAATAACGGGAAATATGGTACACATGTTAAACTATCAGACTTTGTTTAATGAAGTATATTATCGGTATTATTAAGGATAGTGATTTCTGCGGACATTCCACAGGGGTTGGCAATTATAAAGAGGGTAATAAGCAGCACGATGCCCTTGACCGTCTGACTGCCGTTTGTCAAGGTACTGATACGCTGATGAACATCAAATATGGCAGCAACGGTAATATCACCTTCAAGACTGGTGCGTTTATTATGATGTATAATGAGTTGAGTCATAAATATATTGTACGAAGAACTATCAAGATAAAGACACCAGCTCAAATACCGTTTGATATGAACCCTGCTACAGATGCAAACATATCACTAGAAATCAAAATTTCCATACAAGAACTTCATTATCCTAATGGAGATTTGACAATAAATGGATATGCAACAGCATGTAATAGCGGAAACTTGAATATTACTACAAGTTTAGATATGAACATTGTCATGGATAGTGACGTCCGAAATGTAACATTTAAGCGACAATATTTTGGTTTCGAACTCTCACAGAAAGGCTTCATACCAATTGGAGAAGTCCATGAAAACATATACAATATTTCATCATACAAGCATATTGATGTTAATTTGCATCCTCATTGGGCAGTTTTTAATGGTTCACTGGGTAATGTTGTTCCAACTATTCCAGGAACATTTAATTTAATTCCCGTAGAGTACATTACGTCAAAACAATATAGAATAAAATGAGATTATTTATTTTACTTTTAATTTTTATGTTATGTGGATGTGCCGCTCAAACTCAGGAGAGGAAACAGCTCTTGAATGATAGCATAAACATGCAGATAGAGAAGTATGTCAACTCAGCACAGGACACCGCAAGCCTCATACGCGCCATAGAACTTTGTGACAAGCTGTTACTGATAGAAGAGGATGCGCAGGAGCGGTATAATACGTTGCAGAAAAAAGTTTCGATACTTGGTATACTGGGCAAGTTTAACTCAGCTCTTAAAGTTCAAGGCGAAGCAACAGAACTTTTAGATACTAATGATGTGAGGCGCCTTGAGTATGCCGCAATAAAATATAAAATGAAGGGTGATACGGCAATGTGTCATCAAGTGTGTCTGGAAGTTATCAAAGTGTGTGACGAGCATCAAGACGAAGGAGGATATGCCATAAAGAAAGCCACCTATCTTATAAAGATAGGGAAAGAGCGTCAGGCAAAAGACTGCTTAGGCGATTTCCTGAAAAGGCACGACGACGAGGCAGTGAGAAATACATTAAGAAACTTCCAACAGTTTAAAAGGAGTGTTCTTACTGCAGACACATTGATATTCAATGGGGCTAATGGATAATCCGAAGTTTATAGTTATGTTTGTCAATATGTATAAGCGTAAAATAATAATTGAGAAGCTAACAGGTTTGTTTCTTATGTTGCTTCTTATTGCTGTTTGCGATGGTTGTTCGTCCATGTACAGACCCTATTATATAGTCGGGAAATATGCTTTTAGTGATAATAGAATAGAAAAACTTGCGGCGTGATTGACGAACTGGCGCACTTCTACAACGGCAACCAGCTTGTTTGCGATGCTACAGGCATACTGGCACCAGTAAGTAGTTCATAATATAAGTTTAAAGCCCGAAACATCAGACAAATCAATCGTTAAATATCCAATTTTGTTTTGCAATACTGGTTATTTCCATTACCTTTGCAATTTGAGATATGGCAACGAAAGTCATTTGAATACGTACTGAACGTTTACGTTAAGCCAGAAGAGCAGAAAGCTTGCTTTATGCCTTGGCGAGTAAAGGTAGGATGAAATCCAACGTTTACGTTAAGCCAGAAGAGCAGAAAGCTTGCTTTATGCCTTGGCGAGTAAAGGTAGGATGAAATCCAAGGATTATCTTGAACATACTATTCAAAACGGAATATCGGAAATTATCAAATAGAAATAATATCATGAGTCAAAAAGGAAAAGCAAAAAGAGAGGCTTATGCTAAGAAGCAGGAAGCCCAAGGAAAGAAAGTTGTGAACTGGATCTTCGGCGTACTTGTAGTACTCGCCATCATCTTCATGGGTTACACCATCTGGCTGGCAAGCTAAATGAGTGGACTGGAGATAGAGCGCAAATTTTTAGTCCACAAGCATAAGGACTGGAAAAGTCGTGCAGTGAGTAGCAGCCATATTCAACAAGGGTATATGACCGCTGTCAATACTGTACGTGTGCGAGTACGCGACCAACAGGCATTCCTTACCATAAAGGGAAAGGCGATGAATGGTGGTCTTACACGCTATGAGTTTGAAAAGGAGATTACACTCGACGAGGCACGTCACCTGCTACAGCTCTGTGAGCCTGGCATTATTGACAAATGCCGCTATCTCATACCATACAACGGACACACCTTCGAGGTGGATGAATTCTTCGGTGACAACGAGGGGCTGGTGATGGCAGAAGTTGAGATGGGGAGTGAGACCGAACATGTGGACCTACCCGATTTCATCGGAATCGAGGTGACGGGGGACCACCGATTCTACAATAAGCAGATGAGGAGGAATCCCTTCAAGCTCTGGCGCGACACTTTGCCAGAAGAATACAGATAAACAAAGCTATCGCCGACCCGATGGCGTCGGCAACGAAGTCAAGCCATTCGCCACTGCGCCTACCGCCAGTGGCGGTGGCTTGTATTATTTCCAACAACCCTCCCATCAGCGCCGGCAACAGGAAGATAAATATAAACTGCGCCAGATATGACTTTGAACGCTGGTTGCGCCATCGCTCAAAGGCTATGATAAGCGACAAGGCGAAATACATAGCGATATGTGTCCACTTGTCAATAAGTGTCAAACCAGACAGTGGGGTCTTTGGTATTTGTATCAGACAAATCACCCATATAACAAGAATTATCAATGTCGTTATTGGGAATTCTCTGACTATTTTCAAGGGAAAACACATGATTATCTTCAAATTTGTCGCAAAAGTACACATTTTTGTTTACTTTTGCAGCATAAATTGATAACTTTTTATGGCAAAGACAGAAAGAAGCGGATTCGGAAGTAAGTTAGGAGTAATCCTCGCCACTGCCGGTGGCGCCGTAGGACTGGGTAACGTATGGCGTTTCCCCTACCTCGCCGGTGAAAACGGCGGTGCGGTCTTCATCCTCATATATATCGCATGCGTGTTACTATTGGGGCTGCCTTGTATGATTAGCGAATTTATCATCGGCCGCCATGGTGCGTCGAATACGGCACGTGCATACACCAAGCTATCTAATGGTACAGCATGGAAATGGATTGGTTATCTGGGAGTGTTCACGGGTTTTCTTATCACAGGCTACTACGGTGTAGTGTCAGGATGGTGTATTCAGTATGTCTTTGCATCCCTTGCCGGACAGTTACATGGCGACCCACAATTCTTCCAACAGTACTTCGCATCGTTCAGTGCCAGTCCGTGGAAGCCGGTGTTATGTTTCGCCATTATCATCGGTATAGCCCACTTCGTCATAATACAAGGTGTGCGCAACGGCATTGAGCGTGCTGCAAAAATAATGATGCCGGCACTGTTCATCCTGCTTCTTGTCATAGTAGTGGCATCATGCATGCTGCCTGGAGCAGGAGAAGGTATCAGATTCCTGTTCTATCCCGATTTCTCGAAGCTCAACAGTGACGTTTTCCTTGGTGCATTGGGACAGTCGTTCTACTCTCTCAGCATTGCTATGGGATGTATCTGTACCTACGCGAGTTATTTCAGCCGTCAGACGAACCTGTCTACGTCAGCAATAGAGATCGGTGTCATTGACTCCGTCGTCGCCATCCTCGCAGGGCTCATGATTTTCCCTGCTGCAGCATCAGTAGGTGTCAGTCCCGACAGCGGACCTTCGCTCATCTTCATCACCTTACCTAATGTCTTCGAGAATGCCTTCTCTCAGGTTCCTATTGTGGGGTACATTGTTTCATTGATGTTCTTCTTCCTATTAGCACTGGCAGCGTTGACATCCCTCATCTCCCTTCATGAGGTCAGTACAGCATTTTTTCAGGAAGAGCTCCGTATATCAAGGAACAAGGCAGCATGGATCGTAACCATCTCATGTGGTATCATCGGTGCTCTCTGTTCTCTGTCATTAGGTGCTTGGGACGGACTGAATATCGGTGACACAACACTATTCGATATATTCGATTTCGTAACAGGACAGCTGTTCCTGCCTATCGGCGGCTTCCTCACCTGCCTGTTCATCGGCTGGTACGTACCAAAAAAGCTCGTACGTGATGAGTTCACAAACTGGAGAACCCTTCGTGGCCGACTTTTCATGCCCTACCTCTTCCTGGTACGTTTCGTCTGCCCTATTGCCATTCTCGCCATCTTCCTCCATCAGTTGGGAGTATTTTAGATGAAAATGAAAAGTGAAGAAGGTTCAATAATCCATAACCTATAACCAATAACCCATGTCTGAACGCGCTAAATTCGGAAAGTTAGGAGTGATACTGGCAACAGCCGGTTCTGCTGTAGGATTAGGGAATATATGGCGATTCCCATTCATGACAGGACAGAATGGTGGTGCAGCCTTCATCCTTATATATATATTATGTGTATTCCTCTTAGGCATACCGGCGATGGTCTGTGAGTTCATTGTGGGTCGTCATGGAGCCTCCAATGCTGCACGTGCCTATCAGCGTCTTATACCAACTGGACGATGGAGCCTCATTGGATATATGGGTGTTGCCACATCGATGATTATTCTTGGCTTCTATGCCGTCGTTGCAGGCTGGTGTCTGCAATATCTCTATGCGTCCGTCGCAGGACAGATTCACGGTGATGCCACTTTCGTGACAGCCTATTTCCAAGAGTTTTCGTCCCACCCGATGAAGCCGGTCATATGGGCACTGACATTTATGTTTCTCACTCATATGGTGGTGGCACGCGGCATACGAAATGGCATTGAGCGGGTTTCAAACCTCCTCATGCCGACACTGTTGGTACTACTCGTGATCATCGTTGTAGCATCATGCATGCTGCCTGGAGCAACCAAAGGCATACTGTTCCTACTACAGCCCGACCTCTCCAAACTCTCAGGAAGCGTCTTCCTCGAAGCTCTCGGACAGGCATTCTTCTCGCTCAGCCTCGGTACTGCATGCCTCTGTACCTACGCCAGCTATTTCAGCAGGCAGACAAATCTGTTGGCATCGGCAACGCAGATTGCACTCCTCGACACCTTCATAGCCATTCTCGCAGGACTCATGATCTTCCCGGCCGCAGCATCGGTAGGTGTTAGTCCCGATAGCGGACCATCGCTCATCTTCATCACCCTACCGAATGTTTTCCAACAGGCTTTTGCCGCAATGCCAATAGTCGGATATGTCATCTCGATACTATTCTATGCACTGCTTGCTCTGGCCGCCCTCACATCTACCATATCGATGCATGAGATAGGCACTGCCTTTTTCCGTGAAGAATTCCATATGACACGTTCTCGAGCAACATGGATTATAACAGGCATCTGTTCACTCATTGCTATTGTCTGCTCACTGTCTATTGGTGCCATACCACAAATGTCACTCTTTGACATGAATATCATGGACATCTGTGACAAGCTCACCGCGCAGCTGCTATTGCCTATGGGAGCCTTCCTTACCTGCCTCTTTGTGGGTTGGGTGGTACCACAGAAGCTGGTACGCGACGAATTTACCAACTGGGGCACGGTCTGTCAACGAGCATATCACACATGGCTATTCGCCATACGCTTCATCTGCCCTACCGCCATCGCCATCATCTTCATGCACCAGATAGGAGTGTTTTAATAATTTATAATTCATAATTGATAATTAAGAGGTGAGAGGTGAGTATTAAGAGGTGGGTAACAACTAATAAACTATCATAATGTCTAATTTTCTTTATTTCAACAAGTCAGACCGCAAGGTATTACTGCTACTACTCCTGATGGCTACCATTGCCATCCTTGTCCTTTTCTTCGGAGGACGCAATGGTGAGATGACTGTACTCAGCCACGAAGACAGTATGGAGATAGCACAGGAAGACAGTTTCCAACGTGGCACATACCAGTCACGGGGACACAAGTACCACCAAAAAGGCTACTATCGTAACAACTACTATGGTAGCTATTACCAAGGAACACAACAGCAGGCACAACCCGTTGCCTTTGACCCCAACACGGCAGATTCCACAACACTGCTCCGTATAGGACTTAGCCCCTGGCAGGTACGGAACATATATCGGTACAGGGGCAAGGGAGGGCGGTTCCATAAGCCTGAAGATTTTGCGAAGATATACGGTGTAACAAAAGAGCAGTACGACCATTTGAAACCGTTTATAAGAATCTCTGCCGACTATCTGCCGGCAGCAGATTTCGTAAAGAACGAGAACCACCGCGATACCGTGCGTTATCCTGTCAAACTCCTCCCAAACGAATTCATCGTACTAAATAAAGCCGATACAACACAGCTGAAGAAGGTACCGGGGATTGGCAGCGGATGGGCTCGCAGGATAATGAGCTATGGGGAACGTCTCGGCGGATATGTCGATGTGATGCAGCTCACTGAGATGGACGGATTCCCACCAGAAGCCCTCGAGTTTTTCATCATCGAAGATCCGCAGCCGCGAAAGATTAATGTCAACCAACTCACTATAAACCAACTGCGACGCCATCCATATATCAACTTCTATCAGGCACGAGCCATTAATGACTACCGCAGGCTGAAGGGCGACCTGCATAGTCTCGACCAACTGAAACTCCTCAAGGATTTCCCACCCGAGGCCATTGAGCGTCTGGCTCCATACGTGGCATTTTGAACGTTTTCGTTAAGCCAGAAGAGCAAAGTGCTTGCATTTTGCCTTGGCGAGAAAAGGTCGAATGAAATTCAACATCAACAGCAAAAAGTGTAATGCAGGCATTACAATGGAGCCTCGGTAGTTGCTCATCCATCGCTTTTTGACAAGATTCCTTTGCCATTATTGCCCAATATTGTATCTTTGCAGAATAGTTAAATGGTAAAATCGTATAATTGTAAAATCGTAAAATATAACTATGTCAAAGAAAGCATTACTCATGATTCTCGACGGATGGGGAATCGGAAAGCACGGAAATGGTGATGTTATTTATAACACCCCAACACCTTACTTGGATTATCTCACAGCTATCTCCGCACACTCACAGCTGCAGGCCAGCGGCGAAGATGTCGGTCTGCCCGATGGACAGATGGGAAACTCCGAGGTAGGACACCTAAATATCGGTGCCGGTCGTATCGTCTATCAGGACCTTGTGAAGATCAATCGCGCATGTAAGGATGGCTCCATCCTGGAAAATCCACAGGTGAAGGCAGCATACAGCTATGCCAAGGAAACGGGTAAGAAGCTCCACCTTATGGGACTGACCAGCGACGGTGGTGTACACTCCAGCCTCGACCATCTCTTCAAACTCATTGAGGTAGGTAAGGCGTACGGTCTTAAAGACCAAACCTTCGTACACTGCTTCATGGACGGTCGTGACACCGACCCGAAGAGCGGTAAGGGATTTATTCAGCAGGTCAGCGACGTATGTGCCGAAAATGATGCAGCCATAGCATCTATCGTTGGACGTTTCTACGCTATGGACCGCGACAAGCGCTGGGAACGCGTAAAGGAAGCCTACGACCTACTCGTCAAGGGTGAGGGAAAACAGTCGACGGATATGGTTGCGGCCATGCAGGAGAGCTATAACGATGGTGTCACCGATGAGTTCATCAAGCCTATCAACAACAGTGCAGTCAACGGTCTCATCGAGGAGGGCGACGTTGTCATCTTCATCAACTTCCGCAACGACCGCGCAAAGGAGCTCACAGTAGTACTCACACAGCAGGACATGCCGGAGCAGGGTATGAAGACCATACCGGGACTACAATACTACTGCATGACGCCCTACGATGCCTCTTTCACTGGTGTCAACATCTTGTTCCCGAAAGAGAATGTGGAGAACACCCTTGGCGAATACCTCTCACGTCAGGGAAAGAAGCAATTGCACACCGCCGAAACAGAGAAATACGCTCACGTGACATTCTTCTTCAACGGTGGTCGTGAGGCTCCATTCGAAGGTGAGGATCGCATCCTCGTACCATCACCGAAGGTTGCCACCTACGACCTCAAGCCTGAGATGTCAGCTTATGAGGTTAAGGACAAGCTCGTAGCAGCCATCAAGGAAGACAAATACGATTTCATCGTAGTGAACTTCGCCAACGGTGATATGGTGGGACATACCGGCGTATATAATGCCATTGCCAAGGCCGTATGGGCTGTTGACAACTGCGTACGCGAGGTCATCGAGACTGCCAAGGCTACAGGGTATGAGGCAATCATAATTGCCGACCACGGCAATGCCGACAATGCCATCAACCCCGACGGCACACCGAACACCGCGCACTCGCTCAACCCCGTACCGTTCATCTACGTTACAGACAACAACTCCGCCACAGTACGCGAAGGCCGTCTGGCAGACGTGGCACCAAGCATCCTCCATATCATGGGACTGGAGCAGCCAGCCGACATGACAGGTGAGTGCCTGATTAGTGACAACTAATTGGAGAAATACCTGTCCACATATCCTTCAATCGACAGATGCATTGCTGATTTCCCTGACAACGGAAAGGGAATGGAGTTCTGGCATCTGTGGTATATGAACGCGATAATATTGGAGGAGCAAGTCGGTGAAACGGTTTCGCTCAGCACGTGACAGATGGAAGAGATGCATGGTATTGTAATCCATACGCATAAGCGTGTGAATAAGCTCCGCTTCTGCTGGCTCCAGAAAGTCGGGATGGGTGGGAGGCGCCGTCACAAATGAAGCTTCACGCAGATCAAAGAACAGCCCACCTCGACTCTCCAAGCTCCCCTCGCCTCTGGCAGAGGGGTTAAGGGTGAGGCTTCTCGACCCTGGACCCTCAAGATTAGGATAGAATCCTATGAAACGCGAGAGGCGCATCATGAATACAAGGTGGAAATTAGCACAACTGCGCTGAGTACCATCGAGCCACAGCAGACTATTTTCCACATACTGATAGAGCGGAATATTGCTCTGTTCATCACGCGTTACATTATATAAGAACTCTGCAAGAAACAGACTGATACTCAACTTGATGGGGTCGAAAGGAAGTGAGGTGAATGGAGTAGCAATACGTACATCACGCAGACGTTGCAGCGAGGTACGCTCACGATGGTCATAGGTAACATCAAGAATAGTCAAGGGCTGGAAATACTGCTTCTTGAATCGTCCCTTACTGGTCTTGGGAATGTTGACAAAAAACGACACACGACCTTTCGCCTGTGTCAGCATGTCAACGATAACCGATGCGTCACCGTATTTCAGTGTGTGGAGAACTATTGCCTTAGTATTCATTTGTCCCTAAAACCTACCGCAAAAATACGAAAAACGCTGAATACAAGAAAATTATTCCGTAAAAATTTGGTAGAACGAAGGAAAAGACATACCTTTGCACCCGCTTTGGTAGCAACTGGTCCCTTCGTCTATCGGCTAGGACGAGAGATTTTCATTCTCTAAAGAGGAGTTCGACTCTCCTAGGGACTACTAATCAGAATTTGTCATCTGCGCAGAGATGCGCTATCCCGCAGGAGAGACGGTGACAAAGGTGTTTTTATGAATTATAAATTCTTAATTCTTAATTATCACCGCCCAGGGCAGCCGCCAACGCAAGACCCATAGGCTTCTGAAGTAAAGTTTAAAGTTTAAAGATTAAAGGTTAAAAGAACAATGGCAAATCACAAATCATCTCTTAAGAGAATCCGTCAGACAAAGACACGTAACGAGCACAACCGCTACTATGCAAAGACTATGCGTAACGCAGTACGTAAGCTCCGCGCAACAACAGACAAGGAAGAGGCTGTAAAGCTCTATCCTGCAGTACAGAAGATGCTCGACAAGCTCGCTAAGACAAACATTATCCACAAGAACAAGGCTGCAAACCTTAAGTCAAGCCTTTGCGCACACATCGCAAAACTCGGATAATAACAGTTAGAGCAAATAAACACAGAAGCCGCACTCAGCAATGGGGGCGGCTTTTTCAATAACACTGTTACAGTGTATTCATTACATAGTTATTATGCTATAATAACATAGTAATTGCGAATCAATAACTACGTTATTGAGTTATCAAATAGGCATGTGGATTTTATTTGGCATCCTTATACATTTTTAGCACTATTTCTTTTTGTTTTGCGCTCAATTTTTCGTAACTTTGCACGTTATCATGAAGAAAAGCCTTATGGCTTAAATAAATTGTGCTAAAAGACTGAAATGGCAGAAAATCAGAACAACGGAGGTAACTACTCCGCCAGTAATATTCAAGTCCTTGAGGGCTTGGAGGCAGTGCGCAAACGCCCTGCAATGTATATTGGAGACATCAGTGAGAAAGGTCTTCATCACTTGGTAAACGAGACGGTTGACAACTCTATCGATGAGGCAATGGCTGGCTATTGCACAGACATTGAAGTAACGATAAACGAAGACAACTCGATCACCGTAGAAGACAATGGACGTGGTATTCCTGTCGATGAACACGAAAAGCTGCACAAGAGCGCACTGGAAGTGGTCATGACAGTACTGCATGCCGGTGGTAAGTTCGACAAGGGCTCATATAAGGTCAGCGGTGGTCTGCACGGCGTTGGTGTAAGCTGTGTGAATGCATTGTCAACACACATGATGTCACAAGTGTACCGCGATGGAAAAATCTACCAGCAGGAATATGAACGTGGCGTTCCTCTTTATCCTGTCAAAGTTGTGGGTGAAACAGATAAGACTGGTACACGTCAACAGTTCTGGCCAGATGCAACCATTTTTACCACTACGGAATATAAGTACGACATCATAGCACGTCGTATGCGCGAGCTGGCATACCTCAATGCAGGTATCACCATCACGCTCACCGATCTGCGTCCTAACGAAGAGGGTAAACTGAAAGAGCCTGAGACATTCCATGCCAAGGACGGACTCAAAGAGTTTGTACGTTATGTAGACCGTCACCGTACCTCAATAATTGGTGACCCAATATGCCTGAAGACGGAGAAGGATGGTGTGCCTATCGACGTGGCTCTGCTTTATAACAGTGACTACTCTGAGAATATTCACTCCTATGTGAACAATATCAACACCATAGAAGGTGGTACCCACCTAACAGGCTTCCGCATAGCACTGGCACGTACCCTGAAGAAATATGCCGATGAGGACGACCAGTTGCGCAAGCAGATAGAGAAAGCCAAGATAGAGGTAGCACAGGACGACTTCCGTGAAGGTCTGACTGCCATTATTTCTGTTAAAGTAGCAGAACCACAGTTTGAAGGTCAGACAAAGACCAAACTTGGAAATTCCGAGGTGAATGGTGCCGTTCAGAAAGCTGTTGGCGAGGCAATGACAAACTATCTGGAGGAACACCCAAAGGAGGCTCACACCATTTGCGAGAAGGTAATCCTTGCAGCTACAGCACGTATCGCTGCACGTAAGGCTCGTGAGAGCGTACAGCGTAAGAATGTGATGAGTGGTGGTGGTCTGCCAGGAAAACTCGCTGACTGTTCAAACAAAGACCCTAAGGAATGTGAGATATTCCTCGTCGAGGGTGACTCGGCAGGTGGTTCTGCTAAGCAGGGTCGCGACCGTCACTTCCAGGCTATCCTTCCATTGAGAGGTAAGATTTTGAATGTGGAAAAGGTACAGTGGCACCGCGTGTTTGAAGCAGAGTCTGTAATGAATATCATCCAGAGCATCGGAGTACGCTTCGGTGTAGAGGGTGAGGATGACCGAGAAGCAAACACTGACAAGCTGCGTTACGACAAGATTATTATCATGACCGACGCCGATGTCGATGGCTCCCACATCGACACACTGATAATGACTCTCTTCTTCCGCTTCATGCCAAAGGTCATTGAAGAAGGTCATCTCTATATAGCCACGCCGCCGTTGTATAAGTGTACGTACAAGAAATTCTCTGAGTATTGCTACACTGAGCAGCAACGCCAGGCATTCATCGATAAGTATGTTGCTGGTGACGAGAACGCAACGGCTTTGCATACACAGCGCTATAAAGGTCTCGGTGAGATGAATCCGGAGCAGTTGTGGGAGACTACGATGGATCCGAAGTCACGACTGCTCAAGCAGGTAACGATAGAGAATGCTGCTCAGGCAGATGAGATTTTCTCAATGCTTATGGGCGACGATGTAGAGCCTCGCCGCGAGTTTATTGAGGCTAACGCCACATACGCTAATATTGATGCGTAACGAAAAACAAATGAGGCTCCGATTGGAGCCTCATTTGTTTTTATAGTGAATCACCGAAATCAGCACGGAATTTCTTAGCGAGGTCTTCCTGCCAATAACCAATTTCCTTCATTCGTCCGAAGAAGAAGCGAAGTACCTTAGGCTCATTGGTCCATTGCAGACCACCTATGAGATTACGATTGTCCCATACCCATTTCACACGGTCGGCACAGTATTTAATCTGTGAGAGGGTGAATACACGGCGTGGTACAGCAAGGCGCTGCAGCTCAAGTTCAGCAAAGCGCTCTGTGCCATCCGGCTCACGCTGCTCAGAAACGGTACCACGCTCCATACCACGGATGCCACCGGCAATATATATAGCGGCACCGACTGCTGCTGCAGGATACTGGTCGTGTGGCATATTTGGAACGAACTCTGAGCAGTTCAGGTGAGCACCAAGACCACCGGCAGGTTTGATGACTGGTACACCATAGTCGTCAAGTTCTTTCACCAGATAGGCGATGAATTCCGGTCCCTGATTAATATACTCCATATCGAGTGACTCAAGGAGTCCCTGTGCTGCTGCCTCAATAGAACGTACTTCCATACCACCATAGGTAAGGAAACCCTCAAAGAGAGGCACATATTCCATCATCATATTCGTCCACTTGGCATCGCTGGAGAGTATGAAACCACCGCGGCTGAAACCGAGCTTACGTGCAGAGAAGTAGATGATGTCGAAACGGCTGGCGAGAAGACGGTAGATCTCTCTTGTCTCCATATACTTGCATCGTGGCTCACGAGTCTTCATGAAGTAGATATTGTCCTGAAGCAATGAGGCATCGAGCACGCTGATAACGCCCTTGTCATGACAGATATCTGTGACAGCCATCATATTCTCAAGGCTGACAGGCTGGCCACCAATGAGGTTGGTACCAGACTCTACGCGGACAAATGCAACCTTCTCAGGAGTGTATTCATCAATAGTCTTCTTAAGAGCCTTCAAGTCGAAGTCGCCCTTGAACGGGTCGTCGCTCTGAGGCTTCAAACCTTTCTTATGTACCAACTCAACGACCTCACCACCCAGACGTGTGATATGTGCTTTGGTAGTAGTAAAGTGGAAGTTCATCAGGGCCACACTTCCCGGCTTTACGAATGTCTCTGCAAGGATATTCTCTGCAGCGCGACCTTGGTGTGCAGGGAGCACATTTCTCACGCCAAAGACCTCATCGATGGCATCGACGGCACGATCCCATGTCGCACTACCTGCATACGAGTCATCAGCAATGCTCATAGCGGCAACCTGTCGGTCGGACATACCATTGACACCGGAGTCGGTGATCATATCCATATAGATATCTTTGTTCTTTAACAGAAAGGTATTGTTACCAGCTTCCTGAATGGCGCGAAGACGCTCCTCAACTGGCAGCAAATTTAGTTTTTGTACTACGCGAACCTTGTGCATCTCCAATGGCACCTGATTCTCTGGTTGATAGAATTTTACAGTTGGCATGTGATAATATATTTAATGATGAAAAATACAACGGGAACAAGCAGCGACGGAAGCATATTAAGGGTTTTGCAATCCTTAATACCGAGGATGCGTAAGCCGGCAACAACAATCAGCGCACCTCCCACAATACCTAATTCCGTCATAAGGTCGGCACTGATGGCACTCTCTGAACATTTGGCAATGAGGTAGAATGTACCCTGAGAGCAGAATAGCACAGGTGCCGCCCAAATCATACCTATGCCGTATGTCGATGCTAACACCGCACTGGTGACGAGGTCGAGTGTGGCATTAGTATATAGATATGTATTGTCGCCATGAAGGGCACTCATCACCGGTCCTAACATTGACAGTGTTCCGATACAATATAGAAGGATTCCCATCGACAGACCTTCTGCAAGGTTGTTCTTGACCGCTTTATCAGTTGGTGACGACTGTTTCCGTACATTTTGCAGTTTGGTTACAAGATTATTGAAACGTTCATCAAGACGCAGGATATAACCTATCAGGGAACCGACCGACAAGCTGACAATGAACAGTACAGGATAATTGCTCTTAGGCATATTCTGCACGCATGCATTCATTCCTAAAACCAACGAGGCTACTCCCATAGCGTTGAAAAGAGCTGTTTGGTATTGCTCTTTGATGCCACGTTTCAGGATAGCACCAGTAATACTACCTATTATTATAGTGGTGGTATTGACAATTGTTCCTATCATTAGTAATAGTCTTTCGGTTTACTGCTATTGCTTAGGTGAAAACTTTCAGTCTGTACTTATTTTTGCGTAATTGGCTACAAAATTACACTTTTTATATATGAATCCAAAGGATTATTGCATTTTTCATTTTATTTTTCGTAATTTTGCAGACAACACACATATTTATCTTTCATGGCACGACAGATTACAGAAATAACCATTGCGCGTGCATTGGAACGGCGTCCTAATGCAAGCTTTATTGACAATGACTTGCTTTTATATAATAATGTAGGCGATGTCACATGGGCAGAAAACCCTTGTCGTTTGAATGCACTGTTCCTGGCATTATGCACTAATGGCGAGGCACACTATTCTGTTGACACGAAGCCATTGTCAGTGGAACGTAATGATGTCATAATTGTTAGTGAGGACCAGGTGGTTAGCGATTTCCTGCCCGACAAGAACTGTGACGGTATAGCAATGCTTATCTCTATGGAATACTTCCAGGGTATTATCGGTGGTATTCATGAGTTGTCACAGATATTTCTCTTCTCACGCACCAATCCTGTATTCAGACTGACAGAGAAGGAGGCTAAGGCATTAAAGGAATATTTCTATCTTATCAAGCAGAAGGTTGACGACCCACAGCATCATTTCCGTAAGGAACTTGTAAGTTCCCTAATACGCTCGCTTATCATCGATATGAGTAATGCCATGTATCGTATCCAGCAACTTGGTAATGTGAAAAAATCGCGCGCAGAGACAATCTTCACCAAGTTCATACAACTGGTTGAGGAGCATTTCCGTCATGAACGTCGCGTTTCGTGGTATGCTGAACAGCTTGGCATAACACCGAAATACCTATCGGAATCGGTGAAGGCTGTAAGTAAACGACGTCCCAACGACTGGATAAATGGTTATGTGGTGATGGAGATACGTGTGCTGTTAAGGAACTCCTCTCTGACGATAAAAGCCATTGCGGAACAGCTATGTTTTGCCAACCAGAGTTTCTTAGGGAAATACTTCAAGGAACACATGGGAATATCACCAAAAGAATATCGTAATGGTTAGTCCAATTTTTCAAGTTGACGACGTATTGCTGTCGTCTGATATCCTCACGGAATATTTCTGCTGCGACTATGAGAAATGCCGTGGTATATGTTGTGTGGAAGGTGACGCAGGTGCACCAGTTACCCTTGATGAAATCGGCAAAATAGAAGACCGTCTTGATAGTGTATGGAATGAGCTTCCTGCCTCATCACAGGCAATAATAGACAAACAAGGGGTGGCATATACCGACCGTGACGGTGACCTTGTAACGAGTATCGTTGGCGGTAGGGAGTGTGTGTTTGCAAAAGAAGAGGCAGGATGTTGGATATGCACTTTGGAACGCGCATACAGAAGGCAGATGACAACAAATAGCATGGAACAAGTCCCTCGACCCGCGACCCGCGACTCTCGACCCTCGACCCTCGAC
>JAFZVR010000116.1 GCA_017617725.1 Prevotella sp.
CACAGAACTGGATATCAAAAATGGACGCCACGCCGTCATAGAAAAACAGCTCCCGATAGGAGAACAGTATATCCCGAATGATGTCTATCTTGATAGTCAACGGCAACAGATAATAATCATAACCGGTCCTAATATGGCCGGTAAATCGGCTCTGTTGCGTCAGACGGCGCTCATTGTACTGATGGCGCAGATCGGGTGTTTCGTGCCTGCAGAGAGCGCGAAAATAGGCTTAGTGGATAAGATATTCACTCGTGTGGGAGCATCGGACAATATCTCGTTGGGCGAATCGACATTCATGGTGGAGATGACGGAGGCATCTAATATCCTTAATAATGTGACTCCTCACTCGTTAGTTCTCTTCGATGAATTGGGACGAGGTACTTCTACATACGACGGTATCAGTATCGCATGGGCAATAGTGGAATATCTTCATGAGAATAAACGGGCACAGGCGCGCACTCTCTTTGCCACACATTATCATGAACTCAATGAAATGGAGAAAAACTTCTCCCGCATAAAAAACTATAATGTCAGTGTCAAAGAGGTCGATGGAAAGGTGATATTCTTACGTAAACTGGAACGTGGGGGATCAGAACATTCCTTCGGTATTCATGTGGCTGAGATAGCAGGTATGCCGCGCTCCATAGTGAAACGTGCAAACGTCATACTGCACCAACTGGAGAATGATAATGCACAGGTGGGAACAGTCGGTAAACCGACAGCTGAGAAGATAGAAAACAGTCGTGAAGGAATGCAGCTGAGTTTCTTCCAACTCGACGATCCGGTACTATGCCAGGTACGTGATGAAATACTTAACCTTGATATTGATAACCTCACACCAGTTGAGGCCCTGAACAAACTCAACGACATCAAGAAAATAGTAAAGGGAAAATAAAAATGGAGGAAACATCCTCCATTTTTTTATTTCTCAACTCTCAACCTTTAATGTTCACCTCCTGCCGTTAGGCTTCCCCTCAACATACTCCATATTCCAAGCAATATAAACGGTACGCTCAACAGCTGCCCCATATTGAACATCATGCCGGATTCGAAGTCAACCTGTACTTCCTTGGTATATTCAATGAAGAAACGGAAAGTAAAGATAAGGGTCAAGCAAAGACCAAAGAAAAAGCCGGTACCTACCTGCGGTGCAAACTTACGGGTAGGGTGAGGCTTCCTTACTCCTCTCTTATACAACCACCATCCTATGAAGAAAAAGCAAAAATAAGCTATGGCCTCATATAATTGTCCAGGATGACGTGGTTGATGGGCTATGGTTGGGTCACCATTGACAAAGACAAATGCCCATGGCACATCGGTTATCTTACCTACGATCTCACTATTCATAAGATTGCCTAAACGGATGCAACAGGCTGTGATAGGTGTGGCAATGGCAATATTGTCGAGGACATGCCACATGCGTACCCCAGTGTGTTTACAATAAAGCCATAAAGCTATCATCAGACCCAATGTACCGCCATGTGACGCTAACCCCTGGTAACCCACGAAATTCCACGACCCGTCGGCATGGATGCGGATAGGGATAAAAATCTCTATGAACCGTTGCCAACTGGAAAGCCATACATCGGGCTCGTAAAAGAGGCAATGGCCTAATCGGGCACCGATAAGGATACCCAGGAAACAATAGATAAAGAGCGGTTCAAACTGCTCATCTTTGAGCTTCTGTTCCTTATATAGTTTACGGACGATGAAATAACCGGCAGTAAGACCAATCAACCAGAACAACGAATACCAACGAATACCGAAATGACCAATATGGAACAGGGTCTCTGAGGGATCCCAAATAATGTATAGCAGTCCATTCATGACTAATAAATTTTGAATCTTTAATAACTCCCTTCCCTTGGGGAGGGGTTGAGGGCAGGCTCCTTATACATTGAACCTGAAATGCATGATATCACCGTCCTGAACAACGTATTCCTTGCCTTCAATACCCATCTTACCGGCTTCTTTCACTGCGGCTTCTGAACCATATTGGATATAGTCTTCGTACTTGATGACTTCGGCACGGATAAAACCTTTCTCAAAGTCGGTATGAATAACACCTGCACACTGTGGGGCTTTCCAACCACGTTTGTAGGTCCATGCCTTTACTTCCATCTCACCGGCAGTGATGAAGGTCTGTAGGTTTAGCAATGCATACGCCTTCTTGATGAGGCGGTTGACACCACTCTCTTCCAACCCTAACTCGTCAAGGAAGAGTTGTTTGTCTTCGTATGTTTCCAACGAAGCAATGTCTTCCTCTGTCTTGGCTGCGATAATCATGGTCTCAGCACCCTCCTCTTGCGCAATGGCCTCTACCCTCTTTGAGTATTCATTACCATTCTTGGCACTGGCTTCGTCAACATTACAAACATATAATACGGGCTTGGCAGTCAATAAGAAAAGGTTGCGGGCAGCATCCTGTTCTTCCTTGGTGTCGAAGTCCACAATACGGGCGTTCTTACCCTGTTCCAACACTTGCTTATATGCGTCTAAGACTGTTGCTAACACCTTGGCGTCTTTATTGCCGGCAGCAGCAGCCTTCTGGGTTTTAGCAAACTGTCCCTCAATCGTTTCAAGGTCTTTCAGCTGAAGCTCGGTATCAATAATCTCCTTGTCACGAATAGGGTCTATCGTACCGTCAACATGCGTGATATTATCATCATCAAAGCAACGAAGAACATGGATGATAGCATCGGTCTCACGGATATTACCAAGGAATTTATTACCCAGTCCTTCACCCTTGCTGGCGCCTTTGACGAGACCGGCGATATCGACTATTTCACAGGTAGCGGGGACAATCCTACCGGGATGAACAAGCTCTGCAAGCTTCGTCAGACGCTCATCCGGGACGGTAATCATACCCACATTGGGTTCTATAGTACAAAAAGGAAAGTTAGCTGCCTGTGCCTTGGCACTCGACAGACAGTTGAACAAAGTGGACTTACCTACGTTAGGTAGTCCTACAATACCACATTTCAATGCCATGCTTTATATCGTTTTATCTTTTCGGGTGCAAAGGTAGTGCAAACCGAATGCAAAAACAAATTAATTATGAATTATAAATTATGAATTATGAATTATAAATTATGAATTACTCAACTTTCGCATGTTAAGTAGATATAGGAAGATAAAGGGAGATAGCCGCTTCTCAGCGGCGGGAGATAAAGGACGTTACTCTGTTTGCGGTGATTCTGCAGTAAAACGAATGTCTTTTATTTTCTTCTATCTCCTTC
>JAFZVR010000016.1 GCA_017617725.1 Prevotella sp.
ACACCTACACATGATCAGGACAAGCCTATCGAGGATCCTGTGTCTGCAAAACAGGTCTCCACTTTGGCTCAGAACTGTCAGGACTTTGGTCTTACTCACTATGGCATATTGTCACCAGACAACGGTATTGTACATGTGGTCGGTCCTGAGAAAGGATTGAGCCTGCCTGGTATGACAATTGTCTGTGGCGACTCCCATACCTCTACACATGGTGCTATGGGTGCTGTGGCATTCGGTATCGGTACATCCGAAGTGGAGATGGTTATGGCATCACAGTGTATCTTACAGCAGAAGCCCAAGACGATGCGTATAAGTATTAACGGTACGCTCGGCAAGGGTGTGACTGCAAAGGATGTTGCCCTCTATCTGATTAGTCAGTTGACAACAAGTGGTGCAACTGGCTATTTTGTGGAGTATTCAGGCGACGTGGTGAAAGCTCTGTCGATGGAGGGACGTCTTACATTGTGTAATCTCTCGATAGAGATGGGTGCACGTGGTGGTCTTATAGCTCCAGATGATGTCACCTTTAATTATATAAAAGGTAGGGAGTATGCCCCAAAGGGTGACGAATGGGATAAGGCCGTTGCCTATTGGCAGAGCCTCAAGAGTGATGATGATGCCGTTTTCGATAAGGAAATAACATTCCGTGGCGAAGATATAGAACCGAGAATTACATACGGCACCAATCCCGGTATGGGAATCGGCATAACCCAAAACCTTCCCACAACCCCATCCGCGGGGAGGGGGAGTTATGAAAAGGCACTCCAATATATGGGCTTTAAGGCGGGCGAGAAACTATTGGGAAAGCCCGTTGACTATGTGTTCCTTGGGGCTTGCACTAACGGTAGGATAGAGGACTTCCGTGCCTTTGCCTCCATTGTCAAAGGGCGTAAGAAGGCAGACGGTGTTATAGCTTGGTTGGTGCCTGGCTCGTGGGCTGTTGACAAGCAGATACGTGAAGAAGGACTTGACAGGGTTTTGCAGGATGCTGGATTCGAGATTCGTCAGCCAGGCTGTTCCGCTTGTCTTGCTATGAACGACGATAAGGTACCGGCTGGCAAACTATGTGTCTCTACCAGCAATCGTAACTTTGAGGGGCGGCAAGGTCCAGGCTCTCGTACTATCCTTGCGTCACCATTGACAGCTGCAGCTGCCGCTGTTACAGGAGTAATCACTGATCCAAGAACACTATTATGAAACAGAAGTTCGACATTATAACAAGCACGTGCGTTCCACTGCCACTGGAGAATGTGGATACCGACCAGATAATACCTGCTCGCTTTTTAAAGGCAACAGACAAGGAGTGCTTTGGTGACAATCTGTTCCGCGATTGGCGCTATGATAAAGACGGTACGCCAAAACCGGACTTCGTGCTTAATGACCCGCGTTATGGAGGCGTAATCCTCGTGGCAGGTAAGAATTTCGGCTCTGGTTCCAGCCGCGAACATGCTGCATGGGCGATTGCCGACTACGGGTTCCGTGTCGTTATCAGTTCGTTCTTTGCTGATATCCACAAGAATAATGAACTGAACAATTTCGTACTTCCTGTACAGGTCAGTGAAGAATTTCTTCAGGAGCTCTTTGAGTCTATTAATAACGATCCGAAGGTACTTGTGGAGGTGAACCTTCCCAATCAGACGGTTACTAATAAAAGTACAGGACATAGTGAACATTTCGACATTAACAGTTATAAGAAGCACTGTCTGATAAACGGTATCGATGATATTGATTTCTTACTTGATAACAAAGATATGATAGAAGAATGGGAAAAGCAGAACACTTAGATAACAGTTATCGATCTATTCATCCAACGATAGAAATCATGGACTCCACCCTCCGTGATGGAGAACAGACGAATGGCGTCAGTTTCCTGCCTCATGAGAAACTGGTTATTGCCCGTATGCTGATGCATGACGTCAATGTGGATCGTGTGGAAGTGGCCTCGGCAGGAGTCTCTGATGGGGAGAAGGAAGCTGTAAGCATGATTTGTCGTTATGCAAAAACTATTCATATGCTCCATAAGGTTGAAGTCCTTGGATTTGTTGATGGTACTAAGTCTGTCGATTGGGTGAAAAGCTGTGGGGGAGAGGTGCTGAATCTCCTTGCAAAAGGTTCATTGAAGCATTGTCATCACCAGCTGCATAAAACACCACAAGAACATATCGATGATATCAAGGATGTTGTTGAATATGCAGACAGGATGGGAGTCGCAGTGAACCTATATTTGGAAGACTGGAGCAACGGCATGAAAGATTCGCAGGAATATGTCTTCGAAATCATCGATGCATTACAGGACACCTCTATAAAGCGTTATATGTTACCTGACACCTTAGGCGTCATGAATCCGCTGGAGGTGGTTAGTTATATGCGTAAGATGATCAAACGCTACCCTAAACTGCATTTTGACTTCCATGCACATAACGACTATGATATGGCAGTTACAAATTCCTTAGCTGCTGTCCTCAGTGGTGCTAAAGGACTGCATGTCACTGTGAATGGTCTTGGTGAACGATGTGGCAATGCTCCTCTGTCGAGTGTGCAGGTCATTCTGAAAGACCATTTCCATGCCCATACGTCTATCCACGAAGACAAACTGAATGATATCAGTCAGATGGTGGAAGGATATAGTGGTATTGTTGTCGCTGCCAATCAACCTATCATTGGTGATAATGTCTTCACACAGGTTTCTGGAGTACATGCCGACGGAGACCGTAAGGATAATCTTTATTGTAATGCTCTTGTACCAGAGCGCTTCGGACGTAAACGTGAATATGCGTTAGGCAAGACAAGCGGTAGGGCGAATATCGCCAAGAATCTGGAGGAACTGGGACTGGAATTGACACCTGAGCAGACCCGTCGTGTCACGCAACGCATAACGGAACTTGGTGACAAGAAGGAAATTGTCACTAAGGAAGACCTGCCGTTCATCGTCAGCGATGTATTGAAACATGATGCACCAGAGGATAAGGTGAAACTCGTGAGCTATGTGGTATCTACTGCCTATGGTTTGAAGCCTGGTGCTAATGTTAAAGTAGAAATTAACGGTAAACAATATGAGGCAAGCTCAACGGGTGACGGTCAATATGACGCCTTCGTGAAGTCACTCCGATATATTTATAGGAAATATCTCAATCGTACTTTCCCCCTGTTGTCCAATTATCAGGTTACAATTCCTCCAGGTGGACGTACCGATGCTCTCGTTCAGACAGTTATCACATGGCGAGGTGACGACGGTAGGCTGATAAGAACCCGCGGTCTTGATGCCGACCAGACAGAAGCCGCTATCAAGGCTACATTCAAGATGCTCAACATTGTAGAAGACGAAATAACGTCATAACGAAAAAAGAAAGAATATGAATCTTAAAATAGCAATCCTTGCCGGAGACGGCATTGGTCCGGAGATAATGACTCAGGGAGTGGCTGTACTTGACGCTATAGCACAGAAGTATAACCATCAGTTTGTATATGAAGAAGCCATCGTTGGTGCTCACGCTATCGATGAAGTAGGCGACCCGTATCCAGATGCCACGCACGAAGTGTGTATGAACGCTGATGCTGTATTCTTTGCTGCCGTAGGTGACCTGAAATACGACAATGATCCGACAAATCCTGTACGCCCAGAACAGGGATTGCTCGCTATGCGTAAGAAGTTAGGATTATTCGCTAATGTACGTCCTGTAGCTACTTTCGACTGTTTGCTTCATAAGTCACCATTAAAGGACGAGCTGGTACGCGGAGCTGACTTTATTGTTATCCGTGAGCTTACTGGCGGTATGTATTTCGGTGAGAAATATCAGGACAATGACAAAGCATACGATACAGATATCTATACTCGTCCGGAGATAGAGCGTATTCTTAAGGTGGCATTTGAGATGGCTCAGGAAAGGCGTAAGCATCTGACCGTTGTTGATAAAGCTAACGTATTGGCATCAAGCAGGTTGTGGAGAGCGATTGCACAAGAGATGGAGCCGCAATATCCTGATGTAACCACAGATTATCTGTTCATTGACAATGCTTCTATGAGGGTTCTTACCGAACCTACGTTCTTTGATGTTATCGTGACAGAAAACACCTTCGGTGATATACTTACCGACGAGACAAGTTGTATCACTGGTTCTATGGGATTACAACCGTCATCATCATTGGGACTGCACACTCCGTTGTTTGAGCCTGTTCATGGTTCTTGGCCACAAGCCGCAGGACAGAATAAGGCTAATCCTCTGGCTCAGATTCTCTCAGCCGCAATGCTTCTTGAGCATTTTGGTTTGACAACAGAGGGTGCACTGATTCGTGAGGCTGTCAATGCCAGCCTTGATGCCAATGTGCGCACACCAGAGATACAGGTTGAGGGTGGGGCGGAATATGGCACTACGGATGTAGGTGCTTGGATTGTAGATTATATTTTGCGGCACTAATAGCGTGTTATAGCTTCTCGCGGAGGTATTGTCCTGTAATACTGTCTTTGCACTGACATACCTCTTCTGGCGTTCCTGAGCATACGAGGGCTCCACCCTTGTCTCCTCCTTCCGGTCCGAGATCGATTATATGGTCAGCACATTTGATGACATCGAGGTTATGCTCAATGACAATTACGCTATGTCCACAACTTATTAGTGCATCGAAAGCTTGCAGCAGGCGTTTGATATCGTGGAAATGCAGACCTGTTGTAGGCTCATCGAATATGAACAGGGTAGGGGACTGCCGTTCCTGCCCTATGAAATAAGCGAGTTTAACACGTTGGTTCTCACCTCCAGAGAGAGTCGATGAGCTCTGTCCGAGCTTTATATATCCCAGTCCTACATCTTCCAGTGACTGCAGTCGTGAGACGATGGCTCTCTGTTTGTATTTCCCGAAGAATTCTATGGCCTCGCTGACAGTCATTTGAAGTACGTCGTAGATGTTCTTTCCTTGGAATTTCACATCAAGGATTTCTTTCTTGAACCGTTGTCCGTGACACTCGTCGCATACCAACTCCAAATCTGCCATAAACTGCATCTCAACAGTAATCACGCCAGCACCTTTACATTCTTCACAACGCCCACCGTCAGTATTAAAGGAAAAATACTGTGGTGTATAGCCCATCTGCTTCGACAGCTGCTGCTCAGCAAAAAGTTGTCGGATAGCATCGTATGCCTTTACGTATGTCGCAGGATTAGAACGTGTACTCTTACCTATCGGTGACTGATCGACCATTTCCACATGTGTTATCTGCTGCCAGTCACCAGTGAGTTCAGTATAGTCTCCTGGCAATTCCGCCACTTCACTCAGATGACGTTTCAATGCAGGATAGAGAATGCCTTTTATGAGTGATGACTTACCGCTTCCGCTCACGCCTGTAACAACATTGAGCACGTTGAGTGGTAATTCCACATCAATACCTCTAAGATTATTCATTCGGCATCCCTTCAGAATTATCGACTGGTTCCATGGACGGCGTGACGATGGGGTAGGGATGGTTTCTTCGCCTGTAAGATATTTTACAGTGTAGCTGCTATGAGAGTCGAGGGTGGATAGGAGAGCTGAGAGTGGACCCTCATAGACGATTTCTCCACCCAGGTTTCCTGCATCAGGGCCCACGTCAATGATATAATCAGCTGCGCGCATAATCTCCTCATCATGTTCCACAACAATGACGGTATTACCTAATTGTTGTAACTGACGAAGGACTTTTATCAGACGGTTGGTATCACGACTATGCAGACCTATTGACGGTTCATCGAGAATATACAGCGATCCAACCAATGAGCTTCCTAATGATGTTGTGAGGTTTATACGTTGACTCTCACCACCGGAGAGAGTATTCGACTGACGGTTTAAAGTGAGATAATTCAATCCGACATCGACAAGAAACTGCAATCTGCTTGTAATCTCAGTAAGCAGTCGTTTTGCTATTTTGGCTTCATAATCTTCAAGCTGCAGATGCTTGAACCATTCCAGCAGTTTGTCCACAGGCATCTGCACTAAATCGATGATACTTTTACCATTGATCATCACATATGTTGCTTCTTTCTTCAGACGTGTACCGTGACAGTCGGGACAAACAGTTTTACCACGATAGCGGCTCAGCATAACCCTGTATTGAATCTTATATTGGTTTTCCTGAACCATCCTGAAGAAGTTGTCGATGCTTACCTGATCATGAATATCACGTTTCTTGTCACTCGGCAGTCCGTGCCACAGCATATCTTTTTCTTTTGTGCTGAGTTCATAGTATGGTTTGAAGATTGGGAAATTGTCTTTTGCTGCTCGCCGACAGAATTCATCCTGCCACATTTTCATCTTATCCCCGTGCCAGCATTGCACACAGCCCTCATATACGCTTAAGGATGAGTTTGGGATTACCAGTCTCTCGTCAATGCCGATAATACTTCCGAATCCCTCACATGTGGGACATGCTCCAAGCGGTGAATTGAAAGAGAACATATTTTCGTTTGGTTCTTCAAACGTCATACCGTCGGCTTCAAACCGCATTGAGAAATCATAGACAATATGAGAAGGTAAAAACAATAATCTGCAGGCACCGTCACCTTCGTAGAATGCTGTCTCACAGGAGTCTATCAGACGTGAAATAGAACTTTTCTCATCATCAACGGACATGCGGTCAATTATGAGGTACACATCTTCATTCTGTTGTGGGGCAGTATCATCATCTGATAATTGTTCAATGACATCATCGATCTGTGCAATATCATTCTTATAGAATATACGTGAATAACCCTGTAGTATCTCCATTTCAAGCTGCTTACGCATAGTACGTCCTTCCGGAATACGTAGCGGTGCCATAACACAGAAACGGGTGCCTTTGGAATATGACATTACGCATTTGACAATATCATCAGTAGTATGCTTACATACCTCAGTACCACTGATAGGCGAGAATGTATGTCCGATACGTGCATAGAGCAGTCGCATATACTCATAAATCTCCGTTGATGTACCGACAGTGGAACGAGGATTACGTGCAATAGTCTTTTGTTCAATGGCGATGGCGGGAGGCAACCCCATAATGAAGTCACATTCCGGTTTCGCCATCCTGCCAAGAAACTGTCGTGCATAAGCAGAAAGACTCTCAACATAACGGCGTTGTCCCTCAGCATAAAGAGTGTCAAAGGCAAGGGATGATTTTCCTGAGCCGCTGACACCTGTTATCACGATGAGCTTATCGCGTGGAATCTTTAAAGAAACATTCTTTAAATTGTTTACACGAGCTCCTTTAACGACGATATGTTGTTCCATAGGTGATGTTCTCTCTCTTGTTGAATTGCAAATATACAACTAATCCAAAGGAATGCAAAAGAAATAATAGGGAATTCAATGCTATTTACTTAAAATGTATTATTTTTGCAGATGATGAGAGAAGAACACATACATGGTCAGTTTTTCTATAATAAGCATTATGGTAAATAATGGGCAAAAGATTGGAAGTTGGAGTAATTGGCTAATGATAAATAAGAAGCTGTAGTAATTGGCTTATGATAAATATCAAAGATATTAAAAGACTGTTGTTGTTTGATGGAAATACATCGAAGTTCTTTTCGGTGCTATTTCTTTTCATTATTATATCTTTTCATGTTAATGCTCAGAAACAAACGGAAACAAACAAGAATCTGCTTAAACTTGTGTGTTCTTATTATTTAAAACAGAAACCGGAAATACCAGATACATTCAGTTCATATATTTATTCCAAGACAGATGCGCAGATTCCTAAAAGGAATTACTTATTACTGACAATTCCAAATATGCTAAGGATTGCACGTCACGGTGAGACTGAAATGTTTCGTGAGACTTACGGAGAATATATTCATACTGATAAAGGATATCAACTTAAACAACAACATCTACTTCTTACTAATGTCTATAAACGCAGACGAATAATTGAAAAAGCTGAGGACTTTATAAAATCAAATATTTTCAAACCAACAATAGTCGAAGACTTTCTGCTGTCACCTATCAGTTTAAACAATTACAAATATTATATTTATCATAATATTGTGATTGGCAATAATCTTGTAGAACTGTCCTTTAAACCAAAAGTACCTAATACACAGGTGGTTACAGGTAATGCGATAGTTGACACCCGAACCGGACGAATATTGGAATACACTTATTCCGGACAGCACGACCTTTTCACTTTCACAGTTAATGTCAAACATGGAGATAATGGCTATCACACCGTTCTACCAAAGGAAATCAATGCTCAACTTATATTGGGCTATTTCGGAAATCGTATGATACTCAATGAGTTATCGGTATTTGATATTGGTGTTGCTATGAGTGACACATTGGTAAATAAAGACGATAGACACCTTATGTCTCAGGTGCGCCCTACCCCATTGACTGACGAGGAGATGGCTATGCTAAACGGTAAGACGAATAAGGAGAAATTAGAGCCCAAGTATGTGGAAGAAATGGATTCCTTAATCACATCCTATGATTCCATAAATGCTCCTTCTGTCGCTGCAGATTCTCATCACGACAGTCATGCTTTCCGCAGGTTCATGTGGAATGTCGTTGGTAAGATGATGCTCCATCGTGTACGCTTTACTTTCGGAAAGGATGATAAGGGACGTGTTAGCATAGGCCCACTCTTTAATCCTTTATATTTCACATATTCCGGACATCGCGGTATCGTTTACCGCACCAAACTCCGTGCCAGTTACACCTTTGACGAAGACCATGAGCTTTCTACGAAGACAGTCATAGGCTATTCCTTCAAACAGAATCAGCTGTACACCAGAATACCAATAAAATTCCAGTTCAATAAGGAACATAACGGATATGTACAGTTCAAAATGGAAAGCGGTAATCATGTAGCTTCTTCTATGTTGTTGGATCAGTTGAAAGAAGAATCCAAGAACGGATCAAAGGACTTCGACAAATATAATATCCATTATTTCAGGGATACCAAACTCAATCTTTTCGGACATTACAACCTGCATTCACGAATCGGTCTTGAGGCTGGTATGGTGTATTACCGACGAACAGCCCTTGAACCCCAGAAACTACGAGAATTGGGAAAAGCAACGAAGAGTACCACGTTTGCTCCAACCTTTCAGGCTCAGTACAGTCCCTGGGGTCGTCGCGGACCGTTGTTAACAGGTGACTATGAACATGCCTTCAAAGGAATTATGGGTTCTGATGTGTCTTACGACCGTTGGGAATTTGATGCATCATACGAACTTCCAATGACATGTATGAGAAAATTCTCTCTGCGAGGTGGAGTTGGCTTCTATACTCATAAGGGTGATGACGAATATTTCCTCGACTACACTAATTTCCAAAACAACTATATTGTTGGTGGTTGGCACGATGACTGGGTAGGCGAATTTGAATTGTTGGATGCCAATTGGTACAATGCTTCCGACTATTATATCAGATGTAACACCTGTTATGAGTCTCCGTTGCTCCTGTTGTCATTCATTCCGACGGTAGGACGATTTGTCGAGATGGAACGCTTCTATGTCAGTGCCCTTGCCGTACGCTCATACTATCCTTATGTAGAGTTAGGATATGCGTTTACAAACCACTTATTCTCTATGGGCTTCTTCACAGCATTCTCGCAGAAGAAATATGAAGGCTTCGGTATTAAATTCAATATAGAACTCTTTGAAGACTGGTAGGAGTATGGCCCCATTAACCGTATATAAAGCAAGTGCCGGATCTGGTAAGACCTTCACGTTGGCAGTGGAATATATCTCGCTGCTCATCCTCAATCCTATGGATTATGAGCATATATTAGCTGTGACATTCACAAATAAGGCTACGGAAGAGATGAAGATGCGTATTATCAGTCAGCTTTATGGTATCTCCAAATTATTGCCTGATTCCCAGATTTATCTTAATAAGGTAATGGAGAAAACGGGTAAGGACAGAGAGACTGTTGTGCGCAATGCAGGTATAGCTCTGAAGAACCTTATTCATCATTACAGCTATTTCCGTGTACAGACTATTGACGCTTTCTTTCAGACGGTCTTTCGCAATTTGGCACGTGAGCTCGACCTGCCGCTAAACCTGCGTGTTGATCTTGACGACAACCAGATAGAAGAGCGTGCTGTTGATGAACTCATCAATTCCTTGGATCAGAATACCGATGTGTTAAGATGGATTCGGGAGTATATCGACCAGAATATCAATGATGACAAGAGCTGGAATGTAATAGATAAGGTCAAAGCCCTTGGACGTAATATCTTCAAGGACTTCTACAAACAACATTCCAAGGAGCTCGATGAGAAGATGAAGAGTGAGAAGTTCTTCCATACATACACTCGTTCCCTTCATCAGAAGATTGATGCCATACAGAGCCGTTTGCAAAGTGAAGCCCAGCAATTGCTTACGCTTCTGCAAAACTCCGACTATGACGATGCGAGTTTTTTCAAGCAGGGAACAAAAGGAGTCTATGGCTATGTTCATAAACTTGAGACACAATCTGCTTTAGATAATAAAGCACCTAATTCCTATGTTCAGGGATTCCTTGACGACCCGGAATCGTGGGTTAAAAGTAAAGATGCTGCTTCCTTTGCGGCATCGGAACTCAGGCCTGCCGTTCTGTCGTATGAGGAATGCAGGAAAAAAGCGTGGTATGATATTCAGAGTGCACAACTGACGCTCAGTCATCTCAACCAGTTACGTCTTCTGCATGCTATTGCTGCTACTGTGGAAGAGTTGTGTCGCGAGGATAACCGTTTCCAACTGAGCAATACGCAGACGCTGTTATATGAGCTGATGAAAGATTCCGATGCCCCCTTTGTCTATGAGAAGATTGGTGCCCATCTACGTCATATTATGATTGATGAGTTCCAGGACACAGGGCGTGTGCAGTGGGTTAACTTTAAGAAACTGCTCGACAACTGTATGGCGATGGCTGGTAGCCATAATCTTATTGTCGGTGATGTGAAACAGAGTATCTACCGTTGGCGTTCCGGCGATTGGAAACTCCTCAATGATATCGCCAATGAGTTTTCTGTAGGACAGCTTAAGGAAGAACCGCTCACGGTGAATCATCGTTCTGAAGAACTGATTGTCAGATTCAATAATGCTTTTTTCCATGAGGCTGTTGCTGTCACCCTTCAGGAACTCACGGATGATGAGATTCATGATGCCCAGCAGTTGGCACGTGCCTATCAGGATGAGGAACTCGAGCAACAGCCATTCCGACAAACGGGAAAAGGCTTTGTAAGTGTGCAGTTGTTGCCAAGTAAGAATGACGAGAGTGTCGTTATGGATGAGATCGGTACCATCATCGATGACCTCATTGCCAGAGGTGCCGACACGAGGGATATTGCCATCCTTGTACGTCGTCATCAGGAAGGTGAGCGAATCGCCAATTACCTCATGACGACACGTCCTCAGCTGACCATCTCGTCAAATGAGGCCTTCCGTCTCGATTCCTCACAGGCAGTAAATATCCTCATCGATGCATTGCAGCTGCTCATCAAGCCAGAAGATACAATCGTAAGGGCGCAACTCGTGAAAGGCTATCAGCGCTTTGCGTTGCAGTCGTCGCTTACCGATACCGATCTGCTCGTATGCGATCATCCCGAAGAGTTCCTTCCCGAGGGCTATCGTAATAGCCGTAATGCCCTCATTATGATGCCGTTCCTTGACCTTATAGATGAGTTATACCGGCTTTTCGCCATTTCTTCAATACCACATCAGAGCGCGTATGTCTGTGCCTTCTACGATATGATACAGCAATTCATGCGCGAACGCACCCCGTCTGTCGAATCCTTCCTCAAGGAGTGGGACAACAGCCTTTGCTCAAAAACCATTCAGAGTGACGAAGTTGGTGGAATAAGTATCATCACCCTTCATAAGAGCAAGGGCTTGGAGTTCGATCATGTGCTGATACCATTCTGTAATTGGGAGCTGGAACGTAATGACAGCATCCTGTGGTGTAGTTGTATGACCTCAGCACCATATAATGAGCTTCCTCTTGTGCCGATGGTCTTCTCAAAGTCGAAGATGATGGGCACAGCCTATGAGGCCAACTATAAGGATGAGCATCTGCAGAATGTTGTTGACAATATGAACCTGCTGTATGTGGCCTTTACCCGAGCATCGAAAAGTCTGCATATCCTGAGCCCTCGCATGAGTGATAAACGACAGAAAGAAGGACTGAAGACGCAAAGCCGACGAGGTGAGATACTGCAGTGGACACTAAAGAAAGTAGCAGAAAAACTTGCCCAATATCAGCCAATCTACGAAGAGACCACACAAGCAGACGGTACCACTATTTTCCAACTCGGTAGTCTTGACCATACGCTAACAAAGGAAACAGATGACAAAGAGAAACCAGATACTGAGAATGTCTTCCTGAAATCTGTCACCCCCCACCCCATTCGTTTGGAGAGTTTTGCCACTACGGCATCGTTCCGTCAGAGCAACCGCAGTATGGAGTTCATCAGTGGTGAAGACAGTAAACCCACACGTCGGCTCACATATATAAAGCTTGGTAATGTACTTCATACCCTCTTCTCGCATATTGTTACGTTAGACGATATTCCGGCTATGATGAATGAGTTGGAAATGGAGGGCATTGTCTATGATGATGAGCTGTCGCGTGAGGAACTGTCGGCAAAGATACAACAGGCTTTGGATAATGAGCAGGTAAAGGAATGGTTCTCATCTAAGTGGACAATATACAACGAGTGCACCATCATAGAACCCGACAACTCTACTGGCAAAACATTCGAGCATCGTCCCGACCGTGTGATGAGTGACGGAGAACAGACCATTGTCGTTGACTTCAAGTTTGGAGTCCCCAGACAGGAATATGAGCATCAGGTGCAGCGTTACATGCAGCTGCTACGACAGATGGGCAAGCCTAATGTTACCGGTTATCTTTGGTATGTACTACGTAATGAGGTCGTTAGGGTTCAAGGGGGGCCTCCAACTTAGCTCAAAGTAACTTCCCTAAACGACCAAACGACTAATCTCCCAAACGACTAAACGACTATGAACTCCTTCCTACACCAAGTGGCTCGCCACATAAAAGAGAAATACGGCAAGGACCTGGCACATGTAGCTGTGGTCTTCCCCAATAAGAGAGCAGCATTGTTCCTGAATCAGGCGTTGGCACAGCTCTCCGATGGACCGTTGTGGAGTCCCGCGTATATCACTATCAGTGAACTTTTCCGCAATCATAGTGACCTTACGGTTGCTGACCCTATCCTCACTATTGCAGAGCTCCACAAGAGCTATGTCAAAATTACTGGTCGTAATGAGTCTTTCGAGCAGTTCTATCCGTGGGGGCAGCTGCTCCTGTCAGATTACGATGATATAGACAAGAACCTCGTTGATGCACAGAAAGTATTCCGCAATCTCCGTGACTATCACGAATACGATGATGTGGAGTTTCTCGATGAAGAGCAACGGGCGATGCTAAAACGGTTCTTTGCCCATTTTGTTGATGACAACAGCCTGCTACAGCACCGTTTCTTAGAGTTGTGGAGTCACCTGTATGATATTTATGTTGACTTCCGACAGCGTCTTCGCGGTCAGGGACTTGCCTACGAGGGTATGCTCTACAGGGATGTAGCAGAGCAACAGCACCTCGATTTCCAGCACACACATTATCTCTTTGTTGGTTTCAATATGGTGCATCCTGTCGAGCAACGTCTTTTCACCCTGCTCAAGAAACAGGGTAAAGCAGCCTTCTATTGGGATTTCGACAATTTCTATCTGGGCGAAGAGTCGGCATTGTTTATCCGTCAGTACCTTACGCTTTTCCCCAATGAGTTCGATAATAACGACAGGTCACTCTACGATAACTACTCCAGAAGGAAAGACATCACCTTTATGGCGGCTCCCACAGAGAGCATCCAGGCGCATTATGTCACGGAGTGGCTGAGGGAACACGACCGCATTGCAGCAGGAAACCGCACGGCAATAGTGATGTGCGACGAACACCTCTTGCCGACAATCATCCACTGCATACCTCCGGAAGTGGAAAGATATAACGTCACTACTGGCTATCCGTTGTCAGAGACACCTGTCGCTGCTCTTATTGAACTGCTGATGGCTTTTCGCGATAATGGCTATGTGAAGCGTCAGAATGCCTATCGCCTTCATGATATCAACCTCCTCCTGCGTCATCCATACAGTCTTTTGCTCTCTCCACAGGTACC
>JAFZVR010000017.1 GCA_017617725.1 Prevotella sp.
CGATGCCTATATGCTGTTGATGGGCGATTTCAATGACTATGCCGATTCGCCGGCATTGCAGCTGTTGGAGCAGCATGGCCTTGTGAATGTGTCGAAAGGTGCACAGGGCAGCAATGGGGCCAAGGGAACATATCGCTATCAGGGTGATTGGGGTAGTCTCGACCATATCTTCGTAAGTGAGAACCTTGCTAACAATGAGCACTCGTGCATTATCTATGATGCACCGTTCCTATTGGAAAAGGATACGAAATATGGTGGGGTGAAGCCCCGCCGTAACTATCTTGGACCACGTTATCTCAACGGGTTCTCCGACCATCTGCCATTGGTGCTGAGGATTAAATAACAAAATCTGCCGCTATTCACATAGCAGCAGATTAATTGCTTAAATAATTGGTGTCTAACTTCACAGTCGGACGAGCCCAATAACTAACATAATAAAAAATAAGAAGATGCCCCAGTTGGGGCACCTTATATAGTTGTTTCACTATTACTCATCCCACAATGCGTTTGCATTGTCCTCAGAAACGGGGGTGAAGCCCTCTCTACTGAGAGTCACTGCGTTTTGATCAGCCTCAGTACTACTTAAACTCTGAAGTACTGCATTTGAGGTCAACTTTACAATCGCAACGTTTGGTGCAAAATAAACTTTTTTCATATCACTGTCCTCCTTTATTTAATTAAGTATTTCTTACCATTCTGAATCACAACACCCTTATAGTTCTTGCTAACCTTCTGACCAGCGAGGTTGTATATAGGCTGCGCCTGATCGAGAGTCGAGGGTCGAGAGTCGAGAGCATTGATGCTCGTTAGCTCATCGTCACCAAACCACATTGATTGTATAGAATAGTTTGGTTCTAGAATATGAAGGTATGCCCTATTCGCAAGAACAGTGTTGCCATTTATGCCATTAACCTTATAGAACTTAGGTGTTCCATTATTTCCTGAAGCATTGACAGTTAAAATATAGTTAGTATATGTGTTGCCATCTGTCTGTATAATATCGGTATTTTCTGTTACACCTTTAAGCAAGTTTCCTGTTACAGTGGTTGCTGTAGCGGTAGGCGCGACACTAAAACTTCCATTAGCTGTACCTTCCAGATAAACGCCAGTACCGGCCGGTACTTTACCTAGTTCTTCACGTCCTAAGACTCCTGTTGTTTTGTCTGCTGTACCAATCTTATATGCCTTAAGACCTTCAATCCCAGAGAAATCAAGAGGATACGGACTACAATATGTAGCCATACCATAAGCATTCATGTTAACGGTTTGGGAAGATATCTTTGAACTGTAATCATATACAGCATCATCAACTACATCAAGAGTCCAACTCTGATGAGTATCTCCACTATTATTGTCATTAAAGATAACTCTAGGAGCAATCTCAGAAGAACCGGTTACAATTATAGAATAAACGCCATCTCCATCCAGATCCGACATCACAGTACCAGGCCATGCATCTGTAAGTCTTACACCATCATTGAAAGAGTATGCATGAACATCTGCGGCAGCCCAGCCGTTTGGATTCGTAAATGCTACTGTATATGAGGTTTGAGTTGTTACAACTCTACAAGAAACCTCCCATTTGCTACCATTCCAGTTACAATAAATATGTACAAATTTTGCATCTGCATTCTGATTGATGTAAAAAGATTTTTTGTTACTGTTCTGCCAATTAGTAGAAACAATATTTTCTGATACTAACCAATCGTTTTCTGTTGATTCTGGACTTATATTCTGCCAAGTATCGCTACTTTTGTCTCTGAACCGAAAATACCAAGAACCATTGTTAATATAGCTTCCTGGGATAGTTGCTCTGTAATGATTTTCTGAAACACATGTAAACTTAAAATCGTCAGTATAGGTTGTGTTCGACCAGTTGCTATTCTGACTACAGATTAAATATAAGTCTCCCCATGCACTTGCTGTCCCTACCAGCGCCACGAGACCTATTAACAAAGTAAAAAATCTTTTCATAAGTATAACAGTTTTCTTTTCGCTGCCAGTCCCTCGCAAACGTAATTATATTAGTTAGTGTTATGGTAGCAGAAGCGTGGAACTGATATGCTCCACATCTCAGATTAGGGGTTCTGGTAAAACCGTCGTAGAAAGATATAGGTACAATCAGTCCACGCTGTCCAGCGTGAACCGTTGCAGTCCTCGTTCTTGTCTACGTTGAAATTTACCAGATTTCTAATCACAAGATCGAAGCACAACGCTTCATTGTCAGTAATGTCTTTGCCGCACGGAATACACCATACGGCGCTGCAAAGGTACTAAGAATTCAAAATCAAACAAAGAAAAAATCATTTTTTTTCAGTCTTTGTAAAAAAAGTTCAACTTTCGGGCACTCTCAACTTTTAATGTTGTATAAAATCGATTATTGGAAGGAAAAGTGTATCTTTGCATCCACAACTGATAAACTATAGAGGTAATGCCTGATTATGATATAGCTCTTGAACTTGCGAGATTGCATTTGTTGAATGGTTCTGATTTTATTCGACAGTTGAAATTGCTGACATCTTTGTCTGTTTTCAAACCTGTCACTGACGAAAAGCATATTTTTGCGGCAGAAGGTAGCCATCGTGGAGATTTTCCTTCGCTACTTGATGCTGCACGTAAAGCTGTTGCGCATGGTAATACCGTCTATATACTCCCCAATCCAAAAGGCATTAAGACGGCAGACTTCATCTTTGAGCGCAGGGGTGTATATAAAATGTTTGACTTGAAAACCATCATTGGTAGAAATTCGGTAGGCAACAGACTAAAGGAGTCTGTAGGTCAAACAAACAGAGTGTTGTTAAACTTAAAATGTACATATGGGGTTCGTAATATAACTGACGAAATTAGGCGGCATTTCGAGACCTCTCCAAGTGTCGTTGAAGTATTAATTTTTTTAGGTAACAAAGAGATATCAGTAAAACGTAATATAGCATGTAGCAAAGGATTTTTGAAAATGATGATGAATAGTTTTCGCAGATAGACTTAAAAACACAAAACCGCACATAAGTGCGGTTTTAAAGTGGGTAGTGACGTATACGGCTTGCCCTCTCAGGAAACTTACCTGGATAGTCAAGAGTGAATCCTTGACATTGCAAAGATACGAATAAGTGAACATACTTCCAAATAAAATGAGAAAATTTTGTGTCATAAGTGTGCGCATCCTCATTATTACGTTGTATTAAACTATTTTATACTGTTGTCGTCAAAAAAATGATCATAATAATTGTAGTATGTTAGAAAAGTAGTATTTTAGCCACCTCTAAACAAAAAGACAATGGAATATTACGTAAATATCAATAATGAGAAGAGAGGTCCCTACACATTGGAGGAACTGAAAGTACGAGGTATCACCGCTGAGACTCTTGTCATGCGCGAAGACTATAGTCAGTGGCTGGCAGCTTGGCAGGTGGATGAACTGCGCTCACTACTCAACGATAAGACAACAGAGAATTCTGCTGAGGAGCCTATCCGTGAAGGAACACCATACAGGGAGGAACCAGTGAGCTATACTCCACAGAGTCAGGAGGCGTATGCTAATATGGCCCCACGATTTCCCGAACGCAAAAATCATAACGGTGCAATAGGATGCCTGCTTGCTCTCATCGTCGTTGCCCTCATCGCCGGCACGATGGTGCTTACGTGTCCTAAATATGAGGACCACCATGCAAAGATTACAAAGCTTGCGAGCACAGCCGTAACGCAGGTTGTGGCAAGACAGTTAGGTCTTGACAATGCCCTTGTCAATACGGGTTTGAGGATGTTAAGCGGTTCTATTGTAGAGCAAGTGGTAGATGTTACTGTTGACAATCTTCTTACTGTCGATAACTATGTTGTCTGCTCTGTGGGCAAGATGAATTTCAATGGTGAGGACAAAGTGGTATCTGTAGGACTCTTCGGTCATGTATTTACAGTTAATCAGGAGACAGTCACCGATGCTGCTGAGCAACAATATAAAAAGGTGGAGGCGCAGACCATTGACCGGATAGGGTCGCAGGTGCAGCAGAATGTGGTAGATCCTGTGAAAGACCACATTAAAAAGCAGGTTATCGACCCACTCAAAGAATCCTTAAAGGATGCAATGGGTGATATTATCGGTGATCTCAGTGATATCATAACAGGCAATGATGACGACTCTGATGACAGTCAGGAAGAGGAGCCGGCAGAATAAGGTTTGCAGTTTCCGTTGACTGTTTACAGACAAGAAAAACATACTCGATTTTATTTGGTAGTTTATTTGTTATTGGTTACCTTTGTACGCCAAAATAAAGAGGTAAAAATAGTAGATTGTCAAATAGAAGAATATACAGATGTTTGAAAATTTAAGTGACAGATTAGAGAGATCCTTCAAGATCCTTAAAGGTGAAGGAAAGATTACCGAAATAAATGTTGCGGAAACCTTGAAAGACGTACGCCGAGCACTGCTCGATGCTGACGTCAACTACAAGGTGGCAAAGACATTCACAGACACTGTGAAGCAGAAGGCTATGGGTATGAATGTGCTCACAGCCATCAAACCTGGTCAGTTGATGGTGAAGCTCGTACATGATGAGTTGGCAGAACTCATGGGTGGCGAAGCGGCTGAGCTGAAGCTCGAAGGACGTCCTGCCATCATCCTTATGTCTGGTTTGCAGGGTTCTGGTAAAACTACGTTCAGTGGTAAACTGGCAAATATGCTGAAGACAAAGCAGCACAAGAAACCATTGCTCGTAGCCTGTGACGTATATCGTCCAGCTGCTATCCAACAGTTGCATGTGGTAGGTGAGCAGATAGGAGTACCTGTCTATTCTGAACCGGATAACAAGAACGTAAATGAGATTGCTGACCATGCTCTGCGCTATGCCAAAGAGCAGGAACTGAATGTAGTCATTATCGATACCGCCGGCCGACTGGCCATCGATGAGGAGATGATGGCTGAGATAGAGAGTCTGAAGAATCATGTCAATCCTGACGAGACACTCTTCGTTGTTGATTCGATGACAGGTCAGGATGCAGTCAATACAGCAAAAGAATTCAACGACAGGTTGGACTTCAATGGTGTGGTACTGACGAAACTCGACGGTGACACGCGCGGTGGTGCAGCACTGAGTATCCGTACTGTTGTTACGAAGCCAATCAAATTCATCGGTACTGGTGAGAAGATGGAGGCTATTGATGTGTTCCATCCTGCACGTATGGCTGACCGTATCCTCGGTATGGGTGACGTAGTATCACTCGTAGAGCGTGCACAGGAGCAGTTCGATGAGGAGGAGGCGAAGCGTCTGCAGAAGAAAATCATGAAGAACAAGTTCGACTTCAATGATTTTATGAATCAGATTCAGCAGATAAAGAAGATGGGTAACATCAAGGATTTGGCATCAATGATACCTGGTGTTGGCAAGGCGATTCGTGATGTGGATATCGACGATGATGCTTTCAAGAGCATTGAGGCGATTATCCAGAGTATGACTCCAAAGGAGCGTGCTAATCCGGAGATACTGAATACCAGTCGCCGTCAGCGTATTGCCAAGGGCTCCGGAACCAATATTCAGGAGGTTAACCGCCTGCTGAAGCAGTTTGATCAGACTCGTAAGATGATGAAGATGGTGACTGGCGGCGGCATGAAGAATATGATGGGAATGATGAAAGGCGGTATGCCGAAAATTTAGTCGAGGGTCGAGAGTTTAACGTTTAAAGTTGATAGTTTAAGTTATGCAACTGATAGATGGTAAAGCAACTGCGGCAGCAATCAAGGCTGAGATTGCTGAAGAGGTAAAGAAGATTGTAGCAGCAGGAGGCAAGCGTCCGCATCTGGCGGCAGTGCTTGTAGGTCATGACGGTGGTTCCGAGACATACGTTAAGAATAAGGTGATAGCCTGTGAGCAGTGTGGCTTTGAGTCAACGTTGATACGCTATGAGGATGATATTACGGAGGATGAGCTGCTCGCATGTGTTGATAAGCTCAATAAAGACGATAATATAGATGGTTTCATAGTACAGTTACCGCTGCCTA
Source organism: Prevotella sp. (assembly GCA_017617725.1). GTDB lineage: Bacteria > Bacteroidota > Bacteroidia > Bacteroidales > Bacteroidaceae > Prevotella. Next base: position 5,990 of record JAFZVR010000017.1, read on the forward strand.
AGCATATAGATGAGCAGAAGATAACAGAGGCTATCGACTACAGGAAGGATGTTGACGGGTTCCATCCTATCAATGTCGGTAGAATGGCCATCGGACTGCCTTGCTTCATCTCCGCCACACCATTGGGAATCCTCACGTTGTTGAGACACTATAATATAGAAACAAGTGGAAAGAAATGTGTCATCCTTGGTCGCTCAAATATCGTTGGCAAGCCGATGGCACAGCTGATGATGCAGAAACAATATGGCGATGCCACCGTGACGGTATGCCACAGTCGCTCTAAGGACTTAAAAGAAGAATGTCGTAAGGCAGACATCATAATCGCCGCGATTGGCCGACCGAACTTCGTTACTGCCGATATGGTGAAGGATGGTGCTGTGGTTATCGATGTCGGTACCACACGCGTCCCTGATGCCACACGTAAGAGCGGTTTCCGCCTTAATGGCGATGTGAAATTCGACGAGGTTGCTCCAAAGTGCAGTTATATCACGCCTGTTCCTGGTGGCGTTGGTCCTATGACCATCTGTTCGTTGATGATGAACACGTTGAAAGCAGGGTGTGATAATTCATAATTCATAATTATGATAGCTGAAGAGTGGTATAAGAAAGGGAATGAGTATCGTCGGCAAGGTGACTGGAAGCATGCTATGAACTGCTATCTGGAAGCTATAGCCCTTGATCCGCAGTCGCCGGCAGTAGAAGCAAAGAAGATGCTTGACGATATAATGAATTTCTATCATAAGGATGCTTATAATCCATGATGAGAGTCGAACTATGAGTATATACAATAACATTAAATAAATGATATTATGAGCAAGATGAAAGGTGCTATTGTGGTGAACACAGAACGATGCAAAGGCTGTCAGCTGTGCATCGTAGCGTGTCCGCAGAACGTGATAGCGTTGGCGCAAAAGAAGGTCAACAATCACGGATACCCTTATGTTGAGGCTGCGCTACCAGAACAATGTGTAGGCTGTGGCTCTTGCGGCATTGTGTGTCCGGATGGTTGCATCACGGTTTACCGTAAAAAAGTGGAGGATTGACTATGGCAGAACAGGAAGTAAAACTGATGAAAGGCAACGAGGCGATAGCCTATGCTGCCATCCGTTGTGGTGCCGATGGATACTTTGGTTATCCCATCACTCCACAGAGTGAGGTATTAGAGACGTTGGCCGAGCTGAAGCCTTGGGAGACTACCGGTATGGTGGTATTGCAGGCAGAGAGTGAGGTGGCATCGATCAATATGATCTATGGTGGTGCTGGCGCAGGAAAGCGCGTTCTTACATCATCGTCAAGCCCTGGTGTGGCTTTGATGCAGGAAGGTATCGCTTATATGGCAGGTGCAGAGTTGCCCGGCCTGATTGTCAACGTACAGCGTGGTGGTCCTGGTCTTGGTACTATCCAGCCGTCGCAGAGCGACTATTTCCAGGCTACACGCGGTGGTGGTAACGGTGACTACTATGTGATTGTTCTGGCTCCTAACTCTGTTCAGGAGATGGCCGACTTTGTTGACCTCGCTTTTGAGTTAGCATTTAAGTATCGTAATCCGGCCATGATTTTGTCAGATGGTGTCATCGGACAGATGATGGAAAAGGTAGTATTGCCCCCACAAAAGCCTCGTCGTACAGAGGAAGAAATAAAGCGTGAGTGTCCATGGGCTTCTGTTGGTCGCACCAAGGACCGTGATATCAATGTTATCACATCACTTGAGCTCACCTCAGAAGTTATGGAGCAACGTAATCTGCATCTACAGGCTAAATATGCTGAGATAAAAGAGAAGGAAGTGCTCTATGAAACACAGCAGATGGATGATGCCGAGTATATGATAGTATCGTTTGGTAGTGCTTCACGTATAGCCGAGAATGCTATGGAGTTGGCTCGAGAGCAAGGTATCAAGGTGGGGCTCTTCCGTCCTATCACCTTATGGCCTTTCCCAGAAAAAGCTATCTGTGAATGTGCCAAAGGCAAGAAAGGTATTCTCGTAGCAGAGATTAATGCGGGACAGATGGTCGAAGACGTAAGACTGGCTGTCAACGGTGCTATTCCTGTAGAACATTTCGGTCGCCTCGGTGGCATCGTTCCTGAGCCTGAAGAGATTGTGAACGCTTTGCGTACAAAGCTTATTGACAAATGATAATTGATAAAGGACAATGGAAAATAATATCATAGCATCAGAGAATCTGGTATATAAGAAGCCTTCATTGATGAACGAGGTGCCTATGCACTACTGTCCAGGCTGTTCACATGGTGTTGTGCATAAGCTCGTTGCTGAGGTCATTGAAGAAATGGGAATGGAAGAGAAGACTGTTGGCGTGAGCCCTGTTGGTTGCGCTGTCTTCGCTTATAAGTATCTTGATATTGACTGGCAGGAAGCTGCTCACGGTCGTGCACCAGCAGTGGCAACAGCCATTAAACGCTTATGGCCTGATCGTCTGGTATTCACTTATCAGGGTGATGGCGACTTAGCATGTATCGGTACAGCTGAAACTATCCATGCATTGAACCGTGGTGAGAATATCACTATCATCTTCATCAATAATGCCATATATGGTATGACTGGTGGACAGATGGCACCTACGACACTTCTCGGACAGAAGACAGCAACTTGTCCTTATGGTCGTACTCCAGAGCTTCATGGCTATCCGCTGAAGATGACAGAGATTGCCGCACAGCTGCAGGGCACCTGCTATGTCACCCGTCAGAGTGTGGAGAGTGTGGGTTCTATTCGCAAAGCCAAGAAAGCCATCAGAAAAGCCTTTGAGGCATCGATGGCAGGTAAGGGTTCTTCTCTCGTTGAGATAGTATCTACATGTAACAGTGGTTGGAAGCTCTCACCTGTAAAGGCTAACGAGTGGATGAAGGAACACATGTTTGAATTCTACGAGAAAGGTGACCTTAAGGATACAACAGGTGAGAAGTAAGGAGTAAGATGTAAGAAGTAAGAAATTATGAAAACAGAAATAATCATCAGTGGTTTCGGAGGACAGGGTGTGCTCTCAATGGGTAAGATTCTGGCTTACTCCGGACTTATGGAAGATAAGGAAGTAACGTGGATGCCAGCTTACGGACCAGAGCAGCGTGGTGGTACAGCCAATGTAACGGTTATCGTCAGCGACGAGCGTATCTCATCGCCAATCCTCAGTAAGTATGATGTTGCGATAGTACTCAACCAGCCTTCTCTCGACAAATTCGAGCAAAGGGTGAAACCGGGCGGTATACTTATCTACGACGGTTTCGGTATTATCAACCCTCCGCAGCGTAAGGACATAAACATCTATCGTATAGATGCAATGGATAAGGCTGCAGAGATGAAGAACTCAAAGGTGTTCAACATGATTGTTCTTGGTGGACTCCTTAAGGTTTGTCCTGTTGTCAGTACCGATGGATTGAACAAAGCACTCTTTAAATCTCTGCCTGAGCGTCATCATGGACTGATTCCTCTCAATATGGAGGCAGTGGGTGAGGGTATGAAGATTATAGAGAAGCAATAATCTACACCTTATTATATATGCGCGCGTGCGTAAAATGTTAAAGGACGTAATAATGCACATAGAGAAGAGTCTGCGCAAAGCAGACTCTTTTTGTATGAAAAAAACCGCATTTTTTACCTCTATAAATGCAGATAAAACCCCTTTTGTGACTGAAAACAGTATAAAAACGCTACTTTTTCGCAAAAAAGTTTGGAGGGTAAAATTATTTTTCATTACTTTGCAGGCGAAAATGAAGATAAAATAAATCTTTTTAATAATTATTAATTTAGAGAGAAATGAAAAAATTAGTACTTTTCTTCGCTGCCGCTGTAATGGCAGTTTCAGCTTCTGCTCAGACAGTTGAGGGAAGCAAGTTTACTGACAACTGGTACGCAGGTGTACAGGGTGGTCTTATGACAAAGACTACTCAGAATCGTTGGCTGAGCAACACCAACCCATTCGCTGGTGTTCGTATCGGTAAGGACCTTACTCCAGTATTCGGTCTCGTAGCTGAAGGTAATGCTTATTTCAATGACCGCACACAGTGGGGTCGTGATCGTGCAGTACGCTCTAAGACTGCTATCAAGCACTCTAACGTAAACTTGTTAGGTAAGTTGAACCTTAGCAACCTCTTCGGTGGTTATAAGGGTGAGCCACGTGCTTTCGAAGTTAGCGCATTGTATGGTTTCGGCTGGCTGCACGGATTTGGATATCCTGGTTATATGAGAGATGAGGACAACAACATCAACCGTCTTACCTCTAAGGCTGCTTTGAACTTTGCTTTCAATATCGGTGCAGCAAAGGCTATCCAGGCATTCATCGAGCCATCTATCAACTTCACAGAGCTGAATCAGGTTAAGTATAACATTGACAACTCTATCGTACAGGTTACCGCTGGTCTTATCTACAAGTTCAACAACTCTTGGGGAACACATAACTTCAAGCTTGCTACAGGTCGTGACCAGGCTGAGATCGATGCTCTGAACGCTCAGATCAACGAGCTCCGCAACCGCAAGCCAGAGGTTATCGAGAAGGTTGTAGAGAAGGTTATCGAGGCTCCTGCTAAGGAAGTTAAGGTTGAGGATCTCGTATTCGTAACATTCGCACAGGGCAAGTACAACCTCACAGCTGAGGCAAAGAAGGCTCTCGACGGTGTTAAGAAGGGTTCTCACGTACAGATCGTTGGTACTGCTTCTCCAGAGGGTAACGCTAAGGCTAACCAGATCCTGTCTCAGAACCGCGCTGACGCTGTTGCTTCTTACCTGAAGGATCGTGGCGTTATCGTTGACAAGGCTGAAGGCAAGGGTGTACAGGGTGTTACATCTAACCGTCTGGCTATTGTTTACGTAAAGTAATCAAGTCAAGCAATAATAAGTAGTAATAACCTTATTACATAATGATAGAGTCCTCGATGCAAGAGCATCGGGGACTCTTTTTGTAAGTTTATTCATTGATTTATTGTATATTATGCAAAAAGTGAGTACCTTCGCATCCAAAATCATTAGGTTATGAAGCATGCTTTAAGAAGTGCGGTATGCACCGAAGGTAGAAAGATGGCAGGAGCTCGTGCATTGTGGGTTGCTGCAGGTATGAAACACGAGCAATTTGGAAAACCCATTATTGCTGTTGTCAATTCCTTCACACAGTTTGTGCCAGGTCACACTCATCTGCATGATGTGGGACAGATTGTCAAGGCAGAGATAGAGAAGATGGGGTGTTATGCTGCAGAATTCAATACCATTGCTATTGACGATGGTATTGCTATGGGTCATGATGGTATGCTTTATTCTCTTCCCAGCCGCGATATCATAGCAGATTCGGTTGAATACATGGTAAATGCCCATAAGGCTGACGCTATGATATGTATATCTAATTGTGATAAGGTTACACCAGGTATGCTGATGGCGTCTATGCGACTGAATATTCCTACTGTGTTCTGCTCTGGTGGACCAATGGAAGCAGGACGCTGGCGCGGGGAGAATGCCGACCTTATAACGGCAATGGTTAAGGGTGCTGACCCTTCGGAGAGTGATGATGCTATCCGTGAACTGGAGAAATGTGCTTGTCCGGGTTGTGGCAGCTGTTCTGGAATGTTCACAGCCAACAGTATGAATTCTCTTACAGAGGCTATCGGTCTCTCTTTGCCCGGCAATGGTACAATCCTTGCCACACATACCAATCGTGTAGAGTTGTTTAAGGCAGCGGCACGTCAGGTTGTAAAGAATGCCTTTGCATATTATGAGGATGGTGACGAGAGTGTTCTTCCGCGTAGTATTGCCACTCGTGATGCTTTCCTGAATGCTATGACTCTTGATATCGCGATGGGTGGCAGTACCAATACCGTACTCCATTTGCTTGCTGTAGCTCAGGAGGCTGGTGCTGATTTCAAGATGAAGGATATTGATACATTGAGCCGTAAGGTGCCATGTCTTTGTAAGTTGTCCCCAAACACACAGAAATATTCTGTTCAGGAGTGCAACCGAGCCGGTGGTATTCTTGGTATTATGAATGAACTGTCTAAGGGTGGCTTAATCAACACTTCATGTCCTCGCGTAGATGGTATGACTGTTGGTGAAGCAATGGATAAATTTGATACTCACCACCAGCCCAATATCTACTTATCTGCACCAGGCAACCGTTTCTCTACAAAGATGGGATCACAGAGCGAGATGTATGACAGCCTTGATACAGATCGGGAAAATGGTTGTATCCGTGATATAGAGCATGCCTACACAAAGGATGGTGGACTGGCAGTGCTCTTTGGCAATATTGCTCAGGATGGCTGTGTAGTAAAGACTGCCGGTGTTGATGAGACGTTATGGCATTTTGAAGGTCCTGCCGTCGTTTTTGATTCACAGGAAGATGCCTGCGACGGTATCCTCGGTGGTAAGGTGAAGAGTGGTGACTGTGTTGTCATCACCCATGAAGGACCGAAGGGTGGTCCTGGTATGCAGGAGATGCTCTATCCAACTTCCTATATCAAGAGTATGCACCTTGGAAAGGAGTGTGCTCTCATCACAGATGGTCGTTTCTCTGGCGGTACCAGTGGTTTGAGTATCGGTCACATCTCACCTGAGGCTGCATCTGGTGGAAATATCGGTAAGATAAAGGATGGCGATATTATAGAGATAGATATTCCAACCCGTAGTATCAATGTGAAACTCTCAGATGAAGAATTGGCTCAACGTGAGCAACAACCGTTGAAGCGTAACCGTGTGGTTAGTAAGGCATTACGGGCTTATGCCCAGAGCGTTTCCAGTGCTGATAAGGGAGGAGTGAGGATAATTGACAATTTATAATTCATAATTGATAATTGACAATTGATGGGTAAAGAGATTATAAATGGTGCTGAGGCGTTGATGCGAGCCTTACAGTGTGAGGGTGTGAAGACAATCTTCGGCTACCCGGGAGGTGCTATCATGCCGGTTTTTGATGCTTTGTATCATTATACGCGGAATACCAATAAGGTATTTAACCATGTACTGGTACGTCATGAGCAAGCAGCGGCACATGCAGCTGAAGGCTATGCTCGTGTCAGTGGAGAGGTCGGTGTAGCATTGGTGACCAGTGGTCCTGGTGCAACAAATACTCTAACGGGTGTTGCTGATGCCATGATAGACTCTACGCCTATCGTTGTCATTGCCGGACAGGTTAGTACAGCAGCCCTCGGTACGGATGCTTTCCAGGAGATAGACCTTGTAGGTATGGCGCAGCCGATATCCAAATGGAGCTATCAGATTCGTCGTCCAGAGGATGTTGCTTGGGCTGTGAGTAGAGCATTTTATATAGCGAGAAGTGGACGTCCTGGTCCTGTGGTGCTCGATTTCCCACGTAATGCTCAGACAGGAACCTGTGAATGGAAACCAGTTAATGTAAGCCATGTGCGCAGCTATATCGCTTATCCAAAGCTACAGGATGACGCCGTACGTGCCGCAGCGGAGATTATAAATAATGCCAAGCGGCCGCTGGCATTGGTAGGACAGGGTGTAGAACTTGGTAATGCACATGATGAGCTTGTAGCTTTTCTTGAGCGTGCTGACATTCCTGCCGGTAGAACGATGTTAGGCTTGTCGGCATTATCGTCACGCCATCCATTGAATGTAGGTATGTTGGGAATGCATGGTAACTATGCCCCCAATATGATGACGCAGCAATGTGATGTCCTTATCGCTATCGGTATGCGTTTCAGTGACCGTGTGACAGGACTCATCTCTACATATGCCAAGCAGGCAAAGATAATACAGCTTGATATAGATCCATCAGAGATTGACAAGAATGTGAAGACCACTCTTTCTGTAGTGGCAGATTGCAAAGAATCCCTTCCTGCCATTACGGCACTGCTCAAGGAACAGAAGCACAGTGAATGGCGTGAGGCATTTAAGCCCTATATGGAGCAGGAGATGGAGAAGGTCATCAATCCGGCTATCCATCCTACGGATGGCCCACTGCTAATGGGCGAGGTTGTCAATGCTGTGGCAGAGCTGACAAAGGGTGATGCCGTCCTTGCCAATGATGTGGGCCTGAATCAGATGTTCTCGTGCCGTTATTTCCATTATAACAACAAGCGTAGCTTGGTGTCAAGTGGCGGACTTGGTACGATGGGCTATGGCCTTCCTGCGTCTATTGGTGCAACGTTTGGCACTGACCGTATGGTATGCCTTTTCACTGGTGATGGTGGCTTCCAGATGAGTATTCAAGAGCTGGGTACCATCATGGAGCAGCAAGCGCCTGTGAAGATTATCTTGCTTAACAACAGCTATTTGGGTAATGTACGTCAGTGGCAGGATCTCTATTATGAGCGGCGACGCTCGTTTACGCCTATGCTTAATCCGCAGTATGAGGATATTGCCAAAGGATATGGTATTAACTATGACATTGTAATTGATCGTGCGGATCTTCATCAGAAGGTTGAGAAGATGCTTAGTACTGATGGCCCTTACCTTTTGGAGTGTGCCGTACGTAAGGAAGAGAATGTCCTGCCAATGATTATTCCAGGCAGGAGTGTTGACGAGATGTCGTTGGAACTTGATATTTAAGTTTACTGTTTACATAGAGAAGATGGAGAAGAAATTTTATACCCTTTTGGTTTATTCCGAGAATATCGCTGGTATCTTGAATCAGATAACAGCTGTTTTCACGCGTCGTCAGGTAAATATTGAGAGCCTGAATGTGTCGGCATCGAGTATTCCGGGTATTCATAAATACACTATCACTGCTTGGAGCGATGAAGACCAGATTATCAAGATTACCAAGCAGATAGAGAAGAAGATTGACGTTGTTAAGGCCGACTACTATACTGACGACCAGATATTCATTCATGAGGTGGGACTATATAAGATATCGACTCCTATCTTGATGAGTAATCCTGAGGTGTCACGTACTATCCGTTGGCATGATGCAAAGATGATGGAAGTGAATCCCACCTACAGTACTGTACTTCTTGCTGGTGTCACTGAAGATATTACGGCTCTTTATGACCGTCTGAATGAGTTTGGCTGTATATTACAGTATAGTCGTTCCGGTCGTATCGCTGTGACGCGAAGTACGGAAGAAGTAATATCAGATTTCCTTCATGAACGTGAAAATGACAAAGCGGATGGAGATGTTAAGTAAGGTAGGATGCTATGAGTTCCTTGCGGAGCCGTTTCATTGTGATTTTTCAGGTAAACTCATGATGGGGCATTTGGGTAACCACATGCTCAATGCTGCTGATTTCCATTCTACGGATCGCGACTTCGGAATGAAATACCTCTTTACCGTCAATCGTGCATGGGTGCTTTCACGTCTTGCCATTGAGATGGTCGAAATGCCACAGATGTATGATAAGTTTTCTGTGGAAACATGGGTGGAGAGTGCTATGCGCTATTTCACAAACCGTAATTTCGCCGTCATCGGACCATCACCAAACGACCAATGCCCCAAAATTTACGGCTACGGTCGTAGCGTGTGGGCAATGATTGACACAGAGACACGCCAGCCGTGTGATATTCTCTCTGTGAAAGATGGTGCCATCAACAATTGGATAGTAAACGACAAGGATTGTCCTATAGATAAGGGTGGGCGAGTGAAGATGGACGATAATGCTGTCTTCGTTCGTTCTATAGACACCAATTACAGTGATGTGGATATCAACGGGCATATCAATTCTGTGAAATACATAGAACATGTTCTTGACCTATGGGACCTAAACTGGTATCGTGAGCATGCTTTAAAACGTTTTGAGATAGCCTATGTTGCGGAGGCGCATGCCGGTGACCAGCTCCGTTTCTATAAACAGGATACTGGTGACAACGAGAGCTGTGTCCGTATCACCAAGCTTTTACCTGATACAAATGATGAAATAGAAGTAGTACGTAGTAAGGTTGTGTTTTGTTAAATCCAAGGTTTACGTATAAATTATCTATAAAGGTGAAAGAAAATTTGGCAGAATGCCGACAAATTGATAAATTTGCATTCGATTTTTAAGTTAACTCCCTTGTCGCATCCTCGTGCAGGGTGGGAATGGACTGGTAAGACGACGGCTCTCGTGTAGGGCGGGCATGGTTCATAGGGTTATGTATAACATTATAACAACAAATTATTATGGCAGAAATGAATTTTGGTGGCGTAATCGAAACAGTTGTCACCAGTAAGGAATTCTCACTCGACAAGGCACGCGAAGTGCTGAAAAATGAAACAATCGCAATTATTGGCTATGGCATCCAGGGTCCTGGTCAGGCATGTAACCTACGCGACAACGGTTTCAACGTTATTGTAGGCCAGCGTGCAGGTAAAACATACGATAAGGCTGTTGCTGACGGATGGGTACCAGGAAAGACCCTGTTCTCTATTGAAGAGGCTGCAGAGAAAGGTACTATTATTTGTATGCTCCTTTCTGATGCTGGACAGATTCAGGTATGGCCAAATATCAAGAAATATCTCACCCCAGGCAAGACATTATATTATTCACATGGTTTTGCTATCAATTGGAGCGATCGCACAGGCGTGATTCCACCAGCTGATATCGATGTTATCCTCGTTGCTCCTAAGGGCTCAGGTACCAGCCTGCGTACCATGTTCTGTGAAGGTCGTGGTCTGAACTGCTCATATGCTGTCTATCAGGATGCAAGCGGTAAGGCAGAGGAGAAGACAATCGCCTTTGGTATTGGTATCGGTGCGGGTTACCTGTTCAAGACAACCTTTGAGCGTGAGGCAACAAGTGACCTTACTGGTGAGCGTGGTTCACTGATGGGTGCCATTCAGGGCTTGCTTCTTGCGCAGTATGAGGTGCTCCGTGAGAATGGTCACTCTCCGTCAGAGGCATTCAACGAAACCGTTGAAGAGTTAACCCAGAGTCTTGGTCCGTTGTTTGGTGAGAAGGGAATGGACTGGATGTATGCAAACTGTTCAACTACAGCCCAGCGCGGTGCTCTCGATTGGGCTCCACGTTTCCACGATGCCATCAAGCCTGTAATGCAGCAGCTCTATGAGTCTGTGAAGAGTGGTCATGAAGCACAAATCTCCATTGACTCTAACTCTAAGCCAGACTATCGTGCAGGTTTGGAGAAGGAGCTTGAGGCAATGCGCAATCAGGAGATGTGGCAGGCTGGTGCCGTTGTGCGCCAGTTACGTCCTGAGAATAACTAAGCAGATTGGGTGTTAGGTGTTAATGTTTCGTTTGGAAGGTTAGCATTTAATAACGGAACTCCCATCCATATAGACCTCTTCCTCATCGAGAAGCTTTCGTAAGGCTTTCCCGATGAGGTTGCTGTTTATAGGGAGGTGTTTTATATCATTTACGTGGTGCGCTTTATGGTCCGCCAGAAGTTCCATAATCAGGTTCATAGCATCCTCTATAGTTGCATCACTTTCCGGTTCCTTACCAATTTCTGCGCGACACACGTCGCAGATATGGCAGGGCTCACAGTCCTTTTCTCCGAAGTATTCCAGTAGCTGTTGGCTACGACAGCGGTAGTTGTCATTGGTATATGTAATGACAGCCTCGATATTCTTCTTGAACTGCTCACGACGCTTCTCATATATTTCTTCTGAAATAATTATGTCCGCCCCGTCCTCGCGACTTTTTGTGAACGTAATCAGAGGAGTGCTACGCTGTGGGATAAAGCTTATAATATGTTTGTCATGCAGTCCTTTAAGTGTCTGGTATAGAATGTTACGGTCTATTCCAGTGATATCCGCAATCCTACTCTCATCAATGAAACAGTAGTCTACGAATAAGCCACCATAGGCACGCAGTAATGCTGTGATGACAGCAGTTTCATATTTAGAGCCCTCCTGTAGACGGTACAGCTCATTCCTGTCAATAAGGAATCGTAGTCGCGCAGCATTATTTGGATCTGCATCGTAGCTGATGTAACCTGCTTGAGAAAGAATCGACAATGCAGCCTCCACATGTGTGGGGAAATGGCGGTATGCTGTACAAAAGCGCTCAATACTGAATTCATGCGTTTCACCATATCCGTAGCCCAGCGCGATCTGATAGAAATAAGCCAACTGGTTGTATATCTCACGAATGAACTCCTTAGGTGGGTACGTGTCTATAATACGTTTGCGCAGTCGTGAGTCATCGTTATTACTATGCAGCAGCACTGCATAAGCTTTTTTCCCATCGCGTCCTGCTCGTCCTGCTTCTTGGAAATATGCTTCTAACGAGCTTGGACTATCCATGTGAATCACAATTCTAACATCAGCTTTGTCAATACCCATTCCGAAGGCATTGGTTGCAACCATAATCCGAACCTCGTCATTTTGCCATGATTCCTGGCGGTTATCTTTTATAGCCGGTTCCAAGCCTGCGTGATAGAAAGTGGCAATCTTCTGAGTACCATGAGTATCTGGAGAAATTTTATCATTAAGAAACTCCGCAATTTCTTTGCTGCGCTTGCGACTTCTCACATAGACTATTGCACTTTGCGGTATTGCTTTCAGGATGTGTACCAGTTCCGACAGCTTGTCATCGGTATGACGCACCACATAGGCCAGATTCTCGCGTGCGAAACTCATTCCAATGACATTCTTTTCGCTGAAAAGCAGGCGGTCTTGAATGTCGTCAACAACGAGTGGAGTGGCGGTTGCTGTAAGGGCGAGGATAGGGATAGGAGACCTCTCTTGACCTCCCTTGTGAGGGGAGGAACTGGTGTTGGGTGATGGGTGTTGGGTGGTGAGTAAAGCTCTTATTTTTGCGATTTCTAGGTAGGCGGGACGGAAGTCATATCCCCATTGACTGATACAATGTGCTTCATCAACAGTGATGAAGCTGATATTCATTTTCCTTACTTTGTTCTGGAACAAGTCTGAGGCGAGACGTTCTGGGGATATATACAGCAGTTTGACGCTTCCCAGGATGCAGTTGTCAAGTACAATTGCTATTTCCTCTCGCGACATACCAGAGTATATAGCAGTAGCATTGACACCCTGATGACGCAGGTGATCAACCTGATCCTTCATCAGTGCTATCAATGGTGTTATCACAATAGTCAGTCCTGGCAGAGCCATTGCAGGTACCTGAAAACAAAGGGACTTACCGCCTCCAGTAGGCATCAGTCCCAATGTATCCTTACCTGCAAGAATACTCTCGATGATTTCTTTCTGTACGCCACGAAAACTATCGTAGCCCCAGTATTGCTTAAGGATTAATTCATAATTCATCCTCTTTCGGTCTGATAGCTTCTATCTGCAGTTGCACAGCACCACGCTTATAGATGTTTTCCTCAATGGTATATGCAATATCGAAGGAGCGGCGTGACTTAATATATCGTGCCGATGCACTCTGTCCGAATGCAATACCATTCATCACATTGCTCGACTTAGAGTCAATGAGTTCCAGTTTGATGTGCTCCTGTTCTCTACCAACAACCTTGCTTGTTCCGAAATCATACACATCTTCCGTGACAAACAGCGGTTTTGAATTGCCCGGACCAAATGGCGCAAAACGTTTCAGATCGTTGTGTAGCCGTTTGGTTATATCCTTGAAGTCTAGCTGTGCATCGATCTCAAGCATTGCCTCCGTCTGTTCCGGCTGTATGTGTTCATCGACATATTGTTGGAAGCGGTTGCGGAATTCCACAACATCGTCCCATTTTAGAGTCAGACCGGCGGCATATGTATGTCCACCGAAATTCAGTAGCAGGTCGCGACAGCTTTTAATGGCACTATACACATCGAATCCGGCAACGCTACGTGCAGAGCCTGTAGCAAGGTTCTCGTCACGTGTCAATACCACAGTCGGACGGAAGTAGATTTCCGTCAGTCGTGATGCCACGATGCCTACAACACCTTTTTTCCAGTTTTCATCATAAAGTACAATGCTCGTTTGGTGTTTCTGGCTTTCCAGGCGTGCCACAATCTGGTTTGCCTCTTCCGTCATCTGGCGGTCCACATCCTTACGTTGCTCGTTATACTGATCGATATGCTTTGCTGCCGTAAGAGCTTGATGGAAATCACGTTCCACCAGCAGGTCCACAGTCTCTTTGCCATTTTCCATTCGTCCTGACGCATTGATGCGCGGACCTATCTTGAAGATAATATCGCTCATAGATATCTCGCGTCCTGTCAGTCCGCAAATCTCTATGATAGCTTTCAGTCCGATACTTGGATTCTGGTTGAGCTGTTTCAGCCCGTGGAATGCCAATATGCGATTCTCGTCGGTCACCGATACCAGATCGGCAGCAATGCTCACAGCACAGAAGTCGAGTAGGGGGATAAGGCGTGAAAAAGGTATGCCGTTGTTTTTTGCAAAAGCCTGCATGAATTTAAAGCCAACTCCACAGCCACAGAGGTCCTTGAACGGGAAAGTGTCATCTGGACGCTTGGGGTTCAGTATGGCGACAGCAGGCGGCATGGTCTCATCTGGTACATGATGGTCACAGATAATGAAGTCTATGCCCAGGCTTTTAGCATAGGTAACACCTTCAATTGCCTTGATACCGCAATCGAGAATAATGATAAGTTTTACACCCGTGTCCTTGGCATAGTCTATTCCTTTCTTACTTACTCCATAGCCTTCGTCATATCGGTCAGGAATATAGTAGTCAATATTAGAATAGAATTGTCGTAGGAACTTATACACCAGCGCAACGGCAGTACATCCGTCAACATCATAGTCGCCATAAACCAATATGCGCTCCTTGCGCCCCATAGCATCGTTCAGGCGGTCTACAGCCAAGTCCATATCTTTCATCAAGAAAGGGTTGATGAGGTCTGCCAGCTGTGGACGGAAGAATCGCTTTGCTGCCGACTCTGTCGTGATGCCGCGCCTAATAAGCAGTAACGCCAGCACAGGACTGATCGTCAGCTTCTCGCCCAATTCATTGGCAAGGTTTTGCTCCTCTGGTGTAGGTGGTTCGTAATTCCATTTAAGTTGCATTTATATCGTTTTTATATTTTCCCGTTCAAGGCATTGGAGAGGGAGGCGTCGTTTACGTTTTACAGTTTACGGACTTAGCCACATATACGAATTGTATATATTTCCCCAATGTAATCAGTCTTCAAAATTACAAATATCTCATTAAACAACAAGAACAATAAGTGTTTTTTTTATTTTTTTTGTGATTATATGCAAAAAAAGAGGTGGAACTTGTCCACCTCTTTGTATGTTCGTATTGTAATATTAAATACCCAGTTTCTTACGGATGTCCTTTGGAATAGCGTTCTTGTTTATGAGGAAGTCCATTGTCTTACCAGCAACGAAGGCCTTTGTCATATACCATGTGCCCTTGTAGTCACCATACTCACCCCAAG
This sequence comes from Prevotella sp., assembly GCA_017617725.1. Taxonomy (GTDB): domain Bacteria; phylum Bacteroidota; class Bacteroidia; order Bacteroidales; family Bacteroidaceae; genus Prevotella. Next base: position 21,199 of record JAFZVR010000017.1, read on the forward strand.
AGTTTTTCACCATGTAGTACTCCTTGCCATTCTGGTCCTTTGCCAAACCATAGATATGCATTCCGTGGTCGTCAGTCAGTTCCCAGTTGTCGAATCCTTCCTGACGGAACTGCTGTGTAGGAACAATCTCTGGTGCGTTTACACCCAGGCTGTCCAGTTTCTCTTTCTTTTCTGTTGCTTTCAGCTTGAGCCAGTGTGCAGCATCGCTACCTGTGAGCGACTGAGCTTTCTTGGTGTCATAGAGAATACCGAGTCCCTTACGAGTGAAACCGTCTTCTGATACGTCACCGCCCCAGGCGATAGTATAGCCATTGTCCAATGCATTGTCAATGATGCGCATCATCTCATCCATCGGTACGTTGTAGCTCTGGTCCCAACGCCAGTTGTCCTGTACTTCAACAGCAAACTTTGTGTAGAAAGGATGATGTGTGTAGCTGGTGATGCTAACGTAGTCATCAAGGTTGATGCCGAGGCTTGCCATGAAAGTCTTCGGAGTGTAGCTCTTTCCTTCGTATGTGAAAGTCTCAGGCACCTTGCCCAGATATGCATCAATGATACCCTGCAGAGCAGGCTTCCATTGGTTGCTTATCTTCTTAGCCTTATTCTTAGCTACAGCATCCACGAATGGTTCCATTACTGAGAAGAACTCATTGAAATTAGCCAGTGAGTCGCCCTGCATAGTACCAGGCAGAGGCATTGCGTCCTCTGGGCAAATGCCGTGCTCTTTCATTATGATTAGCACATCGCCAGCAGAACCACCCTGTGCGAACTGGCTGTCGCCATGCATGCGTACTGTCAGTTCTGCACGCTCCATATAGTCGTGGTTAGCAATGAACATCTCGCATAGATCATAGCTCTTACCCGTAGCCTTCAAGATCTCGCTCTCAAAGAATGACAGTGTGGAGAATGCCCAGCACGTACCTGAACGGTTCTGGTCCTTGATACTTGTGATAGGTAATTCTTTGATAGTTGTAAACACAGGTTTGTTGTTATCAACAGAATCTTTCTTCTCTGCTTCCTGTGCCTGTGCGCCGATAGCCATTATGGCAAACAGTGCCATTGTTAATAGTTTCTTCATATGTCTGTTATTTAGTTATTATTGTTTGTCGAATGCAATTTAACTTTGCTTCGCAAAGGTATGACAAAAAAAGCAAATGCTAACATCTTTAGTGTATTTTATAGCATCCGTTTTATGTTTTTTCGCTTTTTTATGTATATTGCAACAATAATACCACATTCTTTGTTTGTAGAATGATTGAAATTTGTATATTTGCAAATAGATATTCTTAAAGCTATTTTGCGATGGATAATTACGATAACTCAAGCGACCAGCTCATACAACAGCAGTTTGATCAACAGATTCATGACCAAGTTATGCGTGATATGATCTTCGACGATTGGAAGAAGAACACTCGCAAGACGAGGCGTGATAGCCGCCAGTCAATAATTGTGCTTTTGATAGCAATTTTGCTATTTATCGGTGCCTATTGTGCTTTCTTATGGGCGGCTCCGCCCAATGGTTCCGACATCAACTCTTCGGAAATATATAAGAAGGAGATGTTGAAGGTGCTTTCAGAGAAACATTCGCTGAATGATGGGTCGAGTGAGCAGTATGAAAGTCTTCTGAATGATGAGTCGCGTGAACAGTATGACGAGATGAATCAAAAGATGGAGGAGATAAAAAAACAGGAGGAGGAACAAAAAGCCGCGCGGACACGTATGATACTGATATGTGCCATCCCTCCATTGTTGTTTCTTGGATATGTGATATATAGCTATGCCAAGCCTGATGGTATTAAAGCTACTCCGATGGAGGTTTTCATCGCTATTGTTGTGAGTATAGCCATTGCCGCCGTATTGTATATCATACATTTGCTGTTCTACTATATGAGGTTCTATGCAGAAAGTAGTTTACGAGCATTGTTCCTTGGAGTGGTCATGCTCGTTGCAGCAATAGTTCTGTGGAGGAAACATATTAGGGAAAAGCAGAAGAAGGAATAGGGAAATCCCTACTAACATTTAGGAGAAATCCCTTTCAGAATGTTAAATGACAAACTATCTTTGCATCAGTAAATTGATAATAAAACTAAAAACCGATAAAGATATGAAACGAGTAGCATTATTGTTCGCAGTAATAGTAATAGGTGTAATGACAGCGAATGCACAAAGTTGCAGTCGTTGTGGTGGTGAAGGAGTTATCCATGAGACCTGTCTTCCTTGCCAAGGAAAAGGTACCTGGAAATGTGAGGACTGTCTGGGCAGCGGTGTGGTAGATTGCTACCATTGTCAGGGATCGGGCGAGCTGAAGTGCGGCTATTGCGACGGCACAGGCATGCGCGGCGATCAGGTCTGCTATAACTGCGGAGGTCAGAAGACCTTTCAATGTGAAGCCTGCAAAGGCCATAGGGGTTATCTGAAGTGCAGCCGTTGCAACGGCGATGGCGAAGGAAGTTGCTACCATTGCGGAGGCTCGGGTGTCAAAGAATGGCGCTGTCCGGAGTGTATCGCAGCAGGAAGAATCTAAAAGGAAACCTCACCCCTAATTCCTGGCCTCACCCCTAACCCCAGCCTCACCCCTAACCCCTCTCCCAGGGGCGAGGGGAACTTTGAGGGGCGAGGGGAACTTTGAGGGGCGAGGGGGAAGCCTACGGCGGAAAAGAGAGTAAAAAGTCAATAGAATAATAAACAAAAAAGATATCATTATGAAAAAG
>JAFZVR010000018.1 GCA_017617725.1 Prevotella sp.
CACATGGCATAGCGAACAGACTTCTTATGAGCTTAACCATGCATATCAGAATAATCTGCGTGAGGAATGTTCAGAGCCGGTAAGTCACGGTTATATGCCTGCGCCAAAGAGTTCACTTGAGCGTAGGTTCAACAAGAGTACCTATACAGCGGGTGTCGGACTTCGTCACACCTTAGACAAACACGAGTTGCGTGGTGGCGTGAGCAGCGAGTATCAGTATAACCGCCGTAGTGGCTGGGGCTTTATCATACCTGACTTCAAAACGCTGAGCGTTGGTGGTTATGTTATGGATCGCTATACCATTACCGATAACTTCATCGTGAATGCCGGATTGCGTTATGACCATGTTCACACGCACATACATAACTATCAGGATTGGTTCAAGACACCTGTGGGTACAGATTCTATATATAAGGAGCGTTCGGCAGATTTCCGAGGCAACTTCAATAGCCTCACTTGGTCGGCTGGCGTAAATTACAGCACAGGACTATGGGTGCTAAAGGCGAATATTGGCAAGAGTTTCCGTGTGCCTATTCCGAAGGAACTGGGTGCTGACGGCATAAACTACCACATATTCCGCTATGAGCGTGGCAATGCGAAGTTAGATCCTGAGGAGTCGTATCAGGTTGATGCCACTGTCCTCTGGTGCAACGATGCTTTGGAAGTGCAGGTAGAGCCATATCTGAATTACTTCCCTAACTACATATACCTGAATCCTACGGCACAGTATGTAGAGGGTTTGCAGTTGTATAATTACAGGCAGGCAGAGGTGCTGCGTTGGGGATTGGAGGCGCAGTTGAACTGGAAGCTTGACGACCATTGGCAAGTACATGCACAGGGAGAGTATCTCTATGCCCGTCAGCAGTCGGGTGAGAAGAAGGGATATACCCTGCCTTTCAGCACTCCGTGGTCGGTTGATACAGGTTTGAAATATACTTTCGATAGCAAGGGCAAGGACTTCGTAGGTCTTAGTGCCCATATCGTAGGTACTCAGAATGAGATTGTTCCGCCCGAAAAGCCTACCGATGGGTATTTTACTCTGAATCTTTCGGCAGGAAAAGAGTTTCAGTTGGGAAGCTCAAAACTTAACCTGACGCTTCATGCAGATAACCTGCTTGACCGTCGCTATTACGACCATACCAGCTATTATCGCTTGATTGACGTGCCTGAACCGGGACGTAATATCTCGCTGATGATTGGTTGGGAGTTCTAACTAATTTATAATTAATAATTAATAATTGAAAATTTTTTAGCAAAATGAAAAATCTTAAATATATGAGCCTTATGCTCGCTCTCTTGTGTGTTGTTTCTCTTGGTTTCACATCTTGTGGCGATGATGACGATGATGATGATACCCCTGCACCAACCATTGTTATGGACGAGGCTAACATCGAAGACGGCGAAATCTGCGTTAAGGCAGATGTTACCGCTCCTGGACGTACCGCAGCCATTCAGATTGTCATTACCGACGCTTCGGGTAACACCACCAAAGCTACAAAAAACGTTACCGATTCCAAATATATCGGGGTACTGAATATCGATGGTTTTCATGTGCATGTTGACATTGCTGACAAGGGCGTTGTTGTAGGCGACTTGTTGAAGCTGACGGTGACTGACGGTAATGGCAGGTCAACTACCGCACAGAAAGACATCACGGAAGAAGAGGATGAAGATTAATACATACTTGTAAATGAAGAAGACATATTTTTCTCTTATGCTGCTGTGCGCACTTAGTGCGTGCGGCAGCGATGATGACGAGGAAACGAAGGATATGATCTATCCTGTCATCAACACAACCGATATTGTTGCGGTTCCAACCGACTGCCAAGTGTTTAAGCGTGGTGATGTGATTCCTTTAAATGTTCTGTTTACCGATGATACAGAGTTGGGATCATACAATGTTGAGATCCATAACAATTTTGACCACCACACTCACAGCACATCTTCTGTAGAATGTTCTGTGGATGCCAAGAAAGAACCGAAGAAGCCTTGGATATATAATCAGGACTTCGATATTCCTTCAGGACAGAAATCATTCACAGCACGTCATGATATCGCCATTCCTGCCGATGTAGATCCGGGTGACTATCATTTCATGGTTCGCCTTACTGACCGTGCAGGTTGGCAGCAATTACATGCTGTGGCAATCAAGATTGCGGAGTAATTGAAACGGCAAACAAAAAAAGCTGGGGTCGTGATTCGCGACCTCAGCTTTTTGTTTTATAATCTATTTGTTTATAATTACTTGTCGTAGCACTTGAAGATGCTGTCAACGGTGTGTGTATCCATCTTCTTTGTGAAGAGACTAACTACTGCCACAACGATGAAACCACCTACCATAGCAACTGCACCGCAGTCGATTGGGTTGAGCAATGAGTTGCTGAGCATCATATTGACAACTGTGAGACCTACACCCCATGCGAAGCAAGCCCATACGCTGGCGGTTGTTACGCCTCTCCAATACAATCCGAGCATGAATGGAGCAAGGAAGGCTCCTGCAAGAGCACCCCAAGAGATACCCATGAGCTGTGCAATGAACTGTGGTGGGTTGAGGGCAATCATAAGTGAGAGGGCAATGAAGAACACGATAAGAACTCGCATTATCACAACCTTTCTTCTCTCTATCTTCTCTGCTACCTCATCATCAATCTCGCCACCCTTTACCTCATCGTCGGTTGATTTCTTATCACGATAGATAAGGTCGAGAGTCATTGTAGAAGAAGATGTGAGTACGAGGCTTGCCAATGTTGACATTGATGCAGAGAGTACGAGAAGCACCACGAGGGCGATAAGCACGTCAGGCAATGTCTCAAGCATAGAAGGTACGATTGAGTCGTATGCGTATTTGTGTTTTTCTGGAGAGAAAGCTGGCTCTGGGTAGAGACGGCCGAAGCTTCCGATGAAATAGCAACCGCCAGAAACGATGAGCGCGAAGATTGTAGAGATGATAGTTCCTCGCTTGATTGCGCTCTCGTCGGTGATAGAGTAGAACTTACCAACCATCTGTGGCAATCCCCATGTACCGAGTGAAGTGAGTACAACAACACCGAGCAGACTTAATGGATTAGGACCGAACCAAGAGGCGAAGTCGCCTAACTGGAATGAAGAGAACAATCCGCTCTTGTCTTCGAGGTCATGTGCTGTAGGTACCTGTGCTGCCATCTTCTCTATAGCCGCAGACAAACCGCCCTGATTATCGAGCACTACATAGATAACTGTTGTGATACCGAAAAGCATGATGATACCCTGTATGAAATCATTGATAGCTGTAGCCTTATAGCCTCCGAGAATGACATATACGGCTGTGAGAGTAGCCATAATCATAGCGCAATATGAATAAGGTATGCCGAAACCCATCTCGAAGAGCTTTGAGATACCCATATAAACGCCTGCTGTATATGGGATAAGGAACACGAAAGCAATGATGGAAGCCACGACACGAAGTCCTTCGCTTGAGAAACGTGTGCCGAAGAAATCAGGCATGGTACGGCTCTGGATGTGCTGAGTCATCAGTTTAGTGCGCTTGCCAAGAACCATCCAAGCAAGAAGAGAACCGATGATGGCGTTGCCGATTCCGATCCATGAAGCGGAGAGACCGTATTTCCAACCGAACTGTCCGGCATAGCCGACGAATACAACTGCGGAGAAATAGCTTGTACCAAAGGCGAAGGCTGTGAGCCAAGGACCCACGGAGCGACCGCCGAGCACGAAGCCGTCAACGCTTTTTGCCTGTTTGCGGGAATAAACTCCCACGCCAATTGTCACCAATAGAAAGATGACGGTAAGAATGATTTTTATTAACATACGACCCACCC
>JAFZVR010000019.1 GCA_017617725.1 Prevotella sp.
CTCAGGGGAAAATATAACAATAGTAGATACTTATTGTGGCTGAAATACTTAGAAACAAGATATATCAACATAGCACGTTAGCATGGAAACAAGGAAATATATAGCAGCAGAGAAGAAAAGGTGTGGTTCCCATAACTGCGCTCAGGCAATACTCTGTACTTATGCTGACAAAGTAGGCATAGATGAAGAGACTGCTAGAAACATTGCCAACTCATTCGGGGCAGGCATGGGTAATATGGAAGGAACATGTGGTTCACTCGTGGGCGCAGGTATTACATTGGGAATGTACACCAAGGACAGGGCAAAATCTATGAAGGGCATGAAGAAGATGATGAGCCAGTTCCAGCAACGCAATGGTGCCACACAGTGCAAACTGCTTAAAGGTGTCGGTACAAAGGTTGTTTTACGCGAATGTCCTGACTGTGTAGCTGATGCTGCTGAGTTTTTAGAAGAACAATTGGAAGAAACTGTTTGATTAGAATGAATAGGGTGCGAATTACGGCTATACGCCAAACGATATATCATGACTTAATGGAGAAGTACGAAAATCCTATTGAGCATACATGCGACATAAGGGTGGGGCAGCAATGGATATCTGAAAATGGCCAGTGTCCGGAGGGAATGTGCCCGTCAGCCTGGTCATCGATGCGAGAGTTCGTTGAGTCGTTGGCAAGAGGTGAGGGGAATTTTTTCGCCGGCTGGATGAAAGACCCCATGAGTGCGATGATCAGCTGTAATGATGGTTTTCGTCCGTTCAGCTTCTATATAGAGGTAGTTAACGACGGTTGTAATAATGAAAAAATGAGTTAAGCTATATGGAATATATGTCTCAAGAAGGTTACGACAAGCTCGTTGCCGAACTCCGTGAACTGGAGAATGTTGAATTGCCGCGAGTGCGTGATGCTATTGCTGAGGCTCGTGACAAGGGTGACCTAAGTGAGAATTTTGAGTATCATGCTGCGAAGCGTGAGCAGGGACGCTTGCTAAGTAGGATACGTTTCAAGCAGAGGGTCCTCGAACATGCTCGTGTCATTGATAAGTCGCGATTGAAAAGTGACAGTATAGGATTACTTAGTACGGTTACAATGACGAATCTGCGTACCAATGCCCAGATGAGTTACACCATCGTCAGTCCTCATGAGGCAAACCTTCGTGAAGGGAAGATTTCAATAAAATCACCTATAGCACAGGCTTTGTTGAATAAAGGGGTGGGGGATGTTGTAGAGGTACAAGTCCCTGCTGGTATTACGAAGTTCAGAATTGATGGTATAGGGTAGGTAGAATGTCTAAGTTCTTCCTGCCCCTTAAAAAAAGGAAGGTCCGACTCAGACAATTGTCATCATCGGACCAAATGAAAGGAGGAAAGTGGTACCTCCAGGAATCGAACCGGGGACACACGGATTTTCAGTCCGTTGCTCTACCAACTGAGCTAAGGCACCATCATTGTTTTGTTTGCGGGTGCAAAGGTAACTATTAAATTCATAATTCACAATTCATAATGCATAATTCTTTCACCGCTTAACGTTTTTTTGCAAAAGTATTATGAGAAGTCAATGAATTGCACACGATAAATTATGAATTACGACTTAAAGGCTCCCATCCCTGTGCTTTCAATGCGAACTCCTGATCATCGCGCGTTACGAGCATACATCCCAGTTCCTGCTTGGTGATATGGCCTATGAGGCGTACATTCTCCATATTAGAAATCTTCTCATGATCGCCAATAGGGACAGTGAAGAGCAATTCGTAGTCTTCGCCACCATTCAGCGCTGCAGTCGTGAGATTCATATTAAACTCCTCACATGTGACAGCTGTCTGGTAGTCAATAGGGATGTTCTTCTCAAAGATGCGGCATCCGCAATGGCTTTGCTTACAGATATGTATGAGTTCGCTGGAGAGTCCGTCGCTGATGTCCATCATGGCGGTGGGACGGATGCCAGCCTCACGAAGTTGTTTTATGATGTCACCGCGTGCCTCTGGCTGTAGTTGTCGTTCAAGGAGATATTCCTTACCTGCGAAATCGGGTTGGAAGAAGCCCCCCTCCGTCTCTCCCCCATAGGGGGAGCGTCCAGCATTCTTCTTGCGCTCTTCCTCCAGCATCTGGTAATAGACGGCTTTCTCGCGTTCCAGTATCTGTAAACCCATATATGCTGCACCGAGGTCTCCGCTGACGCAGATGAGGTCGGTCTCACGTGCTCCATTGCGATAGACAACCTCTTCCTTGCGTGCCTCTCCAATACAGGTGATGCTGATGGCGAGACCCGTGTACGACGAGGTGGTATCACCACCGACAATATCGATGTTCCATTTCTCGCACGCCTTACGCAGACCTTCGTAGAAAGCATCCATATCCTCTACTGTGAAGCGTTTGCTGAGTGCTATGCTTACGATGAGCTGGCGTGGTGTGCCGTTCATTGCAAAGATGTCGCTGATATTGACCATCGCAGCCTTATAGCCCAACTGCTGCATGCTGATATATGTGAGGTCGAAATGTACACCCTCCATAAGCATATCGGTGGTCACAAGGACTTCGCTGTCGGGGTAGGAGAGTACGGCGCAGTCATCGCCTACGCCGTACTTGGTTGATTTATTCTTAATCTCGAAATCTTTTGTAAGGCGGTCTATAAGACCGAACTCACCAAGGTTTGCAATATCCATTTAAATAGTTTACAGTTTACGGTTTACGGTTTACCGGTTACAGTTTACGGTTTACAGTTTACGGTTTACCCTCGACTCTCGACTCTCGACCCTCGACCCATTATGACCGGCGAATCATCTCGCGTATGATCTCTGTCATGAACGGTTGAGCAGTGTTGGCTGCCTCCTGAACCTCTTCGTGGCTTACCTCAACAGGGGTGTCAAAGCCTCCGAGGTCGGTGATAACACTCACACCGAAGGTACGGATGCCACAGTGGTGGGCAACAATAACCTCTGGGACAGTACTCATACCGACAGCATCGCCACCAAGGGTGCGATACATACGATATTCTGCAGGTGTCTCAAAGGTAGGACCTTGTGTACCTACATATACACCATAGGTGAGGCGGATATTCTTCTCTTTGGCAATATCTGTAGCCATCTTTATGAGTTCCACATCATAAGTCTCGTGCATATCGGGGAAGCGTGGTCCTGTTGGGAAGTTCTTTCCGCGTAGAGGATGCTCTGGGAAGAAATTGATATGGTCTGTGATAATCATGATATCACCAATCTTGAATGCTGGGTTCATGCCACCTGCAGCATTAGAGACAAAGAGGGTTTTAATGCCCAGTTCGTACATTACGCGAACAGGGAAAGTCACTTCTTTCATATTGTAGCCCTCATAGAAGTGGAAACGACCTTGCATAGCGAGGATGTCCACTCCACCGAGTTTACCGAAGATAAGCTTTCCGCTATGTCCTTCTACCGTTGAAACGGGGAAGTTAGGGATGTCGCTGTACGGAATTTCCTGAGTGTCAGATATTTCGGAAGCTAATTGTCCGAGGCCTGTTCCCAGTATTATCGCTGTCTTTGGGCTTGTCTGCATCCTTTCTTTTAACCAAGATGCTGTTTCTTGAATTTTTTTGTACATAGCTTAGGATTTTATTGTTAAACATAGGTTCTTGTTTCTGTAGGAATGCAACCTTGATAGGCAACACGTAGGTATTGTCCTTTGCGTTGTCATCAAGGTTGGTGACGGTCTTCATACGTGTGGTGTCTTTTTCTGTCGTGATGATAATCTTTGGTTCAGACAGGTTGCTGTACACATCATTAATCTTCAGAATATCCTGTTCGGTAAACTGATGATGGTCAGGGAACGATAGCGGTGTTAGCGTCTGGCATTTCTCTTTGAGGTCCACCAGTAGCTGCTGTGGCGAAGCTATTCCCGTGAGCAACAGTACGTTAGTCTCGGACAGATCATCGAGCCGAAGCTCATCCTCTCCCCATACTTTGTGAAGGTTGCAATAGTCGATATATGTAAAATATAAGTTTTGATAGGGATAGAGGCTCATGGTCTTTGTGAGAACACGGTAGTCGATAGCCTTGAGGTCCTTCGGACATTTCGTGACGATGACGATGTCGGCTCTGTCCTTCCCTGAGACGGGTTCACGCAGTCGCCCTGCTGGCAGTAATGCGTCGTGTGTGATGAGACGATGATAGTCAACGAGTAGAATATTAATTCCTGGTGTGACATAACGGTGCTGAAATGCATCGTCGAGGAGTATCACACCAGTATCTTTTGTTGCCTCATTATTGAGCAGAGTGTCAATACCGTGACAGCGGTCTTTATCTACTGCAACATAGATATCCGGGAACTTTTGCTTCATCTGGTACGGTTCATCACCGATTTGTGACATTGGTGTGTCGTTGTCGGCAAGGACGAAGCCCTTACTCTTCCGCTTATATCCGCGGCTGAGAACTGCCACCTTGATGTGTTGGTTTAGCAGTCGGATGAGGTACTCCACATGTGGCGTCTTGCCCGAGCCACCCACCGTGATATTTCCTACGGATATCACGGGAGTGTCGAAGCTGCGACTTTTCAGGATACCCCAGTCAAACATCTGGTTCCTGATATCTACCACTAAGCCGTAAATCCAGCTCAGTGGCTTTAGCCACATATTTATTTTTATGAAGTCCCCTTGCACTTTAGTTTACGGTTTACAGTTTACGGTTTACAGTTTATGGTTTACGGTTTACAGTTTACGGTTTACCCTCGACCCTCGACTCTCGACCCTCGACTTTCAACTATCTAATAATAATATAATAAGGTACGCGTGCTTGTATTGCACTTTGGCTGTTAATGGTTCTCATAAGGAGGAATGGCTCATAAAGGTCGCCAAGCGTCATACGGAGCTGCGCATCGAGGTAGTTGCCGTTCTTAGTATCTTTCATGAATGACTCGAACCAGTCATCCTTCTCTGGATACGGGTTGGTGTAATACTCCTTGAGCTTTGCCAATTCTGCAGCTTTCGCGATAGCATCATCGAGAGACCCTAACTGGTCAACGAGCTTTATTGGTTTGGCATCCTTACCCAGCCATACATGTCCCTGGGCAATCTCTTCTACCTGTTCAGTCTTCATGCCACGACCTTCTGCGACTCGCTGGCGGAACAGTTTGTATCCGCGGTCGATATAGTTTTCGAGGTGTGCCATTTCATCAGCGGTGAACGGACGTGCGTTAGTGCCAAAGACGCTGTATTTATTTGTCTTCGCCTCATCGAAGCGCAATCCTAATTTCTCTGTGAGCAAGCCGCTCATGTCTGGGAACATACCGAAGATACCGATACTTCCGGTAAGGGTTGTAGGCTCTGCCACAATCCAGTTTGCCGGTGCACTGATATAATAGCCTCCGGAAGCAGCCATACCACCCATAGACACTACTACAGGCTTTTTCTTCTTGAGTTCCATTATCTGGTGCCATATCTGCTCTGAGGCGTAAGCACTACCGCCACCGGAATTGATTCGTAGAACGACAGCTTTGACATCATCGTCGTCCATCAGCTCTTCAAGATCTTTGCATACTACCTGTGCATCGATGACTGCAGATTTAGAGAACTGGTTGCCAGCGACACCGTCAACGATATCGCCGTATGCATAGTACACAGCAATCTCATCACCATCACGGTCTTTCTCCTTGACATTCTTCATGTCGCTAATACTTAACTGGTTGATATCGTCGTCTTCGTCAATCTTCAACAGTTTCTTTACTTCTGCTTTGACTTGGTCGGTATACATGAGCTGGTCAACCATCTTCATGCCTACTAACTGCTTAGGATCATCAAAGGTGATGAGGCTGTCGGCATAGGCATTGAGCGTTGCTGCTGTCAGCTTACGGCTTGCTGCCACATCGCTTGTTACCTGCTGCCAGATACCGTTGATATAGTCTTCCGTCTGCTTACGGTCAGCATCACTCATCTTGTCATTCGTGAACTGTTCCACAGCACTCTTATACGTACCGACTTTTGCTACCTGCATCTTAACGCCGAATTTCTCCATCAGTCCCTTGAGATACATTTTCTGTGCACCAAGGCCGTGCCAGTCAACCATTCCCTGCGGATTGAGCCATACCTTGTCAGCAACAGATGCGATATAGTATGCTCCCTGTGTGTAGGTATCAGCGTATGCCACAATCCACTTGCCGCTCTTGCGGAAGTCGGCAAGGGCGCGACGCAGAGCCTGCAGTGAGGCATACGAGTCTGGAGAGAATGCTCCTGCCTCTATGTATATACCTTTAATCTTGTCATTGTCTTTTGCTTTCTTGATGGCAGAAAGCATGTCCTCGAGTCCGAGTGTTGACCCCATGTCACCCATCAGTTCACTGAAAGGATTACTGTCTGCCCGCTCTTCCATAGCGGCATTAAGGTTCATTACAAGTACGGAGTTGTCCTTAACACTCTTTGTCTGCTCACCTGCTGCTACCATTCCGATGATGCTCATCATACAGAACAGTCCTGTGATAATCATGAAAAGGAAGATACCAAGGACGGTAGCAAATACGTTTTTTATAAAGTCTTTCATTTTAAAAAGGTTTTAATCTTTGCAAAGTTACTACAAGTTGTGAGAAGTACAAAAAAGGAAATGCAGTTTTTTAGTATTCACGCAATATTTTTTTACTTTTTGCGTGATTTAGTTGTTCTGCCATTATTGCGCAGTCAACTGACAATTTTGTCACAATGTCATTTTGGCACGCTTTTAGCTCATAGTAGTGCAGAAGTAATCATTAAATTAATTAAGATATGAACATTAAACCATTAGCAGACCGTGTGCTTGTAGTTCCTGCACCGGCAGAAGAGAAAGTTGGCGGTATCATCATTCCTGATACAGCAAAGGAGAAACCATTACGTGGTAAGGTTATAGCAGTAGGCAATGGCACTAAGGACGAGGAAATGGTCCTGAAGGCTGATGACGAAGTGCTTTATGGCAAATATGCTGGGACAGAGCTGGAGCTCGATGGCGAGAAATTCCTCATCATGCGTCAGAGCGACGTTTTGGCAGTGATTGAAAAGTAATCAACTTAATAACGAGATAACGTAATAAAGCAAAATAACTATGGCAAAGGATATTAAATTCAATATTGACGCCCGCGAGGTAATGAAGCAGGGCGTTGACCAGTTGGCAAACGCAGTTAAGGTGACCCTTGGTCCTAAAGGCCGCAATGTTGTCATTGAGAAGAAGTTCGGTGCTCCACAGATTACTAAGGACGGTGTTACCGTTGCTAAGGAGGTGGAACTCGAGGATAAGTTCGAGAATACTGGTGCACAGCTCGTTAAGAGTGTAGCATCAAAGACCGGTGACGATGCTGGTGATGGTACTACCACAGCAACCATCCTGGCACAGGCTATCGTTAATGAAGGACTGAAGAATGTGACAGCTGGTGCTAACCCGATGGATTTGAAGCGTGGTATAGACAAGGCTGTTGATGCTGTCGTTGAGTTCATCAAGGGTAGTGCAGAGAAGGTAGATGACAACTATGACAAGATAGAACAGGTGGCAACTGTCAGTGCCAACAACGATGCTGAAATTGGTAAACTGCTTGCTGATGCTATGCGTAAAGTGTCAAAGGATGGCGTTATTACTATCGAGGAGAGCAAGAGCCGTGAAACAAGTATCGGTGTAGTAGAGGGTATGCAGTTCGACCGTGGTTATCTGTCAGCATACTTTGTTACTGACGCAGAGAAGTTGGAATGTGTTATGGAAAATCCATACATCCTTATCTATGATAAGAAGATTTCCAATATCAAAGACTTCTTGCCAATCCTGCAGCCAGCAGCAGAGAGTGGTCGTCCGTTACTCGTTATCGCAGAGGATGTGGATTCTGAGGCACTGACAACACTCGTGGTAAACCGTCTGCGTGCAGGTCTGAAGATATGTGCAGTGAAGGCTCCTGGCTTCGGTGACCGTCGTAAGGCGATGCTTGAGGATATCGCAGTGCTTACCGGTGGTACTGTTATAAGTGAGGAAAAGGGTCTCACACTTGATAAGGCTACCCTCGATATGCTTGGTACATGTGACAAGGTGACAGTATCTAAGGACAACACCACTATCGTTAACGGTGCTGGTCAGAAGGAAGCTATTGCTGACCGTGTGTCTCAAATCAAAAAAGAGATAGAGAATACTACCAGTTCATACGACAAGGAGAAGCTGCAGGAGCGTCTTGCTAAGCTTGCCGGTGGTGTCGCAGTTCTGTATGTAGGTGCTAACAGCGAGGTGGAGATGAAGGAGAAGAAAGATCGTGTTGACGATGCTCTCTGTGCTACTCGTGCAGCTATCGAGGAAGGTGTCGTTGCCGGAGGTGGTACAACCTATATCCGCGCTCTCGAGGCTCTGAAGAAAATAAAGGGTGACAATGCTGATGAGCAGACAGGTATCAATATTGTTGAACGTGCTATCGAAGAGCCTCTGCGTCAGATTGTTACAAATGCCGGTGGAGAAGGTGCCGTTGTCGTACAGAAAGTGCTTGAAGGCACGGGTGACTTCGGTTACAATGCCCGTACTGATGAGTACGAGGACCTGCGTAAAGCCGGTATCGTTGATCCTGCAAAGGTGGCACGTGTAGCTCTTGAGAATGCTGCGTCAATTGCTGGTATGTTCCTCACAACAGAATGTATCATCGTTGACAAACCGGAAAAGGAACCGGCAATGCCAATGGGCGGCGCCCCAGGTATGGGTGGTATGATGTAAAATATAACAAGATAGGTTGCAAATAGAATACATAAAAACAAAAAAAGTATTATAGTTTTGCAAACTGTACTTAACAAAAAATGGTATCGCATAGGTGCGGTGCCATTTTTTTTTGTGTTCGGGCACGTTATATGCATTTTTTTTACATTATTGTTTTGGCGTAAAAATTATGATGCATAACTTTGCAACAGAAATACTAATATTGTGCTGTGAAGCACGTTTAGTTTTTTTTGATTTGTTTTAGTAGATTAGTTTTTAAGTAGTTTGTTTTTGAAAATCGGAAGTCGCGAGACTTCTGATTTTTTTTGTTTTCTTTTGTGTTGACTTTGTTATTTTGTAATTTTGCACATGAAAGCAAAACAACTTGTATGAAGAATTCGTTTAATTATAAAATGTTTATCTTGTACTTCGTAGTTGCGGCCGGATTGTTGGCTATTACGAAGTCGTGGCTTATGTCGTTAGGAATTTTTCTTTTGATAATTCTTGTTGACAGAATGTTGGCCGTTTATGAGGAAAAAAAACGTAGAAAAGAGGATTCATAATCATTATGCAGCAACTGAAAGAGCTATATAGACGATGGAGTGGGGCTGAGGTATCCGATGTAACGTTGCTTGCCGGTGCAGGAAGCAACCGCCAGTATTATCGTCTTAACGATAACGATGCTCATACCGTTATTGGTGTTGTGGGTACGAGTAAGGAGGAAAATCAGGCTTTTGTTTATTTGTCACGTCATTTTGCAGAGAAACATCTGCCTGTACCGCAGATATTGGCTGTTGCCGATGACAGTATGCGCTATCTGCAGACAGATTTAGGTGGAACATCACTTTTCGATGCCATACGGGGAGGACGTGAGAAAGGCGGGAAATATGATGCCCAGGAGCTGCAGCTACTTGAGGATGTTATCCGGCTGTTGCCGCGAATACAATTCCTCGGTGCAGAAGGACTTGATTGGAGTTATTGCTATCCACAGCCAGCTTTTGATGAACAGAATGTGATGTTTGACCTGAACTATTTCAAATACTGTTTCCTTAAGGCTACAGGCATAGACTTCCATGAAATGCGATTGGAAGAGGACTTCCGTAGAATGGCTCACGACCTTACAATGGAGAGTGCAAATACTTTTATGTATCGTGACTTCCAGGCTCGGAACATTATGCTGTGCCCTCGACCCTCAACCCTCAACCCTCAACCCTTTCTCATCGATTTCCAAGGTGGGCGCCGCGGCCCGTTCTATTATGATGTCGCTTCGTTCCTGTGGCAGGCATCGGCACGCTATCCTGAGAGTTTGCGTCAGCATCTTATAGATATATATTATGAAGAGCTTGGGGGATATATGGCTGAGCGTCCGGACCGCAAAGAGTTTGACAAGCATCTAAATCTCTTTGTGCTGTTCCGTCTATTACAAGTCCTTGGGGCATATGGTTTTCGTGGCTATTTTGAGCGTAAGAAACATTTCATAGAGAGCATACCGCCGGCAATACAGAATCTTCGTAATCTTATTTTCTCTCCAAAGTCAAGAGAGGATAAGGGAGGTTTGTGTACTGGATTCTTCCCATATCCATACTTAATGAATATCCTTCGTCAACTTGTGGAACTACCACAGTTTGCAACGAAGGACCAGACGACGTACAATAATGGTCCGGCAACAGTGTCAAAATACGATGGAAAGGGACCGTTGGTAGTGAGGGTGTTCAGCTTCTCATATAAAAAAGGTATTCCAGAGGATGAAACAGGCAATGGAGGAGGGTATGTCTTCGACTGTCGTAGTACTCACAATCCAGGTCGTTATGAGCCGTATAAGAAAATTACAGGGCTGGATGAGCCTGTTATAAAATTCTTGGAAGACGATGGTGAAATACTAACATTTTTGGAGAGCGTGTATAAACTCGCTGATGCACATGTAGAACGGTATATGCAGCGTGGCTTTACGTCATTGATGTTCTCCTTCGGATGTACCGGTGGACAACACCGTAGCGTATACAGTGCTCAGCATTTGGCAGAACATATCCATAATAAATTCGGAATAGAGGTGCGAATATGTCATCGTGAACAAAACATCACGCAGACGTTAAAAATCAAAAAGAGATAGCAATTTTTCTCGACTCTCGATTCTAAACTCTCAACTTTTAACTATATTTGCACTCATGAAACAGGCAATGATTTTTGCGGCAGGCCTTGGTACACGCTTGAAACCGCTGACAGACACAATGCCAAAGGCTTTGGTAAAGGTTGCTGGTGAGCCGTTGCTAAAACATGTTCTTATTCGTCTTCGTGATGCAGGATATACACATATTGTTGTAAACGTGCATCATTTTGCAGAACAAATAGTAGACTATCTTGCAGAGAACGATAACTTCGGACTCGACATACGCATTAGTGATGAGTCAGAACAACTGCTAGAAACAGGTGGCGGCATAAAGAAAGCCATCCCTCTATTCCCTGGAGATTCACCCATACTCATCCATAACGTTGACATCCTCGATAATGTCAACTATGACTGGTTCTCAAGGCAGCATCTTGATACGGAGGACGCTGTACTGCTTGTGAGTCGCAGAAAGACAAAACGTTACCTGCTCTTCGACAATGCTATGCGCCTGATGGGATGGACAAATGTGGAGACAGGAGAGGTGAAAAGTCCTTTCCCTTGGCTAAATACGGCTGATGTGTCCATTGACGATGACTTCACTGCACATATCACAGACTCACGTCCGACAGCCTTGTCAGCAACTCATTCCATGCTCTGCACTCCGCACAACACTCTCTATGCATTCGCATTTAGTGGCATCCACAGCTTCTCACCCCGTCTGTTCCCACTCATGGAACAGTTCCCCGACAGATTCCCCATCATGGACTTCTACCTGCAGACATGTCATCGTGCACATATATACGGTTGTCAGAAGCAAGATCTTAAGATACTTGATGTGGGAAAATTAGACTCGCTGGAATTGGCGGAGACGTTTATTAAATATACGATTTAACATTTTACGATGCAAAAGATTATCATTCTTGACTTTGGGTCACAGACAACGCAACTCATAGGACGGCGAGTACGAGAGCTCAATACGTTTTGCGAGATTCTTCCATACAACAAGTATCCAGAGGATGACAGTGATGTGATAGGTGTAATTCTAAGTGGTTCGCCATATAGCGTTCACGATCCGGAGGCTTTTAAAGTCGACTTATCGCGTTTCATAGGCAGATTGCCCGTTCTTGGTATATGCTATGGTGCACAGTTCATCTCACATTCTTTAGGTGGTAAGGTAGAAAAGACCGACTCTCGAGAATATGGACGTGCCCATTTGGAGACCATCGATAGTGGTAATCCATTGTTTAAGGGATTCGAGAAGGGCTCACAGGTGTGGATGAGTCATGGCGATACCATCACAGCCATACCGTCAGGATTTGAGGTTATCGGTTCTACAAAGGATGTGCGGAACGCTGCATTTTGCAGTTCCTCCCCTATGGGGGAAGGTCAGGAGGGGGCTTCAGTTTTCGCTGTACAGTTCCACCCAGAGGTGTACCATACTTTACAGGGCTCATTGCTATTGAAGAATTTCGTGGTGGATATCTGTTGCTCTAAGCAGGAGTGGAGTGCTGCCTCGTTTATCGATACCACCGTCGCAGAGCTGAAGGAGCAATTAGGACAAGACCAAGTGATACTGGGTCTTAGCGGGGGTGTTGATTCTTCTGTGGCTGCCGTGCTGTTGAATAAGGCTATTGGTGATCGTCTTACATGTATATTTGTTGATCATGGTATGCTACGTAAGAATGAGTTCCAGCAGGTAATGGATGACTATCAAGGTCTCGGCTTGAACGTTATCGGTGTTGATGCTTCGGAGAAATTCTTCTCAGATCTTGCAGGTGTCACTGATCCGGAAAAGAAACGTAAGATTATTGGTCGCGACTTCGTAGAGGTGTTCAATGAACATGCACGCAGAATAAACTCTCAACTCTCAACTCTCAACTCTCAACTGAAATGGCTTGCACAGGGCACCATCTATCCAGATCGTATAGAAAGTCTTAATATTACAGGAAAGGTCATCAAAAGCCACCATAATGTAGGTGGACTGCCAGAGGAGATGCATCTGCAACTATGTGAACCGCTGAAATGGCTGTTCAAAGATGAGGTACGTCGTGTAGGACGACAGCTTGGCATGCCAGAACATCTCATAAACCGTCATCCGTTCCCGGGACCAGGTCTTGCTGTACGTATTCTCGGTGATATCACTCCTGAGCGTGTCCGTGTGCTTCAGGATGCAGATGATATCTATATCCGTAATATGCGTGAATATAAGTGTGATGATGGTGACATATTATATAATAAGGTGTGGCAGGCTGGTGCTATCCTCCTGACGAGTGTACGCTCTGTCGGTGTGATGGGCGATGAGCGTACCTATGAAAACCCGGTTGCACTTCGTGCTGTCACCAGTACCGATGCTATGACAGCGGACTGGGCTCACTTGCCATACGATTTCCTTGCAAAAGTCTCCAATGA